>NZ_FUYJ01000007.1:0-195651 GCF_900167515.1 Sporosarcina newyorkensis | reverse complement strand
AGGCACTGGAGGGCATGCCGAGAAAGGTGCGGTCTTTGCACCTTTTCGGAAAGACCGAAGTGTCCCGAGAGGCTGGCGCTTGAAGCTGGCTGTCACCAAAAGCGGAAAGTGCCATCTGGTTTAACTGAAAAAAAGGGGGAAGTTCAGTGTTCAAACGTATGAAAGAAGATATCCATTGCATTTTTGAACAGGATCCGGCAGCTCGTAGTTCATTTGAAGTGATATTGACATATTCGGGATTGCATGCCATATGGGCGCACCGCATAGCACACGCCTTCTATAAGCGGAATCTTCGTTTTCTGGCGCGTGTGGTATCGCAGGTCAGTAGATTTTTCACAGGGATTGAAATTCATCCTGGCGCAGTAATTGGCAGACGTCTCTTTATTGATCATGGAATGGGTGTAGTCATTGGAGAAACTTGTGAAATCGGAGATGACGTTACGCTGTATCAAGGCGTGACTCTTGGGGGGACTGGGAAAGAAGGCGGAAAGCGCCATCCGACCCTGCATAATAACGTGTTGGTTGCATCGGGAGCCAAAGTCCTCGGCTCTATTACGATCGGAGAAAATAGTAAAGTGGGAGCAGGCTCGGTAATCTTGAAAGAAGTACCGCCCAATTCCACAGTAGTCGGAATTCCTGGTAAGATTGTCATTTCAAATGGTGTCCGAGTGAAAGATCGATTGGATCACACACTGCCTGATCCGATAGCAGATGAAATAAAACGTCTGGAAGGAAAAATTCAAGAATTGCAGCTGCGGACACAACAGCTAGAATCAACGAATGGAAAAAAGGGAGATTTACATGAGCATTCAACTCTATAATACATTAACGCGTAAAAAAGAGAAATTCATTCCGATAGAAGAAGGAAAAGTCAAGATGTATGTCTGCGGCCCGACTGTCTATAATTATATTCATATCGGAAATGCGCGACCTGTCATCGCTTTCGACACCGTCCGCCGCTACTTGGAATATCGCGGATATGAAGTGAATTACGTTTCGAATTTCACGGATGTAGATGATAAAATCATTAAAGCGGCAAACGAATTGAACGAGGAAGTCGGAGAATTGACGAATCGTTTTATTGAAGCATATTTTGAGGACGTGGGCGCGCTTGGTTGTGAAAAAGCAACAGCTCATCCTCGTGTAACGGAGCACATTGGTGATATTGTACAGTTTATTCAGCTGTTGATTGAGAAAGGGTACGCATACGAATCAAATGGAGACGTCTATTTCCATACGCGTGAATTTGACGGATACGGAAAACTTTCACACCAATCAATCGATGAATTGAAGGTTGGTGCACGAATTGAGGAGAATGCAATCAAATCAGATCCTCTTGATTTCGCGCTATGGAAAGCAGCGAAGGAAGGCGAGATTTCCTGGGATAGTCCGTGGGGGAAAGGTCGGCCGGGCTGGCATATTGAGTGTTCCGTCATGGCGAGAGAACTCCTTGGCGACACGATTGACATCCACGCAGGTGGGCAAGACTTGACCTTCCCGCATCATGAGAATGAAATTGCACAATCTGAAGCGGCGACTGGTAAAACCTTTGCGAACTATTGGATGCATAATGGCTATATTAATATTGACAATGAAAAAATGTCCAAATCACTCGGAAATTTCATTTTGGTTCATGATATTCGTAAGCAGATCGATCCGCAGGTGCTTCGTTTCTTCATGCTTTCCGTACATTACCGTCACCCCGTGAACTTTGCGCAAGATTTGGTGGAGAATGCGGCAAATGGGCTTGAGCGGATCAGGACGGCGTATCATAATGTGCAACATCGACTTTCAATGTCTGCTGACTTGGCGGAAGATCCGCAGTCGTGGTTGGATCGTATTGATGAGCAGATTACTTCATTTGAAAATGCGATGGATGATGACTTTAATACAGCCAATGCCATCGCTGCAATCTTTGAATTAGCAAAGCAGGCGAATGTCTATTTATTGGAGAAAAATACGGATCGTCAGGTGCTGGAACGATTCTTAGAAGCGTTCGACCAGTTGATGGGAGTCCTTGGCTTACCGTTTGAGAGTGTCGATGAGTTAGTGGATGAAGAAGTGGATGCACTCATACAGGAACGTCTAGATGCACGTAAAAATCGAGACTTTGCAAGAGCGGACGAAATTCGAGATCAATTGAAGGCGAAAGGCATTGTATTAGAAGATACAGCGCAAGGCACTCGCTGGAAAAGAGGGTAACAGCGTGGGGAATTTGCGAGATATAGACGTCAAACAGCTTAACGCACTTGCTCTCGCCTATATGGGCGATGCGGTTTACGAGCAGGCAGTCAGAGAACATTTATTGCGGAGCGGCCGTGTGAAGCCTCAAGTGCTTCATAAAGAAGCTACGCGATATGTCTCTGCGAAAGCTCAGGCACAAATTATCCGGACGATGAGAGAACAACAACTGCTGACAGAGGAAGAAGAGGCCGTCATGCGTCGCGGACGTAATGCGAAGTCAGGCTCTGTCCCTAAAAACACTGATGTCACCACGTATAATTATAGCTCTGCATTTGAAGCGGTCCTCGGTTATGTTTATTTATTAGGCCGACAGGAACGCTTGACAGAGCTGATGGCGAAGGCGATTCATTTTGTGGAACATCCTGAGGAGGAAATGGCATGACGGAACAAGAAATTGAGCTGATCGGCGGAAGGAACCCTGTAGTGGAAGCATTGCGTTCCGGAAGACAGCTAAATAAGATCTGGGTAGCAGAAGGTGTCAATAAGAAAAGCATAGGAGAAATAATGAAGCTTGCAAAAGAGGCAGGAATAGTCATCCAGACGGCGCCTAAACAGAAATTGGACGGGATGACGGAGTTGAGCCACCAAGGGATTCTTGCGTCAGTTGCTGCCTATGACTATGCGGAGCTAGACGATTTGTTTGAAATAGCACGTGATAGGAAAGAGGATCCTTTTTTTATCATCCTTGATGAGTTGGAAGACCCTCATAATT
This sequence comes from Sporosarcina newyorkensis, assembly GCF_900167515.1. NCBI lineage: Bacteria > Bacillati > Bacillota > Bacilli > Caryophanales > Caryophanaceae > Sporosarcina > Sporosarcina newyorkensis. The sequence continues at coordinate 192,695 of NZ_FUYJ01000007.1, read as the reverse complement.
TAGGGTCGATTTTGCGGACTGCGGATGCATCTGGTGTCCATGGAATCATTATTCCGAAGAGACGGTCTGTTGGATTGACTGGGGTTGTGGCAAAAGCATCGACAGGTGCAATTGAACATATTCCAGTTGTGCGAGTCAACAATTTGTCGCAAACTGTGGATGACCTGAAAAAACGTGGAGTTTGGATTGCCGGAACGGATGCATCAAATTCTACAGATTATCGCCACATGGATGCGACGCTCCCTCTTGCTGTCATTATCGGCAGTGAAGGTAAGGGAATGTCGAGAATTTTGCGCGAGCGATGCGACTTTCTTTATAGCTTGCCAATGGTGGGCCGAGTGACCTCTTTAAATGCTTCTGTGGCAGCAGCATTGCTGATGTATGAAGTTTTAAGAAAGCGCCAATCTGCCCAGGCGACATCATGAAAAAAGATGTACTGCTCGTTGATGGCTACAACGTCATCGGGGCATGGCCTGAACTGCAAGCGTTAAAAAAAGAGGACTTTGCGCAGGCGCGAGATCGCCTGATTGAGCGAATGGCTGAATACCAAGCGCATAAAGGCTGGCGTGTGATCGTAGTTTTTGATGCGCATCTAGTGCCGGGTATCGAAAAACGTAAGAAGCAATACCGCGTGGATGTAGTCTTTACTCGAGAGAATGAAACGGCAGATGAGCGGATTGAAAAACTTGTGTCTGAACTATCGAATCGATTGACGCAAATTCATGTAGCGACTTCAGACCTTGTGGAACAATGGGTCGTGTTCGCACAAGGAGCGCTTCGTGTGTCGGCACGGGAGTTGGAGTTGGAAATGAAAGAAGTTGATCGGATGATTGCCCTGAGAGTCAGAAAGATTCAAGAGAATCGTCCTTTTTCGAAGATCCCGCTAACAGATGAGGTTGCGGCGGTCTTTGAAAAGTTGAGACGTGGGCAATGAGCAGTTGACGTAAAAAATTTCCACGTCTATACTAACTTTATTAAACCAATAGAACTCTGGGGTGGAGAGGTTGGTGCGGAATATGAAAAATGGGAACAGTAAAAATGATTTTTCTACACTTTCAGATGAAGAGATGATTGAACGAATTCATCAAGGAAACTCAGATATACTAGATTTTTTAATTACAAAATTTCAGCCGATTGTCCGCATGAAGGCCAGGACATATTTTATCATTGGTGGAGATCGGGAAGATATTGTACAAGAAGGAATGATCGGACTGTATAAGGCGATTCGTGATTATCGACCGGATCGGTTGAGTTCATTCAAGGTATTTGCTGAACTTTGTATAACGAGACAGATTATCACAGCCATCAAAACAGCAACTCGCCAAAAGCATATTCCGCTCAATACCTCGGTTTCACTGGACAAGCCCATGTATGATGAGGAACAAGAGCGTACGTTGCTCGACATCATTGCAGGATCTACATTAGATGATCCTGAAGATTTAATGATTCATAAAGAGAACTTTTCGTTCATGGAAGAAGAGATGAACAAGGTACTTAGCGCTTTGGAGAAAGAGGTACTGACGCTTTATTTGGAAGGACAATCCTATCGCGAAATATCAGAAGTGTTGAACCGGCAAGTGAAGTCGATTGATAATGCACTTCAGCGCATCAAACGTAAGTTGGAGCACTCTATGGCGATGGATTTGGTACGGTGATCACGTCGAAAGTAAATTGACATGTCGTTGGTAAGATGGTACTCTTTAGCAAGACTATTGTCTTGAATAGGTGAATCCAAATGGTTAAAAAAATAATTATATGCTGTGAAAATTGTGGTTCGCGAAACTATACTTTGCCGGCTGGTAATCAGGGCCGTGACGGAAGAATCGTCATCAAAAAGTTTTGCAGTCATTGCAACGCGCATACGTTGCATAAGCAAACCATTTGACCAGTTACATAGAGTTCAATGTTGGGCGCTATGTCATTCGGAAGGGTTGGAGAAGAATGAGCAAGATCAGCGATTTTTTGAAAAAAGTTGTTTCAGAGATGCGGAAAGTCAGTTGGCCGAAGCGTAAGGAACTGACGAAGTACACGGTAGTTGTTATTTCAACTGTCATTTTTATGGCTGTTTATTTTGGGCTGGTAGATATGGGTATTTCAGAGGTCATGAAATGGTATACTGGTTTATGATAAAGAAAGTATGAATAGCTTGAGAATATCCCGTTTTGATGAATAAACGGGTTTTTTCAGTTTAATTAAAGGAGGGACGGACGCGTAGTCCTCAATGTGATGGAGATGGAGAAAAATTGGTATGTAGTTCATACATACTCAGGATATGAAAATAAAGTAAAAGCCAATCTTGAAAAGCGTGTCGAAACAATGGGCATGCAAGATAAGATTTTCCGTGTCGTCATTCCGGAAGAAGAAGAAACAGATATTAAAGAAGGTAAAAAGAAAACCGTCATGCGAAAAACGTTCCCTGGTTATGTGCTTGTGGAATTGATTATGACGGACGATTCTTGGTACGTTGTCCGAAATACGCCGGGCGTAACAGGCTTTATCGGATCTTCAGGTGGTGGGGCGAAACCAACTCCGCTATTACCAGAAGAGGTCGAATTCATCCTGAAACAAATGGGAATGAAGGAACAGCGAGTGGACGTGGATTTCGAAGTTGGCGAAAGCGTGACTGTATTGGAAGGCCCGTTTGCTCATTTTGAAGGTAAAGTGGAAGAGATCGAATTGGACAAAGGAAAAGTTGTCGTAACTGTCGATATGTTTGGACGCGAAACGAAGATGGAGCTGTCATTTGATCAAGTTGAAAAAATGGATTGATGTGTAATTGGTTTATTTCTACTTGCAAAATCTGTGTAATGGTGATATCATTTCAAAGGTCAGACGTAGTCTGTACGGATAAACCAATTCTACCGACATTGTCGGCAGGCACATATTTGAGTGGGAGGGGCAACCCAATTACCACATCACGGACTTAAGGAGGTGTGTCTCGTGGCTAAAAAAGTTACTAAAGTAGTGAAGTTGCAAATTCCAGCTGGTAAAGCAAACCCAGCACCACCAGTAGGACCGGCATTAGGTCAAGCAGGTGTTAACATCATGGGATTCTGTAAAGAATTTAACGCGCGTACAGCTGATCAAGCAGGTTTGATTATTCCTGTTGAAATCTCTGTATTCGAAGACCGTTCATTTACATTCATCACAAAAACTCCACCGGCAGCAGTATTGCTAAAGGTTGCAGCAAACGTTCAGAAGGGTTCTGGTGAGCCGAACAAGAACAAAGTTGCTACAGTTAAACGTGATAAAGTTAGAGAAATCGCTGAACAAAAGATGCCAGACTTAAATGCGGCGTCAGTTGAAGCGGCGATGGCAATGGTCGAAGGTACTGCTCGCAGTATGGGATTCAAGATCGAAGACTGATTTCGTATCTTCTTGATAAAGCAATGGTTCAAGGTGAAGGCTGCGGTCGTATGAGATGCGCAGCCTTCATTAAGTGGGAGGTTTAATCCGTTAAAACCACAAATGAGGAGGAAAATTCAGATGACTAAAAGAGGTAAAAAGTTTACAGAAGCGGCGAAGCTTGTAGATCGTACAGCTGCGTACTCTGTGAAAGAAGCAATTGAACTTGCTAAAAAAACTACTACGACAAACTTCGACGCAACAGTTGAAGTGGCTTTCCGTCTTGGTATCGACACTCGTAAGAATGACCAGCAAATCCGTGGAGCTGTAGTGCTTCCAAATGGTACTGGTAAAACTCAACGCGTTTTGGTATTCGCTAAAGGTGAAAAGTTAAAAGAAGCAGAAGCGGCAGGTGCAGATTATGTAGGCGATGCAGAATATATCGCTAAAATCCAACAAGGTTGGTTCGATTTTGATGTAATCGTTGCAACTCCTGACATGATGGGTGAAGTTGGTAAAATCGGTCGTGTTCTCGGACCAAAAGGCCTTATGCCGAACCCTAAAACAGGCACTGTAACATTTGACGTAGCGAAAGCTGTTGAAGAAATCAAAGCTGGTAAAGTTGAATACCGTGCGGATAAAGCTGGAATCATCCACGCGCCAATCGGGAAAGCTTCTTTTGAGAATGAGAAGTTGGAAGAAAACTTCTTGACGATCTTTGATACGATTCAAAAAGCAAAACCTGCTGCAGCAAAAGGAACATACATGAAATCAGTAAACGTTACGACAACTATGGGTCCTGCTGTAAAAGTAGATCCGTCTAGCGTAACTGTAAAATAATATATTGACAAGTGTACAGTGATCTGATAAGATTACGCTTGTTATGATGATAACCATTTGTACCGAAGACAGCAGGTGTGGCTTGCCACTTAATGTTCCTGCCGAGGACAAGACGCTCTTTTTTAAAAGATGACGACTTTTCAGCCCTCTATGTCTTAGACAGAGAGGGCTTTTTATATCGGTATAAGTGACCCTAATTTTCAGGAGGTGTCAACATGAGCAAAGTTTTAGAAGCTAAACAGGCGGTTGTAACAGAAATCGCTGACAAGTTGAAAGAAGCAGCTTCTGTAGTAGTTGTGGATTACCGTGGTTTAACGGTTTCACAAGTAACAGAATTGCGTAAACAACTTCGTGAAGCAGGCGTTGAATTTAAAGTTTACAAGAACTCTATGGCGCGTCGTGCAACAGAAGTAGCAGGACTTGAAGGCTTGAATGAACACCTTACAGGCCCGAATGCTATTGCCTTCTCAACAGAAGACGTAGTGGCTCCTGCGAAAATCATGCATGATTTCGCTAAAAAGAACGAACAACTTGAAATCAAAGCAGGCGTAATCGAAGGAACAGTCGCATCGGCAGAAGACGTAAAAGCATTGGCAACTCTACCTTCACGCGAAGGTCTACTATCCATGCTACTCAGCGTTCTTCAAGCACCAGTGCGCAACTTCGCACTTGCTACAAAAGCAGTTGCAGAACAAAAAGAAGAACAAGGTGCATAATTACGCATCTTAACTACCGCCGGATAGAACAAACCGGTTAATACAAATTTCCAGGAGGAACTTAAAATGACTAAAGAACAAATCCTAGACGCAATTAAAGAAATGACAGTTCTTGAACTAAACGACCTTGTTACAGCAATCGAAGACGAATTCGGCGTAACAGCAGCAGCACCAGTTGCAGCAGCAGCAGCGGGCGGCGGCGAAGCAGCTGAAGAGAAAACAGAATTTGACGTAATTCTTGCAGGCGCAGGCGCTGAAAAGATTAAAGTAATCAAAGCTGTTCGTGAAATCACAGGCCTAGGCTTGAAAGAAGCTAAAGCACTTGTAGACGAAGCACCAAAAGCTCTAAAAGAAGGCGTATCTAAAGAAGAAGCTGAAGAAATGAAAGCTAAACTTGAAGAAGTTGGCGCATCTGTAGAAGTTAAGTAATTTCTACTTATCTGAGAAAAGCCCGTCTATTTGACGGGCTTTTTTTCTTCATCTACAGTTATTTACGGTAAACCAAAGCAGGAGGCATGAACATGGGAGAGCATTATTATTCTAAAAACCCTCAAGTTTCTAGTGCGCCGAAGCAATGGAAAGCAGAAATTCGGAATAAAGTTTTCACATTTACGACTGATGCAGGCGTGTTCAGCAAAAGTGGAATTGACGAAGGTTCAAAATTATTAGCTGAAACGTTTAAAGAGCCGGACGTTAGGGGAGACTTGTTGGAAATTGGCTGCGGTTATGGACCGATTGCGTTGTCGATCGCCTCTGCTTTTCCAGACCGAATTATCCATATGGTCGACGTTAATGAACGTGCATTAACTCTTTCTAAGCAGAATGCTGAGAAGAATAATATTCAGAATGTAAAGGTTTACGAAAGCAGCGGCGTGGAGCAGGTGGAGTCTGGTCACTTTGCGGCTGTTCTGACGAATCCGCCTATACGTGCGGGTAAGCAAACGGTCTTTTCATTCTATAAAGGTGCCTATGAAAAACTGATTTCAGGCGGAGAGCTATGGGTAGTTATCCAAAAGAAACAAGGGGCTCCTTCCACTGTAGGGTATTTACAGGACTTATTTGGTAATGTTGAGACGGTTGCGAAGAAAAAAGGGTATTTCATTTTACTAGCAAAAAAAGGTTGACAGTACGGTTTAATTGTAGTAGCATTATTGAATGCATAAATAATTATATTGCAGCTGTATGCCCTTTTGTGTGAATTGGAAAAGAAAGAGGCATACTGATGTTTGGATAAAAGATTGTGAAATCGAAAATGAGCTCTTGCCGGAACTCGTTTTCTTTTTGTTTTTTCGAAGTCACAGCTGAAATTCTGATTTTGCAAAAACTAATATTGTCTTAATGAGGGGTGAATGAGTTGACAGGTCATTTAGTTCAGTATGGTCAACATCGTCAGCGTAGAAGTTTTGCGCGAATCAACGAAGTGCTCGATCTGCCAAATTTGATTGAAATTCAAACGGCATCGTATGAGTGGTTCTTGGAGGAAGGTTTGCGAGAAATGTTCCGAGATATTTCTCCTATCCAAGATTTCACTGGAAACCTATCCTTGGAATTTATCGACTACCAACTGGGTGAACCAAAATACCCGGTAGACGAATCGAAGGAGCGCGATGTGACATACGCAGCACCGCTTCGTGTAAAAGTACGTCTTCACAATAAAGAAACTGGCGATGTAAAAGAACAAGACGTTTTCATGGGAGATTTCCCGCTTATGACCGAAAACGGCACATTCATTATTAATGGAGCAGAACGAGTTATCGTTTCTCAGCTCGTTCGTTCGCCAAGTGTCTATTACAATGATAAAACGGACAAAAACGGTAAACGCGGTTTTGGCGCTACTGTTATTCCGAACCGTGGTGCATGGCTTGAATACGAGACAGATGCAAAGGACGTTGTACATGTACGAATCGATCGTACGCGTAAATTGCCAATTACTGTCTTACTACGTGCATTAGGCTTCTCGACTGACCAAGAAATTATCGATTTGATCGGTGATAATGAATACTTACGTAATTCACTTGAAAAAGATAACACCGAGACTTCGGAAAAAGCTATGCTTGAAATTTACGAGCGCTTACGTCCGGGTGAACCACCAACGCTAGATAGCGCAAGAAGTTTGCTTTATTCTCGTTTCTTTGATCCGAAACGTTATGATTTGGCGAATGTCGGACGTTATAAAATGAATAAAAAGCTTCATCTGCAAAACCGACTATTCAATCAAACTGCCGCGGAAACGCTTGTTGACCCAGAAACTGGAGAAATTCTAGTGGAGAAAGATCAGTTGATTGACCGACGTACTCTAGATCGACTGCTTCCGTTTTTATCCGAAGGTATTAACACGCAGTCAATTGAACATGTCGGATCGGTTTTGGAAGAGCCAATGACGATTCAAACGCTAAAAATTTACGCACCGAAAAGTGAAGAAAAACAAGTACTCAATGTCATTTCTAATGCTGAAGTAGACGAGTCTGTTAAACATATTACCCCTTCAGATATTGTAGCTTCTATCAGCTATTTCTTTAACCTCTTACATGGCGTGGGAAATACAGATGATATAGATCACCTTGGAAATCGTCGTTTGCGTTCTGTTGGTGAGTTGCTTCAAAACCAATTCCGTATCGGACTATCCCGGATGGAGCGTGTTGTTAAAGAACGTATGTCCATCAACGATACACAATCCATCGTACCGCAACAATTGATCAATATACGTCCAGTTATCGCGTCTATAAAAGAGTTCTTCGGAAGTTCCCAGCTGTCTCAGTTCATGGACCAAACGAATCCGCTTGCTGAATTGACGCACAAACGTCGTTTATCTGCACTCGGACCAGGTGGTTTGACTCGTGAACGTGCAGGGATGGAAGTTCGTGACGTGCATTACTCACACTACGGCCGTATGTGTCCGATTGAAACGCCGGAGGGTCCGAACATTGGGCTGATTAACTCATTATCTACATTTGCTAAAGTAAATCGTTTTGGTTTTATTGAGACACCTTATCGGAAGGTAGATCCTGAAACAGGCCGTGTAACAGCGCAAATCGATTATCTGACAGCGGATATTGAGGATAATTACGTAGTAGCACAAGCAAACGCGCCACTTGGCGAGGACGGTTCATTTGTCAATGATGAAGTCGTAGGACGTTTCCAAGGGGACAACACAGTCTTCAAACGGGACCAAATTGACTATATGGACGTTTCTCCTAAACAGGTCGTTTCTGCAGCGACTGCATGTATCCCATTCCTAGAGAATGATGACTCCAACCGTGCGTTGATGGGGGCGAACATGCAACGTCAAGCGGTTCCTCTATTGAACCCGGAAGCGCCTTTCGTAGGAACGGGTATGGAGCATATCTCAGCGCGTGATTCAGGCGCAGCAGTTGTTTCCAAGCATTACGGAATCGTGGAGCATGTGGAAGCGAAAGAAGTACGCATTCGCAGAATTGAAGAAATTGACGGTAAAGAAGTGAAGGGTGACCTTGCAATTTATCGTTTGTCTAAATTCATTCGTTCCAACCAAGGGACTTGCTATAACCAACGTCCGATCGTCCAAGTGGGCGACCGTGTAAAACCGCTTGATATATTAGCAGACGGCCCGTCTATGGAACAAGGAGAGCTTGCGCTCGGTCGTAATGTTCTGACTGCGTTCATGACATGGGATGGTTATAACTACGAGGATGCTATTATCATGAGTGAACGTCTAGTAAAAGACGATGTCTTCACATCTGTCCATATTGAAGAATATGAGTCAGAAGCGCGTGATACGAAGCTTGGACCGGAAGAAATCACTCGTGACATTCCGAATGTCGGAGAAGATGCATTGCGTAATCTTGACGATAGAGGAATTATCCGAGTCGGTGCAGAAGTTCGGGACGGCGATATCTTGGTCGGTAAGGTAACTCCTAAAGGGGTAACGGAATTGACTGCCGAAGAACGTCTTCTACACGCGATCTTTGGAGAAAAAGCACGTGAAGTCCGCGATACATCACTGCGTGTTCCACACGGTGCCGGTGGAATCGTGCTTGACGTGAAAGTATTCAACCGTGAAGACGGCGATGAACTATCTCCAGGTGTTAACCAGTTAGTCCGAGTATACATTGTACAAAAACGTAAAATCTCTGTCGGAGACAAAATGGCTGGACGTCACGGAAACAAAGGGGTTATTTCTAGAATCTTACCAGAATCTGAAATGCCTTACTTGCCGGATGGCACACCGATTGATGTCATGTTGAATCCGCTAGGTGTTCCGTCACGGATGAACATCGGACAGGTTCTTGAAATGCACTTGGGTATGGCGGCACGCAGCCTAGGGACGCACATGGCATCCCCTGTATTTGACGGGGCGAACGAAGAAGATGTGTGGTCTACTATGGAAGAGGCAGGCATGAACCGAGACGGTAAAACTGTCTTGTATGATGGCCGTTCAGGTGAACCATTTGATAACCGCGTATCTGTCGGTGTCATGTACTTGATTAAGTTGGCGCACATGGTTGATGACAAGTTGCACGCACGTTCCACTGGTCCATACTCTCTCGTTACACAGCAACCACTTGGTGGTAAAGCGCAGTTCGGTGGACAGCGTTTCGGTGAGATGGAAGTATGGGCACTTGAGGCATATGGTGCAGCTTATACCTTGCAAGAAATCTTAACAGTCAAATCCGATGATGTCGTAGGCCGTGTGAAAACATACGAAGCGATTGTCAAAGGAGACAGTGTGCCTCAACCAGGTGTACCGGAATCGTTTAAAGTTCTTATCAAAGAACTGCAAAGTCTTGGGTTGGATGTCAAAATGCTGACCGAAGACCTGGAAGAAATAGAGTTGCGAGACTTAGAGGACGAAGAAGACTTGCAGCCAACTGACGCACTGAACTTGATGAAAGAAGATCAACCGATATCCTAAAGCGGAAAGCGCCGTTTAGCCTCGACAGGCGTTGGAGGGCATACTTTCAAAGGCTGAACTTTGCCTTTTAAAGTAAGTTCGAAACGACCCGAGAGGCTGGCGCTTGCAGCTGGACGATATCCTAAAGTGGAAAGCGCTGATCTGAACTAACATAAATAAGAAAATCACAACCGAATAGAAGAGGGCTTCGAGCACCCTCTTCTATTCTATTCAGCTTAAGAAATATTTCTGGCTGAATGCGACACTACAAGTAAAGTTGCCTGACAAGCCATTGCGGCGATTAGACTAAAGGGAGGTAGGCTCCTTGATCGATGTTAATAATTTTGAGTATATGAAAATTGGCCTGGCTTCACCAGACAAGATACGGTCTTGGTCATATGGAGAAGTAAAAAAACCTGAAACTATCAACTACCGTACGTTGAAACCTGAGAAGGACGGATTGTTCTGCGAAAGAATTTTCGGACCGACAAAAGACTGGGAATGTCATTGCGGTAAGTATAAGCGGGTTCGTTACAAAGGCGTCGTCTGTGACCGTTGTGGCGTAGAAGTAACGCGTCAAAAAGTGCGCCGTGAACGAATGGGTCACATTGAGCTTGCAGCACCTGTCACGCACATTTGGTATTTCAAAGGAATTCCTAGCCGTATGGGCTTGATTCTAGACATGACACCACGTGCATTAGAAGAAATTATTTATTTCGCTTCTTACGTAGTAGTTGATCCCGCCGATACACCACTTGAGCGGAAGCAGTTACTTTCGGAAAAAGAATACCGGATTTATCGTGAAAAATACGGTTCTAAATTCCAAGCAGCCATGGGAGCAGAAGCGATTGAGCAACTGCTGCGTGCAATTGATTTAGACAAAGAAACAGATTCCTTAAAAGAAGAGCTGAAAACGGTCCAAGGTCAACGTCGTACAAGAGCGATCAGACGCCTGGAAGTTGTGGAGTCATTCCGTAACTCAGGAAACCGCCCAGAGTGGATGGTTTTGGAAGTTCTCCCTGTTATCCCTCCAGAGTTGCGACCAATGGTACAGCTAGACGGCGGACGTTTCGCGACTTCTGACTTGAATGATCTGTACCGTCGTGTCATTAACCGGAATAACCGACTGAAACGACTATTAGATTTAGGTGCACCTGGCATCATTGTCCAGAACGAAAAACGTATGTTGCAAGAAGCAGTAGATGCGCTTGTAGATAATGGACGTCGCGGTAGACCGGTTACAGGTCCTGGTAATCGTCCATTGAAATCTCTTTCTCATATGTTGAAAGGGAAACAAGGCCGTTTCCGTCAGAACTTACTAGGTAAACGAGTAGACTATTCAGGTCGTTCTGTAATCGTAGTAGGACCTAGTCTGAAAATGTATCAATGCGGACTGCCGAAAGAAATGGCGATTGAGCTATTCAAGCCATTCGTTATGAAAGAATTGGTGGAACGTAATTTAGCCCATAATATCAAGAGTGCGAAAAGAAAGATTGAGCGTTTGCATTCCGAAGTATGGGATGTACTTGAAGATGTAATTAAAGAACATCCAGTACTTCTTAACCGAGCACCGACGCTTCACCGTCTGGGAATCCAGGCATTTGAACCGATGCTCGTAGAAGGTCGGGCGATTACATTGCATCCACTCGTCTGTACGGCATATAACGCTGACTTTGACGGTGACCAAATGGCAGTCCACGTTCCTCTTTCTGCGGAAGCACAAGCAGAAGCGCGTCTGTTGATGCTAGCTGCTCAAAACATTTTGAATCCGAAAGACGGGAAGCCGGTTGTTACTCCTTCACAGGATATGGTTCTCGGGAATTATTATTTAACGTTGGAACGCAAAGATTCAGCTGGGGAAGGTTCAGTATTCAGTGATCCGAATGAGGCATTAATTGCTTATCAAACCGGACACGTTCACTTGCACACCCGTATTGCAATCCAAGCGGGTAGCATAAATAATCCTACATTTACAGAAGAGCAGAACAAACAGCTTTTACTGACTACTGTAGGTAAAATAATTTTCAACGAGATTCTGCCTGAGTCGTTCCCTTACATCAACGAACCGACCGACAACAACTTGCAAGTGGAGACGCCTGATAAGTATTTCGTAGATGGAACGGTAAATGTGAAAGAACACTTGGAGAATGCAGAGCTTGTATCGCCTTTCAAAAAGGGGATCTTAGGAGACATCATCGCGGAGATCTTCAAACGATTCCATATTACGGAAACGTCAAGGATGCTGGACCGAATGAAAAACCTCGGATTCAAATATTCTACTCGTGCTGGTATTACAATTGGTATTTCGGATATCGTTGTCTTGCCGAACAAAGCGGATATTTTACATGATGCACAGGAGAAAGTGGATAAGGTCACTCAACAGTTCCGCCGTGGTTTAATTACCGAAGAAGAACGTTATGACCGTGTTATTTCTTACTGGAGCCATGCGAAAGATGTTATTCAGAATAAATTGATGGATTCATTGGATAATGAAAACCCGATTTACATGATGAGTGACTCCGGGGCACGTGGTAATGCATCGAACTTTACGCAACTCGCAGGTATGCGGGGACTGATGGCCAACCCGGCTGGACGGATTATCGAACTTCCGATCAAATCCTCTTTCCGTGAAGGACTGACGGTACTCGAATACTTTATCTCTACTCACGGTGCGCGTAAAGGTCTTGCAGATACAGCCTTGAAAACAGCTGACTCAGGTTACTTGACGCGTCGTCTAGTAGACGTTGCACAAGATGTCATAGTGCGCGAAGACGACTGTGGTACAGACCGTGGTCTTGAAATCGCTGCTTTGACAGAAGGAAATGAAATGATTGAAACTCTTCAAGAGCGTATTGAAGGCCGTCATACGAAAAAGACTATTTTCCATCCGGAAACAGGCGAAGTGATTCTGGAGAAGAATGGTTTAATTACAGCTGATGCTGCTACTACAATCATTCAGGCAGGTATTGAACAGGTGACGATTCGTTCGGCATTTACTTGTAATACAAAGCATGGTGTTTGTAAAAAATGTTACGGAATTAACTTGGCTACAGGTGAAGCAGTGGAAGTAGGAGAAGCAGTAGGTATTATTGCGGCTCAATCTATTGGTGAACCTGGTACGCAGTTGACGATGCGGACATTCCACACAGGTGGGGTAGCTGGAGACGATATTACACAAGGTCTTCCGCGGATTCAGGAGATATTCGAATCTCGGAATCCGAAAGGGCAGGCGGTCATTTCAGAGATTGCCGGAACAGTTGTGGATATCGACGAAATCCGTGAAGGTCAAAAAGAGATTACCATCCAAGGTGAAGTGGAAACACGTAAATATTTGGCTCCGTATAATGCGCGCTTGAAAGTAGAAGAAGGCGACGTGATTGAACGAGGCGAAAGTATTACAGAAGGTTCCATCGATCCGAAAGAATTGATCGTGGTCAAAGATGTAGCAACTGTACAAGAGTATTTATTAAAAGAAGTACAGAAGGTTTACCGAATGCAAGGGGTAGAAATTGGCGATAAGCACGTAGAAGTAATGGTTCGTCAAATGTTGCGCAAAGTTCGGATAATCGAAGCTGGAGATACAGATCTTCTGCCAGGTTCTTTATTGGATATTCATCAGTTTGCTGAAGCGAATGCGAAAGTGTTGTTGTCAGGCAAAGCGCCAGCGACTTCACGTCCAGTTATTCTTGGAATTACTAAAGCCTCGCTTGAAACAGAGTCCTTCTTATCAGCGGCTTCGTTCCAGGAAACGACGAGAGTTCTTACAGATGCGGCCATCAAAGGTAAAACAGATGAGTTGCTAGGTCTGAAAGAAAACGTCATTATCGGGAAATTAGTGCCTGCAGGAACTGGTATGCAAAGATACCGTCAGATCAAGATGGAACATGAAGAACAAGAAGAAACAATTACAGTAGATTAAGAATAAACGGGACCTCGGTCCCGTTTATCTTTATTAAGCAAAATTGATTTTCTCAAACTTGTTGACAAGTCTTTCTGCAGATGATAATATACAAAAGGTTGATAGTTGTTGGTCGAAACTTTTATAAGTGACGGCGAGAAGCAATCATCATTATAAAACAACAGTGAACAGAGATCTCTGGAGTTTACTGAATTCCGTTTTTGTGTGTGCACGCACAAGAACTTTGTTTTTACCTAAAAATGAACCACCTGGATGTGTGGTATTACAAAAAGCTCGGAAGGAGGAACAACCTGATGCCTACAATTAACCAATTAGTCCGTAATCCTCGTAAGTCGAAATCGGAGAATTCTAAATCACCGGCTCTAGGAAAAAGCTACAACAGCTTTAAAAAGTCAATGACAAACGTGAACTCACCACAAAAAAGAGGTGTTTGTACACGTGTTGGTACTATGACTCCTAAGAAACCGAACTCGGCGCTACGTAAATATGCTCGTGTTCGTTTGACAAATACTTTGGAAGTTAACGCGTATATCCCAGGTGAAGGCCACAACTTGCAAGAACACAGTGTGGTACTAATCCGCGGAGGTCGTGTAAAAGACTTACCGGGTGTTCGTTACCATATCGTACGTGGTGCGCTTGATACAGCTGGAGTTACTGGCCGTATGCAAAGCCGTTCTCAATACGGCGCAAAGAAACCAAAAGAAAAGAAATAATATAATCTAATGATATCGAAAGGAGGAACTAATTATGCCTCGTAAAGGTCCAGTTGCAAAACGCGATGTATTACCTGATCCGATTTATAATTCCAAGCTTGTAAGCCGCCTTATCAACAAAATGATGGTAGACGGTAAGAAAGGTACTTCTCAAAAAATCCTTTATGGAGCGTTCGAAATTGTTAAAGAACGTTCTGGTAAAGAACCAATTGAAGTATTTGAAGCAGCTTTAAATAATGTAATGCCAGTTCTTGAAGTGCGTGCTCGCCGTGTTGGTGGAGCGAACTATCAAGTGCCAGTTGAAGTGCGTCCTGAACGTCGTACTACGCTAGGTCTTCGTTACCTTGTTAACTATTCACGTACTCGTGGAGAGAAAACAATGGAAGAACGTCTAGCGAACGAAATTCTTGATGCTTCTAACAACACAGGTGCTTCTGTAAAACGCCGTGAAGAAATGCATAAAATGGCTGAAGCCAACAGAGCATTCGCTCACTATCGTTGGTAAGTCCGGATAAACTACAGCAGTAATCCGAAACGGAAGGAGTTTACAATATGGCTAGAGAGTTCTCCTTAGAGAATACTCGTAACATTGGTATCATGGCTCACATTGACGCTGGTAAGACAACGACAACTGAGCGGATCCTTTTTTACACAGGTAAAATCCACAAAATTGGTGAAACACACGAAGGTGCTTCACAAATGGACTGGATGGAGCAAGAACAAGAACGTGGAATTACGATTACATCTGCTGCTACAACAGCTGCATGGAAAGGTCACCGCGTAAACATCATCGATACACCGGGACACGTAGACTTCACAGTGGAAGTTGAACGTTCATTGCGTGTACTAGATGGTGCCGTTACAGTACTTGATGCTCAATCAGGTGTTGAGCCACAAACGGAAACAGTTTGGCGTCAAGCGACAAACTACAAAGTACCACGTCTTGTATTCGTAAACAAAATGGATAAAACAGGTGCAGATTTCCTTTACTCTATCGGAACTCTTCGCGATCGCCTACAAGCGAATGCGCATCCTATCCAATTGCCGATCGGTGCAGAAGATCAATTCTCTGGAATTATCGACTTGATCGAAATGAAAGCGACATTGTATCCGAATGACCTAGGCACTGATGTGACAGTGGAAGATATCCCTGCTGAATATTTAGAGCAAGCGAATGAGTACCGTGAAAAGCTAATTGAAGCAATCGTAGACTTTGACGAAGACTTAATGGAAAAGTATCTCGGCGGCGAAGAACTAACAGTAGAAGAAATCAAAACAGCTATTCGTAGAGCTACATTAGCGGTTGAATTCTATCCTGTAGTTTGCGGAACAGCTTTCAAAAACAAGGGAGTACAATTAGTGTTGGATGCAGTAGTCGACTACTTGCCATCACCACTTGATATTCCTCCAATGGTAGGAACAAATCCTGATACTGAAGAAGAGGAAGAGCGTCATTCTAGCGATGAAGAGCCATTCTCTGCACTTGCATTTAAAGTAATGACGGATCCTTATGTAGGGAAACTTACATTCTTCCGTATTTATTCAGGCGTACTTCAAGCAGGTTCTTATGTTACAAACTCTTCAAAAGGCAAACGTGAACGCGTAGGACGTATCCTGCAGATGCACGCGAACAGCCGTGAAGAAATTTCTGAAGTGCATGCGGGTGAAATTGCTGCTGCTGTAGGTTTGAAAGATACGGGAACAGGCGACACACTTTGTGATGAGAAAGCCTTGATTATCTTAGAATCAATGGAATTCCCTGAACCTGTTATTTCCGTAGCGATCGAGCCAAAAACAAAAGCGGACCAAGATAAAATGGGTCAAGCTCTTGCTAAGTTACAAGAAGAAGATCCAACGTTCCGTGCACATACGGATCAAGAAACAGGCGAAGTTATCATCGCAGGTATGGGTGAACTTCACTTGGACATCATCGTTGACCGTCTGAAGCGTGAATTCAAAGTGGAAGCAAACGTGGGCGCGCCACAAGTTTCTTACCGCGAAACATTCCGTCAGTCTGCTGAAGTCGAAGGTAAATTCGTACGTCAATCAGGTGGACGTGGACAATTTGGTCACGTTTGGATCGAGTTTGGTCCAAATGAAGAAGGAAAAGGATTCGAATTCCAAAACAATATTGTTGGTGGTACTGTTCCTCGTGAATATATCCCAGCAGTTGAAGCAGGACTTCGTGATTCATTAGACAACGGTATTTTGGCTGGATATCCATTAATCGATATCAAAGCACGTCTATATGATGGATCTTACCATGACGTTGACTCCAACGAAATGGCATTCAAGATCGCTGCATCCATGGCTTTGAAAAATGCAGCATCTAAATGTTCACCAGTACTTCTTGAACCAACAATGAAAGTAGAAGTAATCATTCCAGAAGAATACATGGGCGACATTATGGGTGACATTACATCCCGTCGTGGACGTGTAGAAGGTATGGAAGCTCGTGGTAACGCGCAAGTTGTTCGTGCAATGGTTCCACTTGCTGAAATGTTCGGTTATGCAACAGCACTTCGTTCTAATACGCAAGGCCGCGGAGTATTCTCCATGGTGTTCGATCACTATGAAGAAGTTCCAAAGTCAGTTGCTGAAGAAGTAATCAAGAAAAACAAAGGTGAATAATAAAGTTCATCCTTGTTTCTGACAGTGAATACTTGTAAGATATGGATAGTCGAGGGTACGCTTTCGGCTTCCATGCTATAAAAACTAAACTTTTGAATTTAAGGGAGGACCTCTAAAATGGGTAAAGAAAAATTCGACCGCTCCAAGGAGCACGCAAACGTAGGAACAATTGGTCACGTTGACCATGGTAAAACAACTTTGACTGCAGCTATTGCAACAGTTCTATCTAAAGCAATGGGTGGAGAAGCGAAATCATACGCTGACGTTGATAACGCACCTGAAGAAAAAGAGCGTGGAATCACAATCAGTACTTCACACGTTGAGTATGAAACTGAAAAGCGTCACTATGCACACGTTGACTGCCCAGGTCACGCTGACTATGTTAAAAACATGATCACTGGTGCTGCACAAATGGACGGCGGAATCCTAGTAGTATCTGCTGCTGACGGCCCAATGCCACAAACTCGTGAGCACATCCTTCTTTCACGTCAAGTAGGTGTTCCTTACCTAGTTGTCTTCATGAACAAATGTGACATGGTAGACGATGAAGAACTACTTGAACTAGTAGAAATGGAAATCCGTGAACTTCTATCTGAATATGACTTCCCTGGCGATGATATTCCAGTAATCCGTGGATCTGCTCTTAAAGCTCTTGAAGGAGAAGCAGATTGGGAAGCTAAAATCATTGAATTGATGCAAGCTGTTGATGATTATATCCCAACTCCAGAACGTGATACTGACAAGCCATTCATGATGCCTGTTGAGGACGTATTCTCAATCACAGGTCGTGGTACAGTTGCAACAGGACGTGTTGAGCGTGGAGTAGTTAAAGTCGGAGATGTTGTTGACATCATCGGTCTTACTGAAGAACCAAAATCTACTACTGTAACAGGTGTAGAAATGTTCCGTAAACTTCTTGACTATGCAGAAGCTGGAGACAACATCGGTGCACTTCTTCGTGGAGTATCTCGTGAAGACATCGAGCGTGGACAAGTTCTTGCTAAGCCAGGTTCAATCACACCACACACTCAGTTCAAATCTGAAGTGTATGTTCTTTCAAAAGAAGAGGGTGGACGTCATACTCCATTCTTCTCTAACTACCGTCCTCAGTTCTACTTCCGTACAACTGACGTAACAGGTATTATCCAACTTCCTGAAGGCGTAGAAATGGTTATGCCTGGGGATAACGTTGAAATGACAGTTGAACTGATCTCTCCAATCGCGATTGAAGAAGGTACTAAATTCTCAATCCGTGAAGGTGGACGTACAGTTGGAGCTGGCGTTGTAGCTACAATCACAAAATAATTCGATTGAATCCCGCCTTAACGGCGGGATTTTTTTATGTTTATCAAAAGAAATATTAAGCAGTAGTGATGCGCTACATCTGCCTAATCTAAATCACTTGCATTTGATTATAATTTACATGGTTTAAAAGAAAAAAGTGCTTTCTAAATACGTGCATCTCGCTGTAAAACCTGTTAAAATAATAAACGGATTAAAAAATAGACTAATTTCTTCAAAAGGGTTGCGCGATCCTCTTAAGTTATGTATAATGTTGAATGTTGGTCTTTGACTGCGATGAAGCGAGAGGTTGCCGATACACCCGGCCGCTTTGCCATGGCGCGTGTATGGGAAATTTTCGTGGAGAATTGTCTAGAAAATAGGCGAAAGGGAGGGAAAGTAATGGCAAAACAAAAGATTCGTATTCGTTTGAAAGCTTATGATCACAGAATGTTGGATCAGTCAGCTGAGAAGATTGTTGAAACGGCTAAACGTTCTGGTGCAAGTGTTTCAGGTCCAATTCCGTTGCCAACTGAAAGATCAGTTTACACGGTATTGCGTTCAGTTCACATTTACAAAGATTCACGTGAGCAATTTGAAATGCGTACACACAAACGTTTAATCGATATCGTGAATCCGACTCCACAAACTGTGGATGCGTTAATGAAGCTTGATTTACCATCAGGCGTCGACATCGAAATCAAACTATAAAAAATAAAACAATGAATATTACAGGAGGTGTGACTAATGACCAAAGGAATCTTAGGAAGAAAAGTCGGTATGACGCAAGTATTTGCTGAAAACGGCGATTTAATCCCAGTAACAGTGATTGAAGCTGCTCCAAACGTTGTTCTTCAAAAGAAGACAGTTGATACAGACGGCTACGAATCAATCCAACTTGGATTTGACGATAAACGTGAAAAGCTTTCAAACAAGCCTGAGCAAGGCCACGTAGCAAAAGCAAACACGGCACCTAAGCGCTTCATTCGCGAAATTCGCGGAGCAGACGTTAGTGCATACGAAGTTGGTCAGGAAGTCAAAGTCGATACATTTGCAGCAGGCGATGTAGTAGACATTACAGGAGTATCAAAAGGTAAAGGATTCCAAGGTGTCATTAAGCGTCACGGTTTCTCACGTGGACCAATGACTCACGGATCTCGTTTCCACCGCGCACCAGGTTCTCTTGGAGCGGTTGATGGACAACGTGTATTCAAAGGGAAGAAACTACCTGGACGTACTGGTGGCAAAACAGTAACGATCCAAAACGTTGAAATCGTACGAGTTGACGAAGAACGCAACTTGTTGCTAGTAAAAGGTAACGTTCCTGGAGCTCGCAAATCACTTGTTCAAGTGAAAAGCGCAATTAAAGGGAACTGAGTAAAACAGGAAGGAGGAAATAGGAATGCCTAAAGTATCTGTAGTAAGTCAAACAGGTTCTGCAGTCGGCGACATCGAATTAAACGATGCGATTTTTGGAATCGAGCCGAACGAAGCAGTATTATATGAAGCAATCGTTCAACAACAAGCTTCTTTGCGCCAAGGTAACCATAAGGTTAAAACTCGCGCAGAAGTTGCAGGCGGCGGTCGTAAACCATGGCGCCAAAAAGGCACAGGCCGTGCACGTCAAGGTTCAATCAGATCACCACAATGGCGCGGGGGCGGTATCGTATTCGGTCCAACACCACGTAGCTATAGCTATAAAATGCCTAAGAAAGTTCGTCGTTTAGCACTTCTTTCTGCACTTTCAACGAAAGTTCGCGCAGAAGAACTAATCGTTGTGGACAACTTGGCGTTTGATGCACCAAAGACAAAAGGCTTTGTTAAAGTACTTGAAGATCTTTCAATTACAAAGAAAGCACTATTTGTTACAGCTGACCTGGAAGAAACAGTAGCTTTGTCTGCACGTAATATTCCTGGCGTTAGCGTAGTTACAGCGAACGGCATCAATGTTCTTGACCTAGTCGGACATGATCAACTCGTTATGACTAAAGCAGCAGTTGAAAAAGTAGAGGAGGTGCTTGGTTAATGGAAGCACGTGATATTTTGAAACGTCCGGTCATTACCGAGCGTTCTTCTGAGCAAATGGATCTTAGAAAATATACATTCGAAGTGGATACACGCGCGAACAAAACGCATGTTAAACAAGCTATCGAAGAAATTTTCGGTGTAGAAGTTGAAAAAGTAAACGTTCAGAACTACAAAGGTAAGTTCAAACGTATGGGGAAACATGCTGGCTATACAAACAAACGCCGCAAAGCGATTGTTACACTTACAGCTGATTCCAAAGATATCGAACTTTTTGAAATGTAATTAACGCACAAATAATGAAGGAGGGAACACAAATGGCGATCAAGAAGTACAAAGCTACCTCCAACGGGCGTCGTAACATGACTTCTTCTGATTTCTCTGAAATTACTACAGATAAACCAGAAAAATCATTGCTTGAACCAATCAAGCGTAACGGCGGACGTAACAACCAAGGTAGAATGACAGTTCGTCACCATGGTGGAGGACATAAGCGCCAATACCGCGTCATCGATTTCCAACGCCGGAAAGATGGCATACCAGGACGCGTTGCTACGATCGAATACGATCCAAACCGTTCTGCAAACATCGCATTAATCAATTATGCTGATGGAGAGAAAAAATATATCCTTGCACCAAAAGGATTGCAAGTAGGTTCCACAATCATGTCAGGGCCTGAAGCAGATATCCGTGTAGGGAATGCACTACCACTAGAAAACATTCCGATGGGTTCTACTATTCACAACATTGAAATGAAGCCAGGCAAGGGTGGACAACTTGTTCGTTCTGCAGGAACTTCAGCTCAACTACTTGGACGTGAAGGCAAATATGTCATCATTCGTCTACAATCAGGTGAAGTGCGTATGATTCTTTCTACTTGCCGTGCAACAATCGGTCAAGTCGGTAACGAACAGCACGAATTGATTAACATTGGTAAAGCAGGTCGTTCACGTTGGTTAGGCAAGCGTCCAACTGTTCGTGGATCTGTTATGAACCCTAACGATCACCCACACGGTGGTGGTGAAGGACGTACACCAATCGGCCGTCCGAGTCCTGTTACTCCTTGGGGTAAACCAACTCTTGGATACAAAACTCGTTCTAAGAACAATAAATCAGATAAACTTATCGTTCGCCGTCGTAAAAAATAATGTGATTGCACTGCGGTTCAGAAGATGGACCGTAGTACAAACTCGGAAGGAGGTTCCAGAATGGGCCGCAGCTTGAAAAAAGGACCTTTTGCAGATGACCATTTACTAAAAAAGGTTGACGCACAAAAAGATTCAGAAAAGAAACAGGTAATTAAAACTTGGTCACGCCGTTCAACAATCTTCCCGTCATTCATCGGTATGACGATTGCAGTATATGATGGACGCAAACATGTTCCTGTTTATGTAACAGAAGATATGGTAGGACACAAACTAGGTGAATTCGTACCTACGCGCACATACAAAGGCCATGGTGCCGACGATAAGAAAACAAAACGCTAATTGAGAGGAGGTTATCCTGATGCAACAAGCTAAAGCATCTGTACGCACAGTCCGTATTGCTCCTCGCAAAGTCCGTTTGGTCGTTGATCTTATTCGGGGCAAGAAAATCGGTGAAGCTGTCGCGATTCTACGACTTACGCCTAAAGCGGCATCTCCGGTTGTAGAAAAACTTTTGAAATCAGCGATTGCAAATGCTGAACACAATTACGAAATGAACACTGAAGACTTGATCGTCAGTGAAGTATTCGTAGATGAAGGACCAACAATGAAACGTTTCCGTCCACGTGCACAAGGTCGTGCAAGTGCGATTAACAAACGTACGAGCCACATCACGTTAGTGGTATCCGAAAAGAAGGAGGGGTAATTAGTGGGCCAAAAAGTACATCCTAATGGACTGCGTGTCGGTGTCATCCGTGACTGGGACTCAAAATGGTACGCGGAAAAAGATTATGCGTCCTTACTACACGAAGACTTAAAGATTCGTGAATATATTGAAAAGCGTCTTGTAGATGCATCAGTTTCTAAAGTTGAAATTGAGCGTGCTGCTAAGCGTGTAAACATTACAATCCACACTGCAAAGCCAGGTATGGTTATCGGTAAAGGTGGTTCCGAAGTCGAAGCACTTCGTAAACAACTTAACGAAATCACAGGCAAGCGTGTACACATCAATATCGTAGAAGTAAAACGTGCTGATTTGGATGCGAAACTAGTCGCAGAATCAATCGCTCGTCAATTGGAAAGCCGTGTATCTTTCCGTCGTGCACAAAAACAAGCAATTCAACGTACAATCCGTGCAGGCGCTAAAGGTATCAAAACACAAGTTTCTGGACGTCTCGGCGGTGCCGATATTGCGCGTGCAGAACACTATAGTGAAGGAACTGTCCCTCTTCATACATTACGTGCTGATATAGACTATGCACATGCTGAAGCTGATACTACTTATGGTAAGCTTGGCGTTAAAGTATGGATTTATCGTGGTGAAGTCCTTCCAGTCAAGAAGAACTCTGGGGAAGGAGGCAAATAA
Source organism: Sporosarcina newyorkensis (assembly GCF_900167515.1). NCBI lineage: Bacteria > Bacillati > Bacillota > Bacilli > Caryophanales > Caryophanaceae > Sporosarcina > Sporosarcina newyorkensis. The sequence goes on along the minus strand of NZ_FUYJ01000007.1, from coordinate 169,844 downwards.
TCATGTTAATGCCTAAACGTGTTAAACATCGTCGTGTATTCCGTGGGAAAATGCGTGGTGAAACAAAAGGTGGCGCTACTGTACAATTTGGTGAGTTTGGTCTTCAAGCTACAGAATCAGGTTGGATCACGAACCGTCAAATTGAATCTGCGCGTATCGCTATGACTCGTTATATGAAACGTGGCGGTAAAGTTTGGATCAATATTTTCCCGCATAAACCATATACTAAAAAGCCTCTAGAAGTCCGGATGGGTTCCGGTAAGGGTGCTGTAGAAGGCTGGGTTGCAGTTGTGAAGCCCGGTAGAGTAATGTTTGAAATTGCAGGTGTTCCAGAAGAGGTAGCTCGTGAAGCGCTTCGACTCGCATCGCACAAACTTCCTGTAACAAGCAAGTTTGTAAAACGTGAAGAAATTGGTGGTGAGTCTAATGAAAGCTAAAGAAATTCGTGACTTAACAACTGCAGAAATCGAGCAAAAAGTGAAATCACTGAAAGAAGAGCTTTTCAACCTTCGCTTCCAGTTAGCGACAGGTCAATTAGAAAACACTGCACGCATCCGTGAAGTACGCAAATCGATTGCGCGCATGAAAACTGTAATACGTCAAAGAGAAATCAGTGCAAATAACTGATGAAGGAGGTTGCAGCCATGACTGAGCGTAACCAGCGCAAAGTATACACAGGCCGTGTCGTTTCCGATAAAATGGATAAAACCGTTACGGTAATGGTAGAAACACATAAAAAACATTCTTTATACGGTAAGCGTGTAAAGTATTCTAAAAAGTTCAAAGCACATGATGAGCTAAACGAAGCGAAAATTGGCGATGTAGTTCGTATTATGGAAACTCGTCCATTATCCGCAACTAAGCGTTTCCGTCTTCTAGAAGTCGTTGAAAAAGCGGTCATCATCTAATCGGTTTTTAACTCAGATTTTGGAAGGAGGTAGCCTCGATGATTCAACAAGAAACTCGTATGAAAGTTGCTGACAACTCTGGTGCTCGTGAAGTACTTACGATCAAAGTGCTAGGTGGCACAGGCCGTAAAGTAGCTAATATCGGTGATATCGTTGTATGTACAGTGAAGAAAGCAACACCAGGTGGCGTTGTTAAGAAGGGTGACGTTGTAAAAGCGGTCATCGTTCGTACGAAAAGTGGAGTTCGTCGTAAAGACGGTTCTTACATTACGTTTGACGAAAATGCTTGCGTTATCATCCGTGATGACAAGGGACCACGTGGAACACGTATTTTCGGACCAGTTGCTCGCGAACTTCGTGACAGCAACTTCATGAAAATCATTTCACTCGCTCCAGAAGTTCTTTAATTCTAATGACAGAGCCAGTCAAGGAGGTGCGATAGATGCACGTTAAAAAAGGCGACAAAGTTATGGTGATCTCTGGTAAAGATAAAGGTAAAACAGGTGTGATCCTAACTGCTTATCCGAAAAAAGACCGTGTGCTTGTTGAAGGTATTAATATCGTCAAGAAACATACGAAACCGAACCAAGAAAACCCTCAAGGCGGAATTGTAAGCCAAGAAGCTGCTATTCATGTCTCAAACGTGATGGTCATCGATCCTAAATCAGGCGAGCCGACTCGTGTAGGTTATAAAGTGGAAGACGGTAAGAAAGTACGTATTGCGAAAAAATCCGGTGAAGCACTGGATAAGTAAGTAAGGCATGAAAGGAGGTCCGACTGATGAGTCGTTTGAAAGAGAAATTTACTAAAGAAATCACTCCTGCTCTTATGAGCAAGTTTGAATATACATCTGTAATGCAAGTCCCTAAAGTTGATAAAATCGTTATCAACATGGGTGTTGGTGATGCTGTTCAAAACGCGAAAGCACTTGACGCAGCTGTTGAAGATCTAACAATTATCTCAGGTCAAAAACCAGTCGTAACAAAAGCGAAGAAGTCTATCGCTGGTTTCCGTCTACGTGAAGGTATGCCGATCGGAGCAAAAGTAACGCTTCGCGGTGAACGCATGTATGAGTTTCTCGATAAATTAGTGTCTGTCTCACTACCACGTGTACGTGACTTCCGTGGCGTTTCTAAAAAAGCGTTCGATGGTCGCGGAAACTACACATTAGGTGTGAAAGAGCAACTTATTTTCCCTGAAATTGACTACGATAAAGTATCAAAAGTACGCGGAATGGACATCGTCATCGTGACGACTGCAAACACTGACGAAGAAGCACGTGAACTGCTTACACAGTGTGGCATGCCGTTCCAAAAGTAAAATAATAGGGAGGCGAAAACGTGGCTAAGAAATCAATGATCGCTAAACAGAAACGTACGCCAAAGTACAAAGTACAAGAATATACACGTTGCGAACGTTGTGGTCGCCCACATTCAGTATATCGCAAATTTAAACTTTGCCGTATTTGTTTCCGCGAACTTGCATATAAGGGACAAATTCCTGGCGTCAAAAAAGCCAGCTGGTAATCCCCTAATTAGGGAAGGAGGTTAATTCAATGACAATGAGTGATCCGATTGCAGATATGCTTACACGCATCCGTAACGCGAACATGGTTCGCCACGAGAAGCTTGAGGTACCTGCTTCAAACGTAAAGAAAGAAATCGCTGAAATCTTAAAACGAGAAGGTTTCGTTCGTGATGTGGAATACGTGGAAGATAACAAACAAGGCATCATCCGCATTTTCCTTAAATACGGCCAAGATAACGAGCGCGTAATCAACGGCTTGAAACGTATTTCTAAACCAGGACTTCGTGTGTATGCAAAATCAAATGAAGTACCTAAAGTGCTTAATGGCTTAGGTGTTGCACTAGTTTCTACATCAAACGGTGTAGTAACAGACAAAGAGGCCCGCGCTAAACAAATCGGTGGAGAAGTCGTCGCTTACGTTTGGTAATTTGCGACAAATGAATGGAGGTGCAATAGAATGTCCCGTATTGGTAATCGTCAGATCGAAGTTCCTGAAAACGTTACGGTAACAATTTCAGCTGATAACTTCGCAACTGTTAAAGGTCCGAAAGGTGAACTTTCAAGACAATTAGATCAAGAAATCACTATCAACCAGGAAGGTAATGTCATTACATTGACTCGTCCTTCTGATTCTAAAGATCATCGTTCAATCCACGGTACAACACGCTCTGTGCTTAACAACATGGTGGTTGGTGTATCAACTGGATTTGAACGCACGCTAGAATTGATCGGGGTTGGATATCGTGCACAAATGCAAGGTAAGAAACTTGTATTGAATGTTGGTTATTCACATCCTGTTGAATTCACACCAGAAGAAGGTGTAGAAGTTGAAGTGCCGGCGAACACGAAAATTATTGTCCGCGGCTACAACAAAGAACACGTAGGTGCTCTTGCTTCTAACATCCGTCAAGTACGTCCACCAGAGCCTTATAAAGGTAAAGGTATTCGATATGAAGGCGAAATCGTTCGTCGTAAAGAAGGTAAAACAGGTAAATAATACCGCCTGAGGTATTTGGAAGGAGTGACCACGATGATCACGAAACAAGATAAAAACGCTGTCCGTAAAAAGCGTCACGCACGTGTGCGTACGAAAATCAGCGGAACTGCAGAGCGTCCACGTCTAAACGTTTACCGTTCAAACAAACATATCTATGCACAATTGATTGACGACATGAATGGTGTAACAATCGTTAGTGCTTCTACAATGGATAAAGAAGTTGAGGCTGGATCTACAGGGAACGCTGCATCTGCAGCTAAAGTCGGCGAGCTTATTGCGAAAAAAGCTGTTGAAAAAGACGTCAAGTCGGTTGTTTTCGACCGTGGCGGATATCTTTTCCATGGCCGTGTTAAAGCTCTTGCTGATGCAGCACGCGAAAATGGACTGGAATTTTAATTAAGAAGGAGGGACATATTTCATGCGTCGTAATGATCAAAACAAAAGTGAGTTTGAAGAACGCGTAGTAACGATCAACCGAGTTGCGAAAGTGGTGAAAGGTGGACGTCGTTTCCGCTTTACTGCACTTGTCGTTGTCGGTGATAAAAACGGCCGTGTCGGTTTTGGAACTGGTAAAGCACAAGAAGTTCCAGACGCAATCCGTAAAGCGATTGAAGATGCGAAGAAAAACTTGATTGAAGTGCCAATGGTTAAAGGTACAACTCCACATGAAGTGCTAGGACGCTTTGGTGCAGGACAGATCCTTATCAAACCAGCTGCTCCAGGTACTGGAGTAATTGCGGGCGGACCAGTTCGTGCGGTACTTGAACTTGCAGGCATCACGGATATTCTTTCAAAATCTCTTGGATCAAGCACACCAATCAACATGGTACGTGCGACAATCGAAGGATTGCAGAATTTGAAACGCGCAGAAGATGTAGCAAAATTGCGTGGTAAATCCGTGGAAGAACTGTTAGGTTAAGGGGGGAAATACAATGGCGAACAAACTTGAAGTCACCCTTACGAAAAGTGTTATCGGTTCTAAGCCGACACAACGTAAAACAATTGAAGCGCTAGGTCTTCGAAAGTTAAATCAAACAGTTGAGCATCAAAACAATGATGCAATCCGTGGTATGATCACAAAGGTCAGTCACTTGGTAACCGTTAAGGAAATCTAAGTGTTATTTTAGAATAAGGAGGTGCCGATAAGATGAAATTACACGAGTTAAAACCAGCTGAGGGATCTCGTAGAAACCGTAAACGTATTGGTCGTGGGATTGGTTCTGGAACAGGTAAAACTTCCGGTAAAGGTCACAAAGGTCAAAACGCACGTTCAGGCGGCGGTGTACGTCTTGGTTTCGAAGGTGGACAAATTCCTCTTTTCCAACGACTTCCTAAGCGTGGGTTCACGAACATCAATCGTAAAGATTATGCGATCGTTAACCTTGACACATTAAATCGTTTCGAAGAAGGCACGGAAGTAACGCCGGAACTGCTAATTGAAACTGGAGTTGTTAGTAACGCAAAATCTGGTATCAAGATTCTTGGAAACGGAACACTTGAGAAAAAGATTACTGTTAAAGCTAATAAATTCTCCGCTTCTGCAAAAGAAGCAATCGAAAAAGCGGGCGGGCAAACTGAGGTGGTATAATGTTTCAGACAATCTCTAACTTCATGCGTGTGAAAGAGATCCGGTCTAAAATAATTTTTACCCTCCTAGTGCTCATCGTGTTTAGACTAGGGACATTTGTTCCGGTTCCAAACGTTGATGCAACTGCTTTACAACAATCAAATAACCAGTTTATCGGTTTTTTGAACACTTTCGGTGGAGGAGCACTTTCAAACTTTTCAATCTTCGCAATGGGGATCATGCCGTATATCACGGCTTCCATCATTGTGCAGTTATTGCAAATGGATGTTGTGCCGAAGTTTACTGAGTGGTCAAAACAAGGGGACGTTGGAAGACGTAAACTTGCACAGTTCACAAGATACTTCACAATTGTTCTGGCTTTTATCCAAGCAATTGCCATGTCCTTTGGTTTTAACCAAACGTTTGGTGGTCAGCTGATAGCGGATAATAGTGTGTCCACATATGTCGTAATTGCGATTGTGTTGACTGCAGGAACATCTTTCCTACTATGGCTTGGTGAACAAATTACTGCGAAAGGTGTCGGAAATGGTATTTCCATCATTATTTTTGCAGGGATTGTCGCCGGTATTCCGAATGCTGTAAACCAGTTGTATGTAACTCAAATCCAAGACGCTGGAGATGCACTATTTATCCGGATTGCAACGATGATATTACTGCTGATCGTAATCGTAGCGATTGTAGTTGGAGTTATTTACTTCCAAGAAGCTTTGCGGAAGATTCCGATTCAATATGCGAAACGCGTTTCAGGACGTAATCAGTCGGTTGCAAGCCAACAAACACATTTACCTTTGAAATTAAATGCTGCGGGTGTTATTCCAGTAATCTTTGCTGTGGCATTTTTCATCACACCACAACAAATCGCTCCATTTTTCGGTGAGAATAGTGTAACTAAAACAATCGTTCGGATTTTCGATTATACAAATCCGATCGGGATGATTTTATATGTAACACTCATTGTCGCGTTCACCTATTTCTATGCATTCATTCAAGTGAATCCGGAGAATATGGCTGAAAACCTGAAAAAACAAGGTGCGTATATTCCAGGAATTCGTCCGGGTGCAAATACTCAAAAGTATTTAACTAGTACTCTGTATAGACTGACATTCGTCGGCTCGATCTTCCTTGCCGTTGTTGCTGTCATGCCTATTTTCTTCATCAACTTGGCGAATCTGCCTCAATCCGCTCAAATCGGCGGAACGAGCTTGCTCATCGTAGTAGGGGTTGCCCTTGAAACAATGAAGCAATTGGAATCTCAGTTAGTGAAGAGACATTACAGAGGCTTTATGAAATAAAAAGCAATAGCCTGACCTATTGTGTAACTAAATGGAGGGCAAGGACGTATGAATATCGTATTAATGGGTCTGCCGGGTGCTGGTAAAGGTACGCAAGCAGATAAAATTGTCGAAAAGTACGGAATCCCTCATATTTCTACAGGCGATATGTTCCGTGCTGCCATCAAAGATGGCACGGAACTTGGAGTTAAAGCAAAATCGTTCATGGATCAAGGAGCATTGGTTCCTGATGAAGTTACTATTGGTATCGTACGTGAGCGGTTGAGCAAATCGGATTGTGACAAAGGTTTTCTTCTTGATGGATTTCCTAGAACAGTTGCTCAGGCAGAAGCATTAGATGCATTGCTTGAAGACTTAGGTAAGCAAATCGAGTATGTATTAGACATTGAAGTCGATACAGAAGAATTAGTTGCAAGATTATCTGGACGTCGTATTTGTAAAGTGTGCGGCACGTCCTATCACTTGATCTTCAACCCGCCAAAGGTAGAAGGTATTTGTGATAAAGACGGTGGCGAGCTTTACCAACGCGCAGATGACAATCCCGAGACTGTCATGAATCGTTTGGAAGTAAATATGAATCAGACAGCTCCTTTACTCGACTTTTATGGCGAAAAAGGTGTGCTGACAAAAATTAATGGTCAACAAGACATTGATCTTGTATTCAAGGATTTGGATACAGTATTGCAAGGAAACACGAAGTAATCAATCCTTTTCGGGCACAACTGCATCACTGTTCGGAAAGTAATGGTTGAAAACGAGCTGCAAAAGCATAGGGTGCCCGGTATAGGACAATGAGAGTTTTTCGATTGATTCTTCAGTAGTTCCTACATGCATTATCGCGTAAACCGCGTTATAATGTTTAATTGGTAACCGCTGTGAGAACAATAAAGGAACTCACTCGCAGAAATGCGAAACAGCGAAATGTGGCAGACGTCTTTCGAACATCACTCATGCAAACTGGACATATGTTGAAGGAAGCTTTTTGAAGGCGACTGATGCCGCTCGATGGTGAAAGCCTTTATTGGATATAGAAGGGAGACAGGATTGATGGCGAAGGACGACGTAATTGAGGTAGAAGGAACTGTTCTTGAAACGTTGCCAAATGCGATGTTTAAAGTGGAGTTGGAAAACGGACATACGGTGCTAGCACACGTATCAGGTAAAATTCGTATGCACTTTATTCGTATTCTGCCTGGCGACAAAGTGACAATGGAACTTTCGCCTTATGATTTGACACGTGGTCGTATCACATACCGTTTTAAATAAAACTTTTGCACTCCGGAATATTGAAGGAGGTTGGGTAGGATGAAAGTAAGACCATCTGTAAAACCGATCTGCGAAAAATGTAAAGTTATTCGTAGACGCGGCCGAGTAATGGTAATCTGTGAAAATCCAAAACACAAACAAAGACAAGGTTAAAACACAAGGAGGTGCACAACTTATATGGCACGTATTGCTGGTGTAGACGTTCCGCGCGATAAGCGCGTTGTCATTTCATTGACATATATTTTTGGAATCGGTAAAACAACTGCGAAAAATATTTTGAATGCAACTAACATATCTGAAGAGACACGAGTTCGTGATCTAACGGATGCAGAGCTTGACAAAATTCGTGAGGAAATTGACAGCTTGAAAGTAGAAGGGGATCTACGTCGTGAAACTTCTCTTAACATCAAGCGTTTGATGGAAATCGGTAGTAACCGTGGAATCCGTCACCGTCGTGGATTGCCTGTTCGTGGACAAAACACGAAAAACAATGCACGTACTCGTAAAGGTCCAAAACGTACAATCGCAAACAAGAAAAAATAATAGGTAAAGGAGGGCTCTTTCCAACATGGCACGTAAACAACAAACTCGTAAACGTCGTGTGAAAAAGAATATTGAAACTGGTATTGCACATATCCGTTCGACGTTCAATAATACTATCGTTACTATTACAGATAGCCACGGTAATGCACTTTCATGGTCTAGTGCTGGTGCACTTGGCTTCAGAGGTTCTCGTAAATCCACTCCATTTGCTGCACAAATGGCTGCTGAAACTGCAGCGAAAACAGCAATGGAACATGGTTTAAAATCATTGGAAGTAACAGTTAAAGGACCAGGTGCTGGTCGTGAAGCGGCTATCCGTTCACTACAAGCTGCAGGTCTTGAAGTTACTGCGATCAGAGACGTAACTCCGGTTCCGCACAATGGTTGCCGCCCGCCAAAACGTCGTCGCGTATAATCGGTTTGAATCTATTGGATTAAGAAAGACAATTTTTGTTAATACTGTTGAAATAGGATACCTATTATCAGTGAATTCAATATGGTTAAACCAATACAGAAGACGTTTTGAGGAGGGTAAATAAATGATCGAGATTGAGAAACCAAAGATTGAAACAGTTACGATCGGTGAAGATTCACAGTTTGGTAAGTTTATTATCGAACCGCTGGAGCGTGGATACGGAAACACCCTAGGGAATTCCTTGCGTCGCATACTCTTGTCTTCATTACCAGGAGCGGCTGTGACATCTATTCAAATCGATGGAGTGCTTCATGAATTCTCAACAATTGAAGGTGTCGTTGAAGACGTATCGACAGTTATTTTGAACGTGAAGAAGCTCGCTCTCAAGATTTACTCAGATGATGAGAAAGTTATTGAGATCGATGTGAAAGGTGAAGGCGTCGTGACGGCTGCGGATATCACACATGATAGTGATGTCGAAGTATTGAATCCAGATCTCCCGATTGCTACTCTCGGTAAAAATGGACATTTACGTATGCGTATGTATGCTGTACGTGGACGTGGATATGTTCCTTCCGATCAAAACAAACGTGAGGATCTAGCGATTGGTGTAATTCCGATCGACTCAATTTACACTCCAGTATCACGTGTTAATTTTCAAGTAGAGAACACTCGCGTCGGTCAAAGTACCAACTTTGATAAGTTGACACTCGATGTGTGGACAGATGGCAGCATCGGCCCTAAAGAAGCTGTTTCACTTGGAGCTAAAATTTTAACGGAACACTTAAATATATTCGTTGGTATGACTGACGAAGCACAAACTGCAGAAATCATGGTAGAGAAAGAAGAAGACCAAAAAGAGAAGGTTCTTGAGATGACGATTGAAGAACTTGACCTTTCTGTCCGATCTTATAACTGCTTGAAGCGTGCAGGCATCAATACCGTTTTGGAACTTGCGAACAAGTCCGAAGACGAAATGATGAAAGTGCGAAACCTAGGCCGCAAATCACTTGAAGAAGTGAAGGCTAAATTGGATGAGCTAAACCTTGAGTTACGCTCTGAAGAATAACTGACATATACTTGAAGGAGGGAAACTTCAAATGGGATACAGAAAACTTGGACGCACAAGTTCACAACGTAAAGCAATGCTACGCGACCTTACGACAGATTTAATCGTCCATGAGCGCATCCAAACAACTGAAGCGCGTGCGAAAGAATTGCGTTCAGTAGTAGAAAAGATGATTACTCTTGGTAAACGTGGAGATCTACATGCACGTCGTCAAGCTGCTGAATATATTCGTCGTGAAACGGTGACTGTTGAAAATGAAGAGGGCGAAGAAGCAACAGTGTTTGCACTTCAAAAACTCTTTGATACAGTGGCACCTCGTTATGCAGATCGCCAAGGCGGTTATACACGTATAATGAAAATGGGCCCTCGCCGCGGCGATGGTGCACCAGTAGTTATTATTGAATTGGTGTAATTCCATACACTTTGAGGGTGTGTCTGTCACGCACAGCCACACCCTTTTATCTTAATCTGGATTAAGCTTTTGGCTGATGTCACAGATTGGAACACATATTAGATTTATACGACTTAAAAGCTGAGTGTTATGATCAGCGAGCAATCGACTGGTCTAGCTCTACGTACCTCATCTGAGATGTCGGCATGAGCACCCGGCATTTACGTTATGAAAAGGCGCATTCCTTAGATGAGGTACGCGCTTTTTTTTTATACATAAGAATGGCATACACATAGCAAAAGGAGGAATCCGAATGAAGGAAATTGCATCGATGCATCATGTTACGTTTTCATATGACACGGAAGAGGAAGGTTCTTCGCTTATCCAAAATAAGGCGTTGGATGATGTGTCCTTCACTTTGTATGAAGGACAGTGGCTGGCAATTGTAGGTCATAATGGTTCAGGTAAATCTACGCTGGCTAAACTGCTGATCGGTTTAATGTTTCCTTCGTCAGGTGAAGTAAACCTCTTTTTGGAGTCGCTGTCTGAGGAGAATTTGTGGGAGATGCGTTCAAGGATGGGGATCGTTTTTCAAAATCCTGATAATCAATTCGTTGGTTCGACAGTGCAGGATGATGTGGCGTTTGCTCTGGAAAACAACGGCGTACCTCACGAGATGATGGTGAAACGAGTGTACGAAGCGCTCGAGCAAGTGAAGATGACGGATTATGTCAATCATGAGCCACATCATCTATCTGGCGGGCAAAAGCAGCGTGTGGCCATTGCAGGTGCCTTGGCATTGCGTCCGGAGCTGCTGATTTTGGATGAGGCGACTTCCATGCTAGATCCTCAAGGTAGAGAAGAAGTTATTGAGATTGTAAAGAAACTACGTGCGGAAATCGGGTTGACGGTTGTATCGATCACGCACGATTTAGAAGAAGTTTTGCTGGCAGATCGGGTTCTGGTGATGAATGAAGGGAAAGTACTCATGACGGGGACGCCGCAAGAAATATTTAAGCAAGAGACCGAGTTGGAGTCGATTGGACTCGACTTACCGTTTGCTCTGCGCATTTCGGAACTATTAAGAGCTGCGGGTGTCGAGCTGCAGGGTAACCATATGACAGAAGAAGAGTTGGTGAATGAATTGTGGACATTTCATTTCAGCAAGTAGGTTATTTATATGCGAAGGATTCCCCGTTTGAGAAGCGCGCATTGCAAAATGTTACAGCTACTATTCCTTCGGGATCCTATACTTCGATCATTGGGCATACAGGTTCGGGAAAATCGACACTTCTACTTCATTTGAATGGCCTTCTAAAACCATCGGAAGGCGTCGTGAAAATTGGAGATACGCTGATTACGTCTCAAACAAAGGGAAAGCAACTAAAGGATATTCGTCATCGAGTCGGTATTGTATTCCAGTTTCCTGAGCATCAGTTGTTTGAAGAAACAGTTGAAAAAGATATTATGTTCGGGCCACTCAATTTCGGTGTTCCTAAAGAAATTGCTCGTGATCGGGCGCATGAATTGGTGAGATTGTTGGGACTGCCTGAGGATGTCCTGCAGAAGTCGCCGTTTGAGCTGTCAGGCGGCCAAATGCGGCGTGTTGCAATTGCCGGGGTATTGGCATTCAAGCCATCGATACTCGTGTTAGATGAACCGACAGCAGGCTTAGATCCAAGGGGTCGTAAAGAAATCATGGAACTGTTTCATCGGTTGCATGAAACGGAGAATCTGACGACGATATTAGTGACGCATAGTATGGAAGACGCGGCACGCTATAGTGATCGGATTCTTGTCATGCATGAGGGTACATCGGTCATGGAAGGACCACCCGAAGAGATATTCGAGCAGGAGGAACAGCTACATTCATATAGGTTGGGTATTCCTCGTTCCGTTCATTTCCAGAGAAAAGTGGAAAATATGATTGGTCAGCGCTTTGGGCGTATAGCTTTGACGGAAGAGATGCTGGCACAGGAGCTGTCTGTTGCTATCGAAAGGAAGGGAGAGCGGCCATGTTAGAAAAAATGATCATTGGCCGTTATATTCCAGGCAATTCGATCGTCCATCGAATGGACCCGCGTTCGAAACTGCTTTTTGTCTTTCTATTCATCATTGCTGTATTTCTTGCAAATAATGTTGCATCATATGCAGTATTGCTAGGCTTTACAGTATTCGTTATAGCTTTGGCACGGATTCGTCCGTACTTTTTGGTCAATGGCTTAAAACCGGTCATCTTTTTGATTGCTTTCACGCTTTTACTGCATTTGTTCTTTACACGCGAAGGCGCCATCCTATTTGAATGGAAATTCATCAAAATTTATGAAGAAGGTTTGCGAATGGGGATTTTTATTTCTATCCGATTTTTGGTGTTAGTTTTAATCACTACGATACTGACACTGACTACTTCTCCAATATCGATTACCGATGGATTGGAAACGCTGCTGAATCCCTTCAAAAAGCTGAAGTTACCTGTGCATGAATTAGCTTTGATGATGTCAATTTCCTTGCGTTTCATTCCGACATTAATGGATGAGACAGATAAAATCTTAAAAGCCCAATTGGCAAGAGGCTCTGATTTGAGTACCGGCTCGATTAAAGAACGGGTGCAGGCAGTCATCCCGCTGCTGGTACCATTGTTTGTCAGTGCGTTCAAACGTGCAGAGGATTTGGCGGTCGCTATGGAAGTGCGCGGTTATCGTGGAGGCGAAGGGCGGACAAGATTCCGTCAGCTGTCCTGGCAAACGAGGGATACCGGTGTCCTGATTGCGTTTGTACTATTAGTGGCCGTGTTGGCTTGGGTAAGGAAGTGAATAGAATGAAACGGATGAAAGCAACGATTGCATATGACGGCACAAATTTTGCAGGCTATCAATCTCAGCCGAATATGCGAACAGTGCAATCCGAAATTGACAAAGCGTTGGTCAAATTGCATAAGGACGATTCAGTTTACTCGGTAGCAAGCGGACGGACCGATTCAGGTGTCCATGCGCTCGGGCAAGTCATTCATTTTGATACACCGCTGGACTTAGCAGACCGCTGGAAGATGGCTTTGAATGTATTGTTGCCGAAGGATGTGCGGGTAGTTCATGTAGAAGAAGTTGCTGATGATTTCCATGCGCGTTATGGGGCGACAGGTAAGACCTATGTATACAGATGGTCTTACAGTGAAGTGCAAAGTCCATTTGAACGGAATTTCGCAGTCCATTTAGGCAGATGGAATCCCAATGTAGAACGGATGCAAGAAGGAGCTCAGCATTTAATCGGGACTCACGATTTCACGAGCTTCTGTTCAGCGAAGACAGCTACAACAAACAAAGTCCGAACCATTCGGAAATTGTCGCTCGAGCGGCAAGGGGATCATCTTGTACTTGAAGTGGAAGGTGATGGGTTTCTTTACAATATGGTGCGTACAATTGCGGGTGTTTTGCTGGCGGTGGGCATTGGTTGGGACGAGCCTGAAGACGTCAGGAAAATACGTGACGCAAAAGATCGGAAAATGGCCGGTAAAACAGCGCCGGCACACGGTTTGTACCTTATGGAAGTGACCTATTGAGCTCATGGCAACTAATCCTGGCGTTTTCATAAAAATGCTTGACTTTAATTGGATTTCAGGTTAACATGATAAATGGTATTTCAATAACCCCACAATAAGCCCCGGAAAGTTTATTTGTGTTTAGGGATAGAGAAAACAACGGAACAGATTGATATTTTTAGGAGGATTACACTATGCGTACAACATTCATGGCTAAAGGTCACGAAGTAGAACGTAAATGGCTTGTTGTCGACGCTGAAGGACAAACGCTTGGACGTCTTGCTTCAGAAGTTGCATCACTTTTACGTGGTAAACATAAACCAACGTTCACACCACATGTTGATACAGGTGACCATGTCATCATCATCAATGCAGAGAAAATCGAATTAACAGGTAACAAATTGAAAGATAAAATTTACTACCGTCACTCAGGATATACAGGCAGCATCAAGCAGCGTACAGCTCTTGAAATGCGTACAAACTATCCTGTTAAAATGCTTGAACTTGCGATCAAAGGAATGCTTCCAAAAGGTCCTCTAGGTCGTCAAACAATTAAGAAACTACACGTATACGCTGGAGCAGAACATCAGCATGCAGCACAAAAACCAGAAGCATATGAGCTTCGCGGATAATTAAGAGGAGGAAACACACTTGGCACAAGTACAATATATCGGCACTGGCCGTCGTAAAAGTTCAGTAGCTCGTGTACGTCTAGTTCCCGGCGAAGGCAAAATCGTCGTTAACAATCGTGACGTAGAAGACTACGTACCATTCGAAACACTTCGTGAAATCATCAAACAACCATTAAATGTAACTGAAACACTTGGAAGCTACGATATCCATGTGAACGTTCACGGTGGTGGCTACACAGGTCAAGCAGGCGCAATCCGTCACGGCGTTGCACGTGCATTGCTTACTGTAGACCCTGATTTCCGTCCAGCACTTAAATCTGCAGGACTTCTAACGCGTGACCCACGTATGAAAGAACGTAAAAAATACGGTCTTCGTGGCGCTCGTCGTGCACCTCAGTTCTCAAAACGTTAATCAATTCCTTATTGCATCAACGTTTACAAAGGTTTTTTGGTTCAAGTTGGCGCAAATCAGCTTGAACCTCATAAAGAACTTAACAGAGTTAAAGCATCAGCATCTTGCTGGTGCTTTTTTTCTGGCATTAATTCCAGATAATAATTCTGTGTGGTTTGGATATTGACGTGTCCTAATCGTTTGGAGACATATACAAGATCAATGTTCTGTGCAAATAAAAATGATGCGTGAGTATCCCTTAAACCATGAAAAGTAGTTCTCTCAATGCTTAGCATTTCTAAAAGCTCTGCTAATTGTTCAGACTGTTTAAAGCCACCAAATCCAAATATATATCCGTTTTCTTTTACAGGTATTTGCTGAATCAGCTCATACACGTCTTTATTTATCGAAACATCACGTTTTGCATTTGGTGATTTAAGTGAGGTATCGACAGACGTCGGACTGATTGATTGTCTCACTTGTATACCGTGTTCGTATAGGTTCTCTGGGCGAATCCCCAGCAGTTCTCCGCGACGCATACCAGTTTCAAGGGCTACGAGTACAAGCAAGTTAAACTCGTCTTCTGGATGCTCTAGAACGTATTTACGGAGCTTCTTAAAGTCAGTGATGGATAGAGCTTTATTTCGTTTTGGTGGATTCACTCCGCGTGTTTTTAACAAGCCGGCAAAGTCGTTCGTAATATAGCCACGTGCATAAGCATCACGTAGTGCTGTTCTAATTTTCAAAAGAACTTCATGCGTAGTTTTTCGGGAGTGAGTTTCCGCGTATTCGTCAATTTTGCTTTGTACCACAATGTCATTCAGATCTTTCAACTGAATGTCTTTAAAAAGATTTCTGATTACTCCAAGTACCCGTGTGTAGTTCTGGAATGTTGTTTCTTTTACGTCTTTGATCTTCACTACATAAATCCAATTCTCGAAGAAGTCAGCAAAGGTAGTATTTCTGTGCGCAAGCTCCTTACCTCCGCCTTTTGCCAATTCCATTTCTAAACTCCAGAGTTGAGCTTCTTTCTTAGTCGGAAACGTCTTAGATATTTTACTGTGCTTACCGTGTTTATATAGGGAAATTTGCGCCCTGTAAGATTTCCCTCTTTTTATGATACTAGCCATGCTATCAATTCCTTTCGTGCGAATAGTTGATAGATGCTAGTTGAATACAATTGTATTGTATTCTGAAACTAGCATATTATCAACCAAAGGTGAATTATATAGACTGGTTTTCGATGAAGTTAATCAGTGATTTGATTGTGTAGCGTTCTTGTCTGCCAATCATGAATCGGCTAAGTGTGTCGTGTTGCCTGATGTATTTATCGAATGATTTTGGATCAAGACCTAGAAAGCGTGAAGCTTGTTCTCTAGTTAGCAAGTATGGGTAGTCTTGTACAATTGAATCTGCTCTCATATAGACAACATCTCCTTTTATGAAGTTTACTTAAACGGACAGCCTTGCATTTGGTACAGGACAGTATATTTGTTTAGCCATGCTATAACGTCATCATTTGGTTCGTAATTTTCAAATTCGTCATATAGAAAATTCATACATTTCTTTAATCCTTCATCTCCCCAGATACGCCAAACTTTAAATAGGTAGGGAAACAAACCAGACCCATTTAAAATGTGCTTCTGAGACTGCTCTAATAAATTCGTACGGGGAGAAGGTGAGCTGAACATAAATGATCTCTGCTTTAACAAATCAAGCATCTTTTTTGTATAGGTCGTTAACTTCTGTGATTTACTATAGTAGAACTGGTAACGATCGGTTAAGGCTGAAACTAATAAGTCTTTAAGCTCTGTATCATTAGTGATGTCCTGTATTCTATCTGATAAGTCATGTGCGTAGGGCCCTTTATAGACAGCTTCAAAGCGTACCCAGTCGTCATAATGAATTGCTTCATCGTATCGGACGCCCATAGTTTCTACCTGCTCTTTCTTTTTATCATAGACCCTTAATAAAGCTTTTATATTTTTTGCTTTAGAGCCTAGATAAAAAGTAGAGGTGATATTGTCTTTAGTTATTGCAGACAATACGGAATTGTTTTTTCTTCCAGCGGCAGTTTTAACAATCTGATTCTTTTTTGAAAGCTGATTATAAATTGTATTCACATTTAATTTTTCATTTATAAAATCGATTGCAATGTCGATTCTTGAAAGACGAGAGGTGTATAATGAACTTTTGTTTACGTTATTGACGAACTGGTGCAACTGCATAGTTGAGGTATATAGTGATTCATAGCTCTTTCTATATTGCATCCAAGCGTGTGCTGAAAACTTTATGCAAATGCCCATTTGTATAAAATCAGGATGATAAGCAATTGCTAAGTAATATGGAGCATTGTCACATACAAAACCAATCGAATAACCTTGCGGTAAAGAGTATGTCGTTTCTTTTAAATTACCTAGTACGGTTTCTAATTCAGATAGGGTGACAAACTCATTAATAATGTTGATCGCTATACTCTCCCAACCTTCTACATGACTGGGCTTTGTCGTTGATTGTAAGACTAGAGTAAACTCATCGACTTGAACATCTAGCAAAGGTCATCACTCCTTTCAAGTCACGAAACCTTGCCATATCAAGCATAGACGTGATTTTTTTGTGAGGAGGAGCGGGGGTTGTTACACAACCCCTCGCTCCTTTTTTAAAAAGGTCACAGCTTCTAAAATGTCAAAATCTAAATAACTGAAGTGACATATTTTCGGTGTGTTAGCTACAATCGGACAAGTGAAGACACCCTGACCCAAGTTGAAATCTCTT
The DNA here is from genome assembly GCF_900167515.1 of Sporosarcina newyorkensis. NCBI lineage: Bacteria > Bacillati > Bacillota > Bacilli > Caryophanales > Caryophanaceae > Sporosarcina > Sporosarcina newyorkensis. The sequence goes on along the minus strand of NZ_FUYJ01000007.1, from coordinate 152,515 downwards.
GATGGGATATCTACTCCAGTACCAAATGCAGTTGTATAGGTTTGATTTTCCGCATTGCCAAGAACGAACTTAACGGGAAGATTTTCACGTAAATTAGTCGGCAATAAAGTGGCATCTGACTTCTGCATTACAATCCATAGGAAAAAACCTAACTGTCTTCCTTGTAGAACGACCTGAGACATTAGCTTCATAACTTCATCACGTTTCTTTTTTTCCATCGTCTGTAATACGGTTTGGAAGCTAGCAAATTCATCAAAAATAAATATATACGGTTCGTATTGAAAATCAGCATAGGTAGCTTCTAACTTTGTGTTCAATTTATTTTTAAGTTCAGTTTTTCTATCTTCCATACTTTTATTGAAACTTTGTAGTAAGGTGATGATATCTTCCATACTTGTGGCAGTACATTCAGCTGAAATTCTTTCACCGAGCACAGCGAGACTTGAGTTTTTGGGATCAGCGAAGTAAATATTATACTTCACGTTTTTAGTTAACATTTGAAGAATTAGCGAGTACAGTGCATATGTTTTGCCTGATCCAGTTTGACCAACAAGCAAAGTACCGTACAATGAAATATTTGTAGATTTATCGATGACTAATGTGTAGTCGTCTAATTGTAAGGAATAACTTCTAATTGCTTGAAGGTCGTTAAATTTAAGTTGCTGATCTATAGTGCTGTCATAAATTTCGAAAACAAAGAAATTTTCATTTTTAGATAAATATGCTCTGTCCACAATGAAATTCTTTAGCGCAAAAGAGATACTCACATCGCCAATGTCTTTGTTAATATTTATGTTTTCAATGGACAAAATTGCATTTGAAAAATTGGTCTTGAATTCTATGTTGATTTTTGGTAACTCGGCTATTTCTGTATTGAGGTAAAGTCTTTTATTGAAGTAGTTAGCATCCAAGAATGCTCTTCTTAGTCTTAGTACGTTTACATAGTGATTAAAAGCATACTTTAAACCCCTATATGCTTTATTACGGTACAACCAAACAACCGCTTGAAACAATACAACTACAGCTACCAATCTAGTGATTAAAGTACTCATGTCTTTTAATTGATCGACTCCCAACATGAGTTGGGAGTCGATTAGATTCAGGGAATAAGCTACGACAGTAAGCATTAGCAAAGAACTGTAAAGCAAGATTGCATTTTGCTGCCTTTTAGTTCGTAACTTACTTTGGCTTAACATTGATTTTCTCCACATTTTTAAAGCGAAGAATCAAGTCAAACCCGATCACAAAAGACTTTTCATTAATGAAGTCGATCAATCGTACATACTCGCCTTTGCTAACTTCAATACGCTCTTTACCATTTAAGACGGTAACATCAAAGGTATTCAGGATATTGTTGTCTCGTTTCATACCTGTTTTTTTATCAATACCGTATTCAGTCTCATCTTTGGTGATTGACAGAGTTAACGTAATGCCTTTTTCATCTGGGTCTTTTTTGCTGATATAAGGGCGTTGGGATACCAGACGATACATATTTCCAGTATTTTTTAGAAATTCTTCTGCTTTGAACTTAGTTTCAGTGAATACCCATGCGTTTGCGATCGGCATATTTCATAACCTCTTTCTTTTATTTTTTCTTTTGACTGATTTTTTGTAACTGATCGAGAGCGTATTCGAGTCCATAGATTGTGTTGACGACTTCGTCAATTCCTTTAACTGCTAGTTCACAGTTTTTAAAGATGAGTGTGATTTTGTCGTCGCCAAGTCTATCTCTGTAACTTTTTAGGGTTTCTAAGTTTTCATTGAGGTTTTCTATCGTTAGTTCTGATGAGAAATCCTCTAGGAAGTGACCGATACTTACTATTGCAGGGTATGACCATTTCGCCGACCCTAAGTGATAACCTGCAAAACTCATGAGGCTTCTCCTCCTTTCTGGTATACTTGAGAAAGTAATTGCTTAAAAACTTTCTAACTCAATTATAAAACTAGTGATTTTTCGGGAAAAATGAAGTTAAATGCTAACAACGTTGATATATGTAGGGTATTAATTATGTGAGGTGATTTTAAATGAACTTTTGGAAAGGAGAGTCAAGTCAAATAGAGGATTTAAAGAATCAATGGTTTTCAATGGAAGAAGCTATTGAAGAATTGGCGCTCGATGGAAATAAGATAACAGAGTCTTCTTTTCGTAGAGAGGCAAATCGAGTCGATCTAAATAAAGAATTTGCTCAAATTGGTAAGCCGCAAATTAAAGATGAAAAGTTAGAGGGTAAAGGAAGACCTAGAAAACTATATAATCGTGCATTTGTAGAAGCTCTAAGATCATTCGCAATTAGCAATACCTACGTGCGGGTTGAGGAGGAACCAATTGACTACTTTATAAGTAATGACTGGAAAGATGATATCGAAGTCGAATTTAAAGAAGTTATGAACAACTACTTAGACAATAAGCATATCTATAGTGCTGTTGATGAGCTGACCAGAATTGTCGGTGAAACTATAATACAAAAATACAATGCTATAATTGGACAAAATAAGTTTTTAATACATCAAAATAAAAAATTAGAAGACTCTAAAGAGTATTATATTGGTATGTACCGAGGAGTTGAAGAGAACGCCAATATGTTAAACAATCTTGCAGGATTTATTAAAAGCGACATTTCAGAATCCTCAGCAATGTTAAGCAAAAAAGAAGAGTACCACATTAAATTAACACTAAATATTAATCAACAATTAGAAGAAATACTAGAATTATTAAATGATATCAAAAGAAGTGGCAAGTAAGTATATAATACAAGCTAATGACGAGTATAAAAAGTGAGGGAGAAAAAATGACAAGAAAGGCAACGAACAAATACTTGCACAAGGCGAAAAAATCAAAAAGCGATGAATTTTATACATTGTATAGTGATATTCAAAAAGAAGTTGAAGCGTATCTAGAATATAATCCTGATGTATTCAGGAATAAAGTTGTATATTGTAACTGCGATGACCCATATGAGAGTAACTTTTTTCGTTATTTTGTTTTAAACTTTAAAAGAATTGGCTTGAAAAAGCTTATTACTACCAGTTACAAACCTTCTCCTGTCGCCAATACACAATTGGAATTGTTTAGCGACGATGAAAGTCTTACAGAATTATATGATCACCTCCCTAAGGTAACTGCCAACAGATTTATTATTAATGAAGTAGGCGACATAGATGGAGACAACGAATTTAACTTGAAAGATGTGGCATTGCAGCTCAAAAAAAATAAGCAAAATGAATGGATGCCACTAGAAGGCGATGGTGATTTTCGTAGTGAAGAGTCCATAGCTTTATTAAGGCAATCCGATATCATAGTTACTAATCCACCATTTAGTCTGTTCCGGGAGTATGTACAACAACTCGTTGACTATAATAAAGAATTCTTGATAATAGGAAATATAAATGCTATTTCGTATAAAGAAGTATTCCCTTTAATTAAGGAAAACAAAATTTGGTTAGGAACTGGAATGGGTAGATGGATATCAGGTTTTATTGTTCCCGATTCATACGAGCTATATGGAACAGAAGCTCGAATAGATGAGGAGGGAAATAGAATCGTTTCCACCAATAATTGTTTATGGCTTACAAATTTAGATCATGGAAAGAGACACCAGGAATTACCACTAATGACCATGAGTGATAATATTAAGTTTAGTTCCCATAAGAATGTTAGAGGGAAAGAATATGAAAAGTACGATAACTATGACGCGATAGAGGTTCCTTATACTGATGCTATACCCAGTGATTATGACGGTGTGATGGGAGTACCTATCACTTTTTTAGATAAATATAACCCGGAACAGTTCGAAATTGTGGGAGGTTACAACTATTCCCTAGATTATGATGGAAATACATGGAATGGGAAAGTTAATGGAAAGTACGTTTATAAAAGAATTCTGATTAAAAAGAAGGCTGACTAAATGAAAACTATATTAAGAACAGATATTACAGTCGAGAATATATGTGAAGGCTTTGTTTATAATGAGCTTGAAGGGCGAGGCTTGTTTGGACTTTCAGGGAAGCTTGTTATACAACCAGAATACCAAAGGAATTATATTTATGCTTCCGAAGATGGTAAAAGGGAAGTTGCTGTTATTGAGTCAATATTAAAAGGGTACCCTATTGGTTTAATATACTTTAATAAAGTCAGCGAGGATAATTTTGAAGTCCTAGATGGACAACAACGCATCACAAGTATTGGTCGCTTCATTACAAATAAATTTGCAATAAAAGACGAGAATGGTATGGAGCAAATTTTTGACGGTTTGGCATTAGATAAAAAAGAACAGATATTAAGAACAAAACTTCTAATCTACGAGTGTGAAGGAACGGAAAGTAAGATAAAAGAATGGTTTAAAACAATAAATATTGTTGGTGTTCCTCTTAATGATCAGGAATTACTCAATGCTGTATATTCAGGTCCTTTTGTTACTCTTTGTAAAGCAGAATTTAGCAATAGCCGAAATTCAAATATTCAAAAATGGAGTGCCTATATAAAAGGAAATGCCCATCGACAGGATTTTTTAGAACGTGCTCTTGAGTGGGTGAGTAAAGGGAATATTAGCGAATATATGACTCGGCATCGTTATGACAATAATATTGATGAATTAAAAACTTACTTCAATACGGTTCTTGATTGGGTTTCCAACATATTTATAGATGTTGAGGATGAAATGAAGGGATTAGAATGGGGTAGACTTTACGAACAATATCATAGTAAATCGTATAGTCCAAAAAAGGTTTCTGAAGAAGTGCGAAAACTATACGGAGATCCATATATTAAAAAACGCAAAGGAATTTTTGAGTATATTCTTGGCGGTTCCTTAGATACAAAGTTGCTTGAAGTAAGAATTTTTGACGAGGCTACCAAAAAAAGTGTGTATTCGCAACAGACTACAAAAGCGAAGAAAAAAGGCAATTCAAATTGTCCGCTGTGTGCGATAGGTCATGATTCAAATAAAAATAAAATTTGGACATTAAAAGAAATGGACGCCGACCATGTTACTGCATGGAGTAAAGGCGGAGCAACTGACGTTAAAAATTGCCAGATGTTATGCAAAATTCACAACCGTGCAAAAGGTAATAAATAATTTATACTTGACCATTTATCTAAGGATTAGGAAAGTAGTTTTTGTAGTATTCAACTAGCATCTACTTATTGTTGTGGTGCAAAGTGGTTCAAGTAATGTGAATTACAATCCATTTACATACATCTTAATCCATTTAAAAATTCCTGAAATGTCGGTATAAATGGATATTGATGTATACAATATGCTTGGAATTTATTTGTATATTTCTCAAAACGTTAATATTGGGTTCACTTCAATTTTTACGATCTCTTCCCGAGTTTTCAGGAAGAGATTTTTTCATTTTCGACGTCTACCTTCATAACTTGTCATTCTTCACCCAAGGCGTACCTAGCATCGGCAATGCCCAACGGTCGAGGCCATACCAGCCTGCTACTTTCCATGCGAGTACGATCCAAGTTGCGAGAATGAACAATAGGGGGTTTGTGCTAAGAGTACCTGCAAACAGAAAACTGACATTCATGAACGCACCGAAGAAAGCAGCAATTCCTGTCAACAATCCTAAGATCAAACCGAGACCAACAAGCATCTCCCCATAAGCAACTATGAAACCGAATACCTTGGCGTTCGGCAAGACGACATTTTCCAGAAATGATGCATACCAGTTGGTCACATCTCCGCCTTCAGTCGATTTTTCAAGAGCGCCGCTTACAAATCCATGGATGGCGACACCTGCATTTTCACCGGTCCATGCATCGCTCATTGCTTTTCCCCAGCCGGCCTTCAACCAAGCAAATCCGACATAAACCCGAATGACTAACCAAATAAGTCCGGAGCGAGAATCGTTGAATAAAAACTGTGAAATGGGGTTCTCTGGTATTAGGATTGCTTTATTTTCCTTCATAATAACCACCTCCAATGAACAGTTTACACTACAACTTAATGCCTATCCGAAAAGTTCACAACCTTGTAATTAAAGAGTGTGAATAGTTTACGAAATGTATAAATATGCTTGACTTTGATGGGATGATTCTAAAATATAACAAAGTTATCCTGTACGTATCTACCTTGCTCATGATTGCGCTCATGATAAGTTTTGTATAGGAATAGAAATTACAATTATCCAAAGCGTTTCCAGAATCTAGTTTATGGATTCATAAATAAATCTAAAGGAAGTTTGTAGATTTAGAGATTGTATGTTATATTTATGAAAATTAAATAAACTAATTTAAATAAGTGCTCACATAGTGAGGTAAAAGGGAAACTAGTGAAAGTCTAGTACAGCCCCCGCTACTGTAAAGCTGATGAAATTACAATACCACTGAGAAATCGGGAAGGTGTAAGAGTAAAATGAAGCTTGAGTCAGGAAACCTGCTTATTTAAACGACACATACTTTTCGGAGGGAGAAGTATAGGCGGGACAATAAAATTAATTGTTTTATGTTTCAGTATGATTTCTATTATACTTTCACATGCCTACATTCCTTTGAAAAGGAGTGTAGGCATTTTTTATTTGGAGGGAAACCATGAAAAAGGGAAAAATTTTCGTCGTTGGATTCGGTCCCGGAGCTACTGAACATATAACAGGACGAGCATTAGAGGCGCTGCAAGAAAGTAATTATATTATTGGTTATAAAACGTACGTAGAGTTGATTAAGCATTTAGTAACAGCGAAGTCCATTGTTAGTACAGGCATGACTGAAGAAGTGTCACGTGCACAAGATGCTGTTAAGAAAGCGGAGACTGGCGGTATTGTTTCAGTGATCTCGAGCGGTGATTCAGGTGCATACGGTATGGCTGGATTAGTTTATGAAGTGCTGATTGAAAAAGGTTGGACTGAAGCAGAAGGAATTGAAGTGGAAATTGTGCCAGGTATTTCGGCGATCAATTCATGTGCGAGCTTACTGGGCGCACCTGTCATGCATGATGCTTGTACGATCAGTTTAAGTGACCATTTAACACCTTGGACTGTTATCGAAAAACGTATTGAAGCAGCGGGTATGGCGGATTTTGTAGTAGCTTTATACAATCCGAAAAGTGGACGTCGGACGCGTCAAATTGTAGAGGCACAAAGGATTTTACTGAAATATCGTTCCCCTGATACACCTGTAGGGCTAGTGAAAAGTGCTTATCGTGAAAATCAACATATTGTCCTGACAACATTAGCGGAAATGCTAGAGCATGATATCGGGATGTTGACTACTGTCATTATCGGTAACTCTTCGACTTTCTTTTATGATAATAAAATTATTACTCCGAGAGGATATCAACGTAAGTATACATTAGGGGAAGGTAAACAAAGTTTAAAACCGCACCAGCGTTTGAAAAAGGAAGCGGAACCATGGGCGCTTGATCAAGAAACTGGGGAGGCGCAGTCCGGTCATGAAGAAATTATAAGTAAGAAACCAGAGGACACACCAATGCCAAAACAGGCAGAAGTGGAACGGTCAGAACCAGCACCGGAACAAAAGGTTCAGTCATTGGATATGGCTTTAAAAGCACTATCTATGGTGACGAAAGAGGAAGTGGAAAACCCTTTTTTGGTGAGACAGCCGATTGAAGATATCTTTGAGTTTTCCGTTTCACCAGGCGTTGCCAACAAACTGATTACAGCAGAACAAATGCGTGTATTGGCTGAAGTCGTTGGTGAGAAAGGTACCTTGGAATATACTCCAAACCATCATTTCGTAGTAAAGGTTACGACAGATGACCCTGAAGCGATTGTTGAAAAGCTAGAACACATTAACTTGACTGTTATGCCGGCAGGGGAAGTCTTAAAAGTCAAAGCTTGTGATTTTTGCTATGGGGAAAAGGCGGATTCTATCCCATACGCGGAAGAAATCGCAGCGAAGTTTGAAGGGATGAAGCTTCCGAAGCAGTTGCATGTCGGATTCAATGGATGCGGGATGGCGTGTTATCGCCCGGTGTTCGATGATATTGGCATCGTTTATCGGAAGAAAAAATTCGATTTATTTATTGGAGCGAAGCCGGTTGGTCGTACTGCTCATGCGGCTCAGCCAGTTGCAGAGGGAATTGAACCGGAAGATTTAATTCCGCTAGTAACAAAAATTATAGAAGAATACGAACAAAATGCGCATCCTAACGAACGTTTCTTCAAGTATTTCAAACGTGTTAAAAAAGTTTTGAATTATGACTATTACGATATGAGCTGCAAGATTGAAGTAGAGCCAGCACCTTGCGGGGACTAGGAGGAAACTATGATTTTATTTTTAGCAGGCACTAGCGATGCTAGAGCTCTAGCCATTCATTTACAGGGTCTTGGCTATCCTTTAATCGCCACGGTCGTTACCGAATCTGCAGCTGAAAGTTTAAAAGCAAATGATCTTTCCTATCGGGTAGGAAGACTAACAGTGGAGGACATGATCGCGCTAATCCAGAAGCATGAGATGACTTGTGTCGTCGATGCCAGCCATCCTTACGCAGAAGAAGCATCGAAAACCGCAATGGAGGCAGCAAGAGTATGCGGGATTCCATATATTCGCTATGAGCGGCCAAAAGAGGAGTTTGTTTCTCCTCTGATTACCGAGGTTGAGAGTTATGAAGACGCAGCGAAACTTGCTCAAACGCATAAAGGGACAGTTATGTTAACGACAGGCAGTAAGACATTGGAAGTATTTGCGAAGTATTTATTGCGTGACGAAATTCGGCTGCTTTGCAGAATGCTGCCGAATGTAGGGAATATGGAGAAATGCGATAAGTTGGGCATTAAACAAAAAGACATTATTGCGATTCAAGGACCTTTTTCCGAATCACTCAATAAGGCTTTATGCGAGCAGTATGACGTGACGTTAATGATCACAAAAGAAAGCGGTAAAGTAGGTTCTGTCGATGAAAAAATAACGGCGGCTCTGGAATTGGAGATCCCTGTCATTCTGATTAAACGACCAAAGGTTCAATATGAAAATTTCTGTACGTCTTTCGAAAAAGTTACTCAACTATTAGGAGGTTTTATTGATGAAAAATCCAAACATGAACTTTAATACAAAATTCACGCCACTGACTGTAGATCCAGATAAAATTTACGACCATAGTTTCGCGATTATCAAAGAAGAAATGGGAGATCACCCGTTTACAGATGAACAATGGATGGTTGTTCGCCGAGTAATCCACGCTTCAGCAGATTTTGAATTAGGACGCAGCATGATTTTTACACCGGATGCTCTTGAAGCAGGAATTGAATCAATTTTAGCAGGCCGTCATGTAGTGGTGGACGTGCAGATGATTGAGAGTGGTTCAGGTCGCAAACGTTTCCAGAAACATAACAGTGACTTGCATTGTTATATTGCGGACGAGGATGTCGCGAAGGAAGCGAAAGCCGAAGGAACAACACGCGCGATCATTTCAATGCAAAAAGCAACACGTCTGCATGAAGGTGGAATTTATGCTATCGGTAATGCGCCAACAGCGTTGCTAGAGTTGATTCGTTTAATTAAGGATGGCGTTGCTAAACCAGACTTGATTATTGGAATGCCAGTAGGCTTTGTTTCGGCAGCAGAATCAAAGGACGAGTTAGCAGTACTCGAAGGGATTCCATTTATTACAAACAAGGGGAGAAAGGGTGGCAGTACAGTGACGGTAGCCGCACTGAATGCCATTTCGATCATGGCAGATGAGCGCGCAAAGCAAACGAACTAAAAAAGATCCATCCCAAATGCGTCATGGCTATACAACAGGTTCTTGTGCAACGGCGATGACAAAAGCGGCATTGCAAGGTTTGGTGACGGGAAAAGTGCCGGAAGAAGTCACCATTTATCTACCGGTTGGCCGATACGCCACATTCAAAGTATCGTCATTTGAAGTATTAGAGGACGGAGTAATGTGTGAGACGATCAAAGATGCTGGGGATGACCCGGATGCCACACACAAAGCGCGTATCCAGAGCACCGTTTACTATTCAAAAAAAGAAGGCATTCATTTGGATGGCGGGGTTGGGGTAGGTCGAGTAACAAAAGCGGGGCTTCCCGTCCCAGTTGGTCGAGCGGCCATTAACCCGGTGCCGTATAAAATGATAATGGGTGTGGCGCAAGAAGGGTATGAAGAGTATCAATTAAAACAAGGCATTGACGTAGTGATTTCCGTTCCGGATGGGGAAGAAATCGCTAAAAAAACGTTAAATGGACGACTGGGCATCATCGGGGGAATTTCGATTTTAGGAACCCGTGGAACAGTGGTGCCATTTTCAAGCTCTGCTTACATGGCAAGTATTGAGCAAGCGATCAGTGTAGCCAAAGAAGCCGGTTGTGATCACTTAGTGATCACAACCGGTGGGCGCAGTGAAAAGTTTGCTTTGAAGCAATATCCAGACCTACCAGAAGAGGCGTTTATAGAGATGGGCGATTTTATCGGTTTTACGCTTAAGCACATCGCACGCAAGCAGATTCCTAAAGTTTCTATGGTCGGGATGATGGGAAAGTTTTCAAAACTGGCACGTGGCGTAATGATGGTTCACTCAAAAAGTGCACCTATAAGCTTCGAGTTTTTAGCGGAAATGGCAAATCGAGTAGGTATTGATGAAGCTGTACAAAAAGAAATTTTAGAAGCGAATACAGCTTCACAAGTCGGTGAGATACTTCAAGGAAACGATGCATTCTTTGAAGCGCTTAGTAAAAACTGTTGTTACTATGCACTAAATCATATGAATGCTGAAATTGAAGTGTCGACGTCGTTATATGCCATGAATGGAGACTGTTTAGGAAAGGCTGAGAATATTGACAAATTGGATGAAAATGATTGGTATAGGGGATAATGGCGCGGCAGGATTGCTTCCTCAATATATAGAGTGGATCAATGAATGTGATGTTCTTGTAGGTGGAGAACGCCATCTTCAATTCTTCCCTTCATTCGAAAAAGAGAAGAAAGTAATCAAGGGTGGTTTGTCTGGATTAACAGCGGAATTACAAGAGGAAACACGCAATGTCGTAATTTTAGTGTCTGGCGATCCGTTGTTTTATGGACTGGGAGGCGTGCTTGCGAAAAAGCTACCACTTGAGATCTATCCATATACCAGCTCGGTCCAGCAGGCTTTTTCAAGAATGCAGGAGAGTTGGCAAGATGCATACATTGTCAGCTTACACGGTCGTTCTATAAAAGGCTTTGCGCAGAAAATAGACGGGCGTAAAAAAATAGCTGTGTTAACAGATGAAACGAATTCACCTCAAGCGATTGCAACGTATTTAAAGCGTTTCAACATGACGGAATATGATGCCTTTGTTGCTGAGAACTTGGAAGGTGAAAATGAACGTTGCCGCTTCCTTTCATTGGACGAAATGGAGCAGACTTCTTTCTCTTCTTTAAATGTTGTCATATTAAAGCAGCACCATGCAGTAGAGCGTGCCTCGATTGGCATTCCTGATGATGCATTTTTGCAGCGGAAACCGGATAAAGGCTTGATTACCAAACGGGAAATCCGCACGCTTTGCCTGCAGGAACTGAGACTGAAAGAGAGCAGTACAGTCTGGGACATTGGAACTTGCACGGGATCGGTTGCGATTGAAGCTTCCAAGATAGCGCGTGAAGGGGCAGTATATGCCATTGAAAAAAATGAGGGAGACCTTGAAAATTGCTTGGAAAATCAATTGAAACATCGGACAGACTTTGTTGCCGTGTTAGGAAAAGCTCCTGATCGTCTTGAAGAGTTCCCGGACCCCCATGCTATTTTTATTGGCGGTAACGGTGGGAATATGGAGCATTTACTGCAAACCTGTATTTCACGCTTACAGCCAAATGGCCGACTTGTCATGAATATCGCTACGATAGAAAATTTAGCTGAAGCAATGAACCATTTAAAAGCGTTGGGCTGTGAAGTATCCATATTGCAGGCACAACTTTCAAAGAGTAAACCAATTTTACATTTAACGCGTTTTGAACCGTTAAACCCTATCTACATAGTGACAGCACAGAAAGGACAAGAATAATGACAATAGGAAAATTATATGGACTAGGCGTTGGCCCGGGGGATCCTGAATTAATTACTGTAAAGGCATTTCGTAAATTACAAGAATGCCCGGTCATTGCGTATCCGAAAAAATTAAGAGGTAGTAAATCGTATGCCCATCGTATTGTGGATGTGTATATCAACCCAGCTGAAAAAGAAATGCTCGGTTTGGTATTCCCTATGACCAAAGACGAAGCAATCTTGCGTGAAGCTTGGGAAAAAGCGGCAGAAGAGATTTATGGCTATTTAGTCCAAGGGAAAGATGTGGCGTTTGTGACCGAAGGCGATCCGATGCTGTTCAGTACATTCATTCATCTTTTAGGCTTAATGAAAACGAAGCATCCAGAAGTACCAATTGAAACGGTGGCCGGTATTTCATCATTTAATGGTTCTGCCAATCGTTTAGGGATTCCGCTAGCTGAAGGGGATGACCATGTCGCTATGATTCCAGCGACAGACGATATGGAACAGATGCGTCAAGTCATTGAAAGTCACGATGCCATCGTCTTTATTAAAGTAGCCAAAGTGATAGATGAAATGTTGGATTTATTGGAAGAACTGAACTTATTGGAGAAAACGCATGTCGTCACAAAAGTTACTTCTGACGAAGAAGTGATTTGGAATACGGATGAACTTCGAGGCGCGGATTTAAATTACTTATCATGTATGGTGGTGCGCAAATGAAAAAGATTTGGATTATCGGTGCAGGTCCAGGGGATCCCGATCTAATTACAGTAAAAGGTTTGAAGTTATTACAACAAGCGGATGTCGTCATGTACACCGATTCACTCGTAAGCGAAACGTTAGTGGAGGAAGCGAAGGAATCAGCAGAAGTTATCCGTACGGCAGGGATGCATTTGCAGGAAATGGTAGATTGCATTGTTGAACGTGTCAATGCAGGTAAAACGGTTGTACGTTTACATACAGGAGATCCGGCGATGTATGGCGCAACAATGGAACAAGTGGCGTTACTGAAGCAACATGATATCGGTTATGAAGTCGTGCCGGGTGTCAGTTCCGTTTTTGCAGCTGCTGCGGCAGTCGGTGCAGAGCTCACGGTTCCTGATTTAACACAAACACTTATTTTAACTAGAGCGGAAGGGCGGACGCCTGTACCTGAACGCGAAAAATTGAAGGAGCTCGCAAGTCATCATTGCACAATCGCTATGTTTTTAAGTGCCACTTTAACAAAGAAAATAGTAAAAGAATTGCAAGCGGCAGGCTGGGCAGATGATACGCCAGTAGCGGTCGTGCAGCGTGCTACATGGCCGGATGAAAAAATTGTTCAGACAACATTGATTGAATTAGATGAAGCGATGCGTGTCAATGGTATTCGTAAGCATGCGATGATTTTGGCAGGCTGGGCATTGGATCCGAATATCCATGAAAAAGACTATCGCTCCAAGCTGTATGACAAAACATTTACCCATGGTTTCCGAAAAGGCGTGAAGGCGGATGATTAATTTACGTGAAGGCGAAATTCCTGAAGTTGACAAACGTAAACCGTATGCTCTCGTCGCCATTACGAAACACGGGGTTGCCAATGCAAGAAGCTATACGGAAAAATTCCCATATGCAGATCTTTATTATATGAAGAAGTTTGCAAGAGGTGATGAAGAAGCACGCCAAATTCAACTATTTGACGGTACGGTACGCTTATTATTGCCTGCTTTGTTCCAGCAATATAAAGGAGTTATTTGTGTAATTTCACTTGGCGCGGTCGTACGAATGATTGCTCCTATCATGGTGGATAAAATGACAGACCCTGCTGTATTGGTTGTCGACGATCTTGGTCAATATGTAATAAGCGTTTTATCAGGACATATTGGTGGCGCCAATGCGTTGACGTATGAATTTGCAAAAGCGATCGGTGCAACACCTGTTGTGACGACGGCTTCCGATGTGCAAAAGACCATTCCTGTCGATTTATTCGGCGCTCAGTTTGGATGGATGTGGGATAGTGAAGAAAAATTGCTGCCTGTCAGTGCATCAGTAGTCAATGAAGAGCATGTCGCAATTGTACAGGAAACGGGAGAAAAAGATTGGTGGATGCATGATCGTTCTATGCCAGAGAACTTGAAAATCTATTCATCGACAGCAGAAGTAATTCAAGCGAAGCCACATGCAACTTTACTTATAACAGACCGTTTGATTGATTCCGACGAAGAAGTACTGCTTGAAAATGGAGTGATCTACCGCCCGAAATCCATCGTACTCGGTATTGGCTGTAATCGCGGGACGGCACTCGAAGAGATCGAGCAAGTCATAGACGAAACCTTAGCTGAGTTGCGTTTGAGTAAGAAAAGCGTTAAAGCAGTAGCGACCATCGATTTAAAGAAAGATGAAGAAGGCTTGCTTGCACTCACTGCCAAACACAATTGGCCTTTTATTACGTACACGCCTGAACAGCTCAATGAAATGCCGCTCCGTAATCCATCAGAAACGGTATTTAAGTATACAGGTTCGTATGGTGTGAGTGAGCCGGCAGCATTACGCTATGCAAATACAGAAGAATTGGTATTGGAGAAAAAGAAAAGTGGCAATGTGACGGTCTCCATTGCGCGCGTTAATTTTGAGGAGCGAGGACAATGAATCGATTTGTGTTGGCCGGTACAGGAAGCGGTGTAGGAAAAACGACATTCACGATTGGCATTATGCGTGCATTGATGAAGCGCGGTTTAACTGTACAAGGTTTTAAATGCGGTCCCGATTATATTGACCCGACGTACCATACAGCTGTCACCAAACGCCCCTCTCGAAATATTGATAGTTTCATGATGGAACATGAAGTTATTCGTGCCATTGTCGCAAGAGCGAGTCAAGGCGCGGATGTAGCGATCATCGAAGGCGTGATGGGCTTTTACGATGGCAAATCCCCATTATCAAATGAAGGATCGGCTGCCGATATAAGTGAGATTACAAAAAGTCCTGTCATTTTAATCGTTAATGCGGCAAGTATGGCAAGAAGTGTGGCAGCGATCGTTAAAGGATTCCAACTGTTGGATGAAAGCTCCAATATTGTTGGCGTAATTGCGAATCAATTAGGTAGCAAGAGTCATTTTGATATTGTCAAAACAGCGATTGAAAAAGAGTGTGGAATTCCTGTCATCGGCTATTTGCCGAAGGATGCGGTTCCAGCTATGCCGAGCCGTCATTTAGGTTTAGTACCGGCTATTGAACGTGGAGATCTGGATTCCTATTTTGATAGCCTGGCAACAGCTATTGAGGAAACTGTCGACATTGATCAACTGATGGAAATTACCAAAGCACAACGAATAGAAGTGTCTTCATCGATTTTTGATATTCAACCTGAAAAAGAAGAGGTTCATATTGCAGTAGCTAAAGATGCAGCTTTTAACTTCTATTATGAAGAGAATTTAGAGTTATTGCGTGCGCATGGTGCAAAGCTTCATTTCTTTTCACCATTACAAAATGAAGAAGTTCCAAATGAAGCGCAAGGGTTGTATATCGGCGGTGGCTTCCCGGAAGAGTTTGCAGAGCAACTGTCAGCAAACGAGCAAGCGAAAGAATCCATAAGAAACGCAATCAATCGTGGACTGCCGACTCTAGCCGAATGTGGCGGATATATATACTTAACAGAAGAAATAGTGGATCGCCAGGCAAATGCGTTTCCCATGCTTGGAGTGATTCCAGGACGTGTACGTATGCAAGATAAGCGAGCGGCACTTGGTTATAGGGAAATTACAGGTGTTTCAGGGAATTTCCTGATTGGTGAAGAAGAGCAGGCGAAAGGGCATGAGTTCCATTACTCGAAATACGAGGGAGAGCATACTACGCCTGCTTATTTTAGTAAAGGTCGTTTTCGCGCTCAGCAAGAAGGCTATTTACATAAAAATCTTGTAGCAGGCTTTACACATTTTCATTTTGCTTCAAATCCACAACTTGTGGAAAATTGGCTGAAAGCATGTTTGGAGGGAGAGCAATGAACTATTTTCCGCTGTTAATGAATGTGGATTATAAAAAGGTTGTCATTGTTGGAGGCGGACATGTAGCACGTCAAAAAATAGAAGCCTTACTTCCAACAAAAGCAATGATAACCGTAGTTAGCCCATCGGTGACAGAGACGGTTCAACAGTATGTTAGTGAAGGGTTTGTGACATGGAAAGAAAAAGCATTTGAATCAGCTGATTTGGATGATGCGACATTGGTTTTTGCCGTTACAAATGACGAAGAAGTAAACAATGCAGTCGAAGAAGCGACACAGCATTGGCAATTACTCAGCCGGGCGGATGCAAAAGGACGTGTAGATTTCATCAACCCGGCAGTCGTGCGGCGTGGAGAATTTGTCGTGACCGTATCAACGTCTGGGGCCAGTCCAGGTCTAACACGTAAAGTAAAGACGGATTTGGCAGAACAATTCGGAGGCCACTACGCAGCGTATGTGTCTTTTTTAAGAGAGGCTCGTCAGCAGATCTTACAAGTGTTTAGCGGAGACGAGAAAAAACAAGTACTGGCTGAACTACTAGATCCAAAGTTTTTGCAGTGGATGGAGCAAGGTGAAAACCAAAAATGTGAAGAGTGGCTACAACAACGGATAGGAGAACAACAGTGAGCGGATCTGTATATATTGTAGGGGCTGGTCCTGGTGACCCGAAATTATTGACAATTAGAGGATTAGAGTGCATTCAACAAGCAGACGTGATTTTATATGACCGTCTAGTGAATATTGAATTATTACAACATGCGAAAGCGGATGCTGAGCTGATTTATTGTGGTAAAGAGCCAGGCAAGCATGGAATGATTCAAGATGAAATTCATCGGGCGTTAGTAGAACAGGCAAGTTTAGGCAAGCAGGTGCTTCGTCTAAAAGGCGGCGATCCATTTGTTTTTGGGCGAGGTGCGGAGGAAGCTGCAGTGTTACGACAAGCTAATATACCATTTGAAATTGTTCCTGGCATTTCGGCAGGAATTGCTGCACCAGCATATGCGGGGATACCGGTTACCCATCGTGACTATGCGGCAAGCTTTGCGATTGTTCCTGGTCATGGCCGTGCTGAAAAAGGGCAGGACTTTTTAAATTGGTCAGCACTTGCTCAAATTGATACGGTGGCATTTTATATGAGTGTAGGTAACATTGATCATATTACAAAAAGCTTAATTAAAAACGGTAAAAGTGAAACAACCCCTGTGGCGGTTATTGAATGGGGAACCACTGAAAACCAACGTACAATCACAGGTAATCTCGCGACGATTGCACAAGAAATCCAAGCACATCAGATTTCGAATCCATCGATGATTTTAGTTGGGGATGTAGTGAATGTTCGTGAAGAAATTTCCTGGTTTGAAGAAAAGGAGCGTAACCAATGTTAGAAGCATTAAAGAAACGCCGTGCGATTCGCCAATTTAAAACACGTGAAGTAGAACGAGAGAAAATCGAGACATTACTAGAAGCAGCTACGTATGCACCAAATGACCGACTGCGGGAGCCATGGCATTTTTATGTATTGCAAGGCGACAGCTTAAAACGTTATGAACAAGTAGCACTTGATTATTTACAAAAACGCTTTCCGACAAAACCACACTTAGTGGAAAGTTCAATGGAAGCGATCACCAAAACGCCGCTTATCATCGTAGTAACTTCGGCCATTGTGGATGGAGATGAAGGCGCGACAAAAGATAATACCTTTGCAGTCAGTGGTGCTATCATGTCGATGTGGTTAATGGCGGAACAGCTAGGTTTAGGTATGGTATGGCGCACACGTGGCGTTGGTCTTGTGCATGATACCGCATTGCATACGTTTATCGGTGCATCGGATAAAGAGCAATTAATAGGGACGCTTTGCATAGGGTACCAGGCAGAAGAAATCATCACTGCGAAAAAACGTACACCATTTGCTGAGAAAACAACTTGGCTATAAGGGGGAATTGAAAATGGCACGACAAGGAATGTTGTTAGTATATACAGGTGAGGGCAAAGGAAAAACTACTGCTTCACTTGGAGTCACTTTGCGTGCAATTGGTCGCGGTATGAAGGTGAAGTATTTTCAATTTATTAAATCACCCGAACGTACATATGGTGAACAAATTGCTTTGCGGAAACTTGGTGTTGAAACCGTGCAATTAGGCATCGGATTCACATGGACAAAAACACCGGAAGAGCATCGCGAAGCACTTGCAAAAGCTTGGCAAACCGTAAAAAAAGAGCTCCAAGACGAAACGACAGATGTATTGGTGCTGGATGAGTTGAATAATGCATTAGCCATCACACGTTTTCCAGTGAACGATGTATTACCTCTAGCTGAAGTGCTAGAAGCAATAGAGAACCGACCGAAAACTATGCACTTAGTCATTACAGGTCGCTCTGCACATCCATCCCTCCTCGCATTAGCCGATTTAGTATCAACAATCGATGCAACTAAGCATTATTATACGGAGCAAGATGTCCAAGCGATGAAAGGTCTTGAATTTTAATGAAAGCCATCATGATTCAAGGGACTGCTTCAGATGTAGGAAAAAGTGTTTTATGTACTGCTCTCTGCCGTATCCTAGTGAACGACGGATATCGGATCGCACCATTTAAATCACAAAATATGGCACTCAATTCCTACATCACGAAAGACGGCGGAGAAATCGGTCGGGCACAGGGTGTCCAAGCAGAGGCTGCAAAGATTGATGCCACGACTGACATGAATCCTATTTTACTGAAACCGACAGGCAATATGGTGTCGGAAGTAATTTTACATGGTAAACCATTTGCCGACATGGATGCGGTGTCGTATCGCGAAAAGTTTGTTGAACAAGTGATGCCTGAGGTACGAAAGTCGTTGCGACGCTTAGAGGCGGAATATGATGTACTTGTACTGGAAGGCGCTGGAAGCCCGGCCGAAATTAATTTAAAGAGCCGGGACATCGCCAATATGCGCATGGCACATGAAACGGATGCAGCCGTTATTTTAGTAGCAGACATAGAACGTGGTGGAGTATTTGCATCACTTGTCGGTACTTTAATGTTATTGGATGACGAAGAACGTGCACGTGTTAAAGGGATCATTATTAATAAGTTCCGCGGCATGAAAGAGTTACTCGAAAACGGCATCGATTGGCTTGAGGAGTATACAGGGATTCAAGTACTTGGTGTCATTCCATATTTCGATGTGCAAATAGAAGCGGAAGACTCGATGGCTCTTTCAAGTTTACGTTTAAAAAAACCTCAACATCAAGAGTTTGAAATTGATGTGGCGGTCATTAGACTTCCTCTAATCTCCAATTTTACGGACCTTGATCCATTATTTGAAGAGCCCGATGTAGGTGTGCGTTTTGTTTCTACTTTAAAAGATTTAAAAAATCCTGATGTCATCATATTACCTGGGACGAAGAATACAGTTAGTGATTATGTATGGTTGCAAGAAACGGGTTTGGCGCAAGCGATTATACAGCTTTCCCGAAAAGGAAAAAAGATTATCGGTATTTGCGGAGGTTATCAAATGCTTGGCGAAACGGTTTTAGACAACCAAGCAATTAAGGATGAGACCAAGACGTATGTCACGCTAGGCTTGTTACCAATTGAAACTGTGTTAGTTGATGAAAAACAAACAACAGTTGTCAAGGGTACGAACTATGCGGGTCAGGAGATGACAGGCTTTGAGCTTCATTTGGGGCGCAGTACACCAACTCGACCGATACAAAGCTTCATTTGCCTGGACAATGGAAGGCAAGATGGCGTCTATACAGACCAAGTGATGGGCACGTATTTACACGGAGTTTTTCAAAATCGCATGTTCACACGTAACTATTTCAATCAAATACGGGTGGAAAAAGGCTTAGAAGAAGTCTCTGGTGAAATACTTTCTGATTATGAGCGACGGGAGCAAGCGTATGAAATGTTGGATCATCATGTGCGCAAGCATTTGAATATGGAAAAAGTTTATGAATTACTAGATGAATCAACGTAACAACAGGATTACAGAAGCATTGAGGAGAAGGTTCAATGAAGAATGAGTCGGGAACGAAGCTTGAGTTGGGGAAGTCTCCTTTACAAATCGATTTCGAAAAGTTCTGGAAAGAAGGCATGCTGGATTGGCATGGCAAGATGCCAGAGCGTATGGTGGATGACGAACTGGAAGAAGCTTTTTGGGCACAGTCCATGAAGAAAAAAACATATAAGCAAACAGATGACTACGCGAAGAAAATCTATGAAAAAATGAAGCCGCATATTCCACAAGACGCCAGTTGCATAGAAATTGGACCGGGTTGGGGCAACTACACATTCCAACTAGATGAAGACGTTAAAAGTTTAACGCTTGTCGATGGTTCTGAAAGCGTACTTGCATATTTAAAACAATACTACGAAAGCGATGCATCTGTTCAGTTTGTTTATAGTAAATGGGAAGAAGCGCAAATTGAACCGCATGATGTCGTTGTTGGAGTGAACTGCTTTTACCGTATGTATGAAATGAAAGCAGCATTGAAAAAGATGGACGCACTTGCACAAAAACGCGCCATCATCGGCTTAACGACAGGTCCAATTCAGCCGCATTATGTCATTTTAGATGAGCAGTATGGCTATGAAATTAAATATCCGCGTCGTGATTACATTGCCATTCTTAACATCCTGTATCAATTAGGCATTTATGCTGATTGTGAAATGACTAAGCTGGAACGCACCTATCGTTACGATACGTTAGAACAACTATATGAGGCGCAAAGTAAAAAAATCTTATCGCCTCAATTTGAATTGATACATGTGAAAGCCTCACTTGAACCTTTTATTACACTAGAGGAAGGTCAATATGTGTACCGTCATCCGTTCTATGCAGCAATAATTAGTTGGGAACCTTCAAATTCACATGACTAGGTTACGATTTACATTATTAATTGGAGCGTTGCTGGCGGGATTGCTTGTTTCCATGACTTTTGCAGTGATGGTGGGCTCCGTTGGTATAACACCAAGCATTATTTGGGAAGTGCTTTTTTCAAAAATTGGTTTACCAGTGGAAGCTACGGCTTCAAAAGCACAGAACATTATCATTTGGGAAATCCGCTTACCTCGAATTATACTTGCTGCAATTGTTGGCGCGGCCCTGGCAATCAGTGGTGCGGCGATTCAAGCATTAGTTAGGAACCCTATTGCAGATCCTTATATTTTGGGGGTATCTTCTGGAGCATCAGTTGGTGCAACAATGGTTATTTTACTTGGCGCATTTAGTTTTTTAGGGACTTATGCGTTATCTTTTGCTGCCTTTTTAGGGGCTATCCTCGCTGTTGTGATCGTATTTTTATTGGCTCGTGTCAACGGCCGAACGTCTGTTATACGCCTGCTTTTAGCAGGGATTGCGATATCGATGGTGTTTTCCGCTATTACAAACTTCATGCTTATGACATCAAAACAACAAGGCGGTATTCAAGCTGTTATGCATTGGATGCTTGGCAGTTTAGCAGGCGCAAAATGGTCAACGATCGGAATACCGTTTTTTACGTTCCTTTTGGTTTTCCTGTTGCTTTTATTGAATTATCGCCAACTGAATGCGTTGCTTCTTGGTGAAGAACTAGCTACGACACTTGGTATCAACTTAGACCGTTTTCGAATTTTTATTATCCTGGTTGTCTCGTTGCTAACAGGTGTTGTAGTTGCCAGCAGTGGAAGTATTGGTTTTGTCGGATTGATTATTCCTCATCTTGTGCGAATGATAGTAGGTTCAAATTATAAATTCGTCCTGCCGATCAGTGCATTAATGGGTGCCGTCTTCTTAGTCTGGGCGGATATGGTTGCACGGATGGCGATAGCACCTGAAGAAATGCCGATTGGAATCATTACTGCTGTTTGTGGAGGACCCTTCTTTATTTGGATGCTTAGACGCCGTCGATACTCTTTTGGGGATGGTGAATAAAGATGTTGCAAGTGAAAAATATTTCATTCTCTGTGCCGGAAAAACAGATTTTGCATGACATTTCATTTTCAATGGATCAAGGCAAATTTATTGGGATTATTGGTCCGAATGGCAGCGGGAAATCGACGATGTTAAAAATTATCTACCGCTATTTGAAACAATCAAGCGGACAGGTGACGTTATATGAAAATGACATGGAGCAGATGACTCGAAAAAAGATCGCTCAAGAAATGGCGGTTGTGAGCCAAGAAACCCCTGTACTCTTTGATTTTACCGTAAAGGATTTAGTCATGATGGGGCGAACGCCGTATAAACAATGGCTTGCACAGGACAGCAAAGAAGATTTTGCTATTGTTGAAGAAAGCATGAAGCTTGCCGACGTGCTGTACTTAAAAGACCGAACGCTCGGTCAGTTATCCGGCGGTGAGAAGAAACGGGTAATGCTCGCGCGTGCACTCGCGCAACAGGCAAACATCTTAATTCTAGATGAGCCCACCAATCATCTTGATATTGAACACCAACTTCAATTAATGGATTTGGTGAAAGAGCTACCCATTACAATTATAGCAGCATTGCATGACTTGAATTTAGCGGCTAGCTATTGTGATGAATTGCTTTTAATGGATGAAGGGAACCTCCATAGGAAGGGAACTCCCGAACAGGTACTGACAGAAGAAACCATAAAACAAGTATTCCATGTACAAGCTGGTATTTCAAAGAACCCGTTTACACAAAAATTGCATTTATTTTTTTACGCAGAAAACGTTGGGAGAAGTGAAGACAAATGAAAAAGAAATTAATCGGTGTACTAATGTTTTTAACAGCGTTGCTTTTATTGGTAGCATGCTCAAGCAGTGATACAGGAAAAGAAGGAAAGAAAGACGATGCAAAAAGTGGAGAAACAGAGCAGACGGATAAGGTTGTAGTCGACAATGATGATTTTGTCATCGAATACGATGAAGCTCCAAAAAGTGCGATTTCATTAAACCAACATGTAACAGAAATTATGCTAGCGCTTGGTCTGGAAGAATCCATGGTCGGTACCGCTTACTTAGATGATAAAATTTACGAACCGTTACAGGAAGCATATGAGAAAGTACCGGTATTAGCTGAACAATATCCATCAAAAGAGCAAGTGATCGAAGCAGAAGCAGACTTTCTATATGGTGGTTGGTCAAGTGCATTCAATGAAAAAGGTATTGCTACGCGTGAAGAATTAAAAGAGTTAGGTATTGATAGCTATTTACAGATGTCCTCTACTAAAGTGGCACCAACATTGGAAGATATCTATACAGACATTCGTAATATCGCAAAGGTTTTCCGTATAGAAGATCGCGGTGAAGAACTAATTACTCAAATGAATCAAGACATTGAAGAGATTACAGCTAAATTGCCAGAAGTGAAAGATCCTTTGGAAGTTTTGGTATTTGACAGCGGAGAAACAGATTTGACTACAGCAACGCAGAACTTCATGAATACACTTGTAGCAATGGCTGGTGGAAATAACGTCTTTGGTGATGTTGAAGGAAACTGGGCTACGGTTTCAAAGGAAGATGCGGTAGAACGTCAGCCGGAAGTGATCGTTGTAATTGATTATGGTTCAACTACAGTAGAACAGAAAATTAATTTCCTTAAATCAGATCCAGCACTAAGTCAAACACCTGCCGTACAAAATGAGAAATTTGTTACGTTGCCATTATCAGCAGCTTCCGAAGGTGTTCGTGTAGCAGAAGCAGTTGAAATTTTGGCAAAAGGTTTCTATCCAGACGCTTATTAAAATCTTAAGAGAGTGGGAGGTCATATTTTATGACAACATGGAATTTAACGCAGATGCAACGTCATGTACTCATTTGCAATGGCGATACATGTATGGGCGCCGGGGCTGAAGAGGTCACGCAACAAATCCGTGATGAGATCCGAACCAATCGTTTAGATGAACATATCCACACATCGCGCACCCGCTGTAATGGACGCTGCAAGGATAAATGTGTTGTCATCGATTATCCAAAAGGAACATGGTATTCCGTGCAAAAAGAAGAAACGGCACGGGCAATTGTTCATGAAACTGTGAAGGAAGAGTCGATCATTTATTCAATGGAGCACGGCGAACGAAAACGTGGTGAATCTCGTTTTAAAGGGATAAATAAATACAGAAAAGCTAGAGGAACGGTGAAAAAAGCTGTATTGTTTGTCGGGCATGGCAGTAGGTTGGAGGCAGGAAATGAAGAGGTCCGCCAATTTGTTGAACAAATGAAAGAGCGTATCGATTTATCCTTACTTGTAGAAACATGTTTTTTAGAATTTGCGTCGCCGAATATCGAAGATGGAATTCAACTGTGTATTGAAAAGGGTGCAGGTGAAGTCCATGTGATCCCGATCATATTATTGCATGCAGGTCACTCTAAATTGCATATTCCAGCTGAAATTGAACATGCAAGAGAGCAGTTTCCGGATATTCGGTTCACGTATGGTCAAACGATCGGTATTCATGATGAGGTTATTGAAATCTTAACGACACGACTTACTGAAGTTGGTTTTGATATTAGTCAGAAGCACGAGGATACAGCTATCCTCTTTATTGGGCGAGGTAGCAGTGATTTGGATGCGAAAGAGGATTTTTATAAAATTAGTGGATTGTTACAAAAGAAAGTAAATGTACCAATCATTGAAAATGCTTTTATGGGGGTTACAACGCCCACAGTACAGGAAGGAATGGAGCGTTGTATAGAATTAGGTGCAAAAAAAGTAATTATGCTGCCGTACTTTTTATTCACGGGGATCTTAATGGAACGAATGAAAGGAAACGCGGAACAGTTTAGGCAGTATTATCCACAAACGGAAATTGAGATTGCCAAGTATTTTGGCTACCATCCGAAGTTACAGACAGTATTGCTGGAACGGATGAATCAAGCTTTGGACGGTACTTCGACAGGAATGCAGGATTTAGAGAATTTCCGTATATACGTGGAAGAGCATGGATATGTGCACGAGCATCAACATTAAGTAGTTAACCGGAAATTTTTCAATACACCTGTTAGTAGGAAGGGGTAATGGGAGTGAAGAATCTCGCTGCTACAAAAGGGGACGGTGAATTAATAGAATCACCACCGGTAAGAAAAATAGATAGTAGTGAAAAAGAAAAAAACAAGCATCAAAGACGTTTTAAAATTTTGTTGTTCATCTTGCCTCTCGGTCTTTTCTTGTCATTGACGCTGTCTGTTATGCTTGGCCCTGTGACAATTGATATGGTAACGGTTTGGAAAATCGTGTTGTCCAATATACCTTATATAGGGGATGGAGTTACAGCATACTGGTCGACTGCCCAACAAAACATCATATGGGAATTGCGATTTCCTCGTGCTTTATTGGGAGGAATAGTAGGTGCTGGTTTGGCTATCGCAGGAGTAGGAATTCAGGCGCTTGTCAGAAACTCCTTAGCAGATCCGTACATCCTTGGGGTATCATCCGGAGCTTCCGTTGGTGCGACACTCGTCATTTTGTTTGGAGCGTTGCAATTTTTTGGTCAATACGCCCTATCGATTGCTGCTTTTCTAGGAGCATTTTTATCCGTTGTTTTTGTTTATACATTCGCACGGGTAGGTGGTCAGATTTCGACAATACGCCTGTTGCTTGCAGGGATTGCAATATCTATGATCCTAGGCGCTGTCACAAATGTCATTGTTCTTTCTGCGCCTGAAGAAGAAGGTATTCGAAGTGCAATGTATTGGATGATGGGAAGCTTAGCGGGAGCAAATTGGACAGTTCTACCTATACCGGCAACAGCCGTAGTGTTGGTTTTCGCATTTTTGCTGTACCAATCTCGTACTTTAAACCTCATATTGATGGGAGAAGATACAGCCGCAACGTTAGGCATTAACGTCGACGCATTCCGAAAGTTATTAATCGTCGTCACTTCTCTTCTAACTGGGGTTCTTGTTGCAGTGAGTGGAGCTATCGGCTTTGTTGGATTGATGATCCCGCATATGATCCGCCTACTCGTAGGTTCAGATCATAAAAGAGTGCTGCCGATTAGTGCGTTATTCGGTGCTGTCTTTATGATCTGGGCAGATATTGTAGCCAGGCTCGTAGTGGCTCCTGAAGAACTGCCAATAGGAGTGGTGACAGCATTGTGCGGTGGACCATTTTTCATTTGGTTATTACGAAGAAGTTCCTATTCATTCGGAGGTCGTTGACGATGGGTATAACAGTTGAAGGCATATCAGCCAGCATACAGGAAAAGAAGATTATCTCCGACATTCATTTGCGGGTGAAGCCTGGGCAATTTGTTGGACTGATTGGTCCGAACGGAAGCGGAAAATCCACGCTGTTAAAAAGCATTTACCGGATCAACAAGCCGGATTGCGGAAAAATTACATTGGATAGTGAAAATCTGTACGAAATATCAGCAAAAAAAACGGCTCAAAAAATGGCGGTAGTCAGTCAGGAATCGCAGCATACATTTGAGTTTTCAGTAATGGAAATCGTGCTGATGGGACGAGCTCCGCATAAGAAGATGATGGAAACGGACACAGTTGAAGACATGCGTATTGCAGAAGAGGCGCTTGAAAAAGTAGGACTGGAAAGCTATGGAGATCGTCTGATTTCTACGCTATCCGGCGGGGAAAAACAAAGAGTTATGGTAGCGAGAGCTCTCGCCCAGCAAGCGAAATATTTGGTACTGGATGAACCTACGAACCATTTGGACATTCATCATCAACTTCAGCTAATGGACTTGGTTAAGAAATTAAATATCACGGTCATAGCGGCTCTTCATGATCTAAATATCGCTTCGGTCTATTGCGATCATATATATGTGTTGAATCAAGGACAGCTGGCTGTTGCAGGTCAGCCAGAAGAAGTTTTAACGGAGACAATACTACAAGAAATATTCCGGGTAAATACTCATATCATCCAGCATCCGATAACCGGAAAGACACATATTACCTTTCTTTCTGACGCGGCTCCTGCTATTAAAAGACATGAAGAGGTGTACATATGATGAAAAAGTATTCGAAACTGTTAAGTGTACTGATGGTGATAGCCATCCTATCTGCATGCGGTCAATCGGACAATAAAATAGAATATGGTTCTTCTGATGATCAGACAAATGAGGCAGACAGCGCTGAAACTTACGAGCCTGTAACGCTAGATAATTTCGGTCGGGAGGTAACGTTTACGGAACCGCCAAAACGAACGGTTGGGTTGATGCAAGATAATGCTGAATTAATGCTGGCACTCGGATTAGATGAGTATCTTGTAGGCTACTCGTTTCCACGGGATAAAGCAGCACCCGGATTGGAAGAGAAAGTGAAGAAAGTTCCGCTTTTATCTGAAATGTATCCTTCAAAAGAAGTGTTACTAAGTAAGGAACCTGATTTTGTCATGGGATCAGACGACTTTTTTGTTGACAGTGTAATCGGTACGACTGCTGAACTTGAAAAACGTGGGGTGAAGTCCTATATACCTGAGGCGGCTGGAAAACCGGCAACTTTGGAAAATATGGTATACAAGGAGATTAGTGAAGTATCCCGTATTTTTGGCGTTGAAAGTCGTGGAGATGAATTAATCCAGTCAATAAAAGAGACTGTAATGGGGATACAAGAAAAAATAAGTGACGAAGAGCCTGTGAGAGTTTTCTATATGGGCGGCGGCGATAGCGGGTCTGCTATCACTACTGGAGGAGATATGATACGATCCCATGTCGTCGGTTTAGCAGGCGGAGAAAATATTTTCAGTGAGTCAACAGGATGGATGCCAGAAGTTAGTTGGGAAGAGGTAATTGAGCGTGATCCCGAGGTGATTGTGTTAGCTTATTGTTGCGGAACGACACCTGAGCAGTTAATGGATGCGATCTCTAATAATCCATCGCTTCAGGACGTTACAGCAGTCAAAAATAAGCGGTATGTCACTATCGAGCACGCCGATGTAGAACAGTCGGTTCGAATTCCAAGTGGACTAGAGACATTGGCGAAAGGTTTTTATCCAGAACGCTTTGAATGAGCTTTTAAAGATGATGTAGCAGAACTGGAAAGTCTAGATATAATCGATTTTTATATCTGGGCTTTTTTAGTTAGAGAGTAGAGGTTTTATGGATTCTTAAAACTAGGCAATCAAGGTATAAGCATGGGATGCCGTAATACAAAAACCAATATGAATAGGAGTTCGTCCAATGAGTAAAAAATACATGCTGCTGTTTTTAATCATGGTAATGGCAATCTTGACAGCTTGTGGTGAATCCGACAGTACGATGGAGACCTCCGCTTCGAAAGCGGATGGAGACAAATCGAAGAACGAAGGGGTTTATGAACCCGTTTCCGTTAAAACGAAAAATGGGCCGATCCAATACGAAGAGATGCCTCGTCGTGTGGTTACGCAAGACTTACACACACTGGAACTCATGTTGAGACTGGGACTGGAAGAACATATTGCAGGAACGGTTGGTGCAAATCCAGATCATGTATTACCCGAATTCGAGGAAGCATTTTCAAGGATTCCTGTTGTTTCGCGTGGGATGCAACCCTCTAAGGAAGTGCTATTGGAAGTGGATCCTGACTTCGTCTATGCTGGCTGGGATACACTATTCCAAGAAGAGCGTCTAGGCTCAGTGAAAAAACTGAACGAACTTGGTATTAAGACATATACTCACGAGTCGTCCAACATCATAGGTCCGACGCTTGACGATGTTTATCAGGATATCCGTAATATCGGTCTTATTTTTAAGGTAGAGGACAGAGCAGACGAATTGATCGAGTCTCTTCAACATTCTATTCGAGATGTAGGTAAACAGATTGATGAGCAGATTGGAACAGTCGAAGAACCAGTTAGTGTTTTTATCTATGACAGTGGAACAGACATACCTTTTACAGCAACTCAAACAATTTTGACCGAAATGATACGACTGGCAGGAGGAGAAAATATATTTGGTGATATTCCGAAAAACTGGACAACCGTTAATTGGGAAGACGTTGTTGAACGGAATCCAAAAGTGATCGTCATCATGGATTATGGAGAAATGACGGCCGAGCAAAAGAAAGATGTTCTGTTTAGCAACCCTGCCTTAACGGGTATTGACGCGATTAAAAATGATCGAGTTGCGGTCATGCCACTTGATTATACTTTCGAGGGCGTGCGAATCCCCACTACAATTGAAATGCTTGCGAAATCATTTTATCCCGAAGCATTTGAAAATTAATGATTTTACTGCTGGTAGAAATATGAACACTAAAAGGTATCAGGTTCCCCCTAATTGTTTGTAGACCTGGTACCTTCCTCTATTGTTAGCTCCAAGCAATATCCCGCCGTCAACTGCTAATTTCACTTTCTTCTATATGCATGTTGCTTGTACACATCTTTCTTTTAAATAACCAACAATGAATTAATACAATACAGCGGTTGGGTATAAAAATACAATAATTATTATTCAATTAAACCCTGCTTTAAAACTTATTGAAGTGTAAAAATTTATTTTTGGGGGTATATAAAAATAGGGGGTAATATGTATTTCCATTGACACTATACTAAATTATACATAATATATGAATATATGCTCATATAAGCAATTAATTATTGAAAGTTAGGGGGAATTTAAATTGAACAAAGAAGAAAATGGAGAACAGTTTTTGAGAGAAGACACACAGCTTTTGGATGAGGAAACACTTTTCGTCGTGTCCCAAACATTTAAGGCATTGAGTGATCCAACAAGAATCCGGATTTTAAATTTATTATGCAAGGAAGAGCATTCAGTGAATGATATTGCGGAAACACTGAATTTAAGCCAGTCATCCGTCTCTCATCAATTGCGTTTTTTGAAAAATTTACGTCTGGTGAAGTTCAGGAGGGAAGGAACAACACTTTACTATTCGGAAGATGATTATCATGTTATGAATTTATTGAAACAGGCGATAGAGCACGCAACGCATAATTAATTACACGAAGGGGGTAATCGAATGGGGCATGAACATGGACACGACCATACGCATGGTGCAAATAAGAAAGTATTATTGATTTCCTTCCTAATCATTACTTTATATATGATAGTGGAAGTGATCGGCGGATTTTTGACGAATAGTCTTGCCTTGTTGGCAGATGCTGGTCATATGTTGAGCGACTCAATTTCACTAGCGATTGCACTGATTGCATTTAAGTTAGGAGAAAAGGTCGCAAATAAAAGCAAAACGTATGGCTATAAGCGATTTGAAATTTTGGCCGCTGTATTAAATGGGGCAACTTTGATTGTCATCGCATTGTTCATTTTTATTGAAGCGGTGAAACGCTTTGCAAACCCGCCTGATGTTGCGACGACAGGTATGTTAATCGTTAGCAGCATCGGTTTGGCGATAAATATCTTAGTTGCATGGATTATGATGCGCGGCAGCGATGTTGAAGGAAATTTGAACATGAAAGGCGCTTACCTTCATGTTATTAGTGACATGCTAGGCTCTATTGGGGCGATCGCTGCGGCTTTGCTTATGATGTTTTTCGGCTGGGGCTGGGCAGATCCGTTAGCTAGTGTCATTGTCGCTATACTCGTTTTGCGTAGCGGATACTATGTATCAAAGTCTGGATTACATGTATTAATGGAAGGCGTCCCTCAAAATGTAGATATAGATAATGTCATCCGTACAATTCAAAGTGCGGAAGGCGTCCAAAGTGCTCACGATTTGCATGTTTGGTCCATTACAAGCGGACTGAATGCACTTTCCTGTCACGCAGTTGTAGATGATCAGATGTCCATTGCGGAAAGTGAGCAACTTCTGCGTAGTATCGAGCACGATCTTTTACACCAAAATATTCATCATGTAACGATTCAGTGGGAAACGTCTGCCCATCAGCATGATGATTCAATTTTATGTAAGGTAAAACCAGAAGTATCAGCAGACCACCATCACCAACATCATTAATGTGATCAGTGACCAGAAGTAATGCGCTGGTCACTATTTTTTTGGGAATGAAACAAAATACTTTACATACCCTACACCGGTATACTAATATGTGGCTATACACTAATATTCCTTTTCATAACTGACACCCAAGTTTTGTGTGATTGAAAAAAGGAATATCGTGTAATATATTTTTATAAACTGTATACCCCTATACTGTATGTATATTAAGGAGTGATGCAGGAAACTAACTTACAAGGAGGACTACGAGATGGACCAACATGCAGAACATCACCACTACCAATACAAAGCTCAAGGAGAAAGTGAAGTGACAGCAAATGTCACTTACAGAGACGCTATCATTACAATTGAATTGAAAGACAAACATGGAAAGGCACCTGAATTAGGTGTTTCCCATGAAAAGGAAATGCATTTGATCGTTGTGAGCGCAGATTTGAAAGAATATATTCATGGGCACCCCGAGAAGCAAGCAGACGGTGTATATATGTTGCAAAGAGAATTGAGGGACAACGACTACAAGGTATTTGTTGATATCGCTCCAAAAAACTTATCTTATACAGTTTCGCCAATCACGCTCCATGTCGGGCACGTGTATCATCCAAACCATGGCAATGAACTCAAGGTTGACACAGACTTTGTCAAAATGGTAGATGGATATTCAGTGGAATTAAAAGCTAATAATATTGAAGCCGGGCAGGATATTTCATTGTTATTCGACTTAAGAGGAGCAACACCTGAACCGTATTTAGGCGCATTAGGCCATGTTGTCATTTTAGATGAAAATGCAGAACATTTTATCCATGTGCATCCAGTATCTGATGACAAAACTCAATTCAAAACAGTTTTAACAGAGGCAGGGAAATACAAACTTTGGGCAGAGTTTCAATTTGACGGCGAAGTTTATGTATATGCGTATGTCATAGAGATAAAATGAATGATCTTGACAGGGATTCTCATAATAGGAGGTAACGATCTATGGAGGGTAAGACATTAAAACTTTATACAAGACCGACATGTTCGGATTGCCAAGAAGCGAAAGCGTTTCTTTTGAAAAACAATATTCCATATATCGACTATGATTTATCGATAGAACCGGAAAGGGAGAAAGAACTTATTAAGTTAAGTGGCTCGAGGGTAGTACCGGCTTTCGTTTTCAAGAAAAAGTCTTTTATAGGATTTGGAAGCAAACCGAAAGTGCTGATCGGTTTCGAACGGAATGAAGAAGAGATTAAAAAACTGTTAGCAGTATAGTGATTGATGTAATTGAACAAAACAATATCATTGCTCTCTCATGAAACGCGTGTTAATATAGGGGTATGGGGTATATAGTAAACTCTGAGGAGTGATGGTATGTCAGAAACAACAAAGAAGACTGTACAGCCGAATAAACAGCAGTTATTAAATCGTTTAAAGCGTATTGAAGGGCAGGTAAGAGGTGTTCATCAAATGATTGAAAATGATCGTTATTGTGTGGATATTCTCCATCAGATAAGCGCGATTCAATCGGCAATGAACAAAGTATCCTTAGCTTTACTGGAAGACCATACGCATCATTGTGTTGTCAATGCCATTAAAGGGCAAGATGGTGAAGCGGCTATTCAGGAGCTTATGAGTGTCATGAAAACGATGACTAAGTAATCATTTAGCATTGTAGACTGGAACAGAGTATGGAGTACTGATATTAACAACAAAACAGGAGGTTTTTCATTATGAAAGAAGTATTAAAAGTAGAAGGTATGTCTTGTGGACATTGCGTGAATTCAATTGAGTCAAGTGTAGGTGAACTGAACGGTGTTTCATCAGTAAAAGTGGACCTTGCGAATAAAGAAGTGACAGTTGAGTATGATAACGAAGCGAATTTAAATCAAATCAAAGATACGATTGAAGACCAAGGCTATGAAGTTGCTTAAACAATAGGCATAAAACGTCTTCCGCTTAGACCATGTGGGGGTACAAGCGGCTGTAGAAGTGATTATACGACAACCGTATAATCCTTCTTTTTTCAAAACTATATACCCCCACGAAGTATCGGAGGGATACAAATGGCAACAACGGAAAAAACCTTAAAGATCAATGGGATGACATGTGCAGCTTGCGCAAACCGGATTGAAAAAGGGTTATCCAAAATAGAAGGTGTCGAAAAGGCGAATGTCAACTTTGCTTTGGAAAGTTCGACAATCGTTTACGATCCGGAAAAAACAAATATTGATGATTTTACGTCAAGGATCGAAAAATTAGGTTATGGTATCATTCAAGACAAAGTTGAATTCGATATTTCGGGCATGACATGTGCTGCTTGTGCGACGAAAATAGAAAAACGGATTAATAAAATGGATGGTGTTTCTAAGGCGACTGTCAATTTCGCGATTGAAACACTGACTGTAGATTATGATGGTGGTCAAACAAGTCCGAACGAGATGATGGCAATTGTGAAAAAAATGGGCTATGAATTGATTCCAAAATCTAACGGCAAGGAAAAGTTGGATCATAAGGAGCAGGAGATAAAAAAGCAATACCGGAAATTCATATTTTCGGCAATCCTGACACTCCCGCTGTTATGGACAATGGTAGCGCACTTTGAGTTTTTATCTTTTCTATACTTGCCTACTTTTTTAATGAATCCTTGGGTGCAATTGATCTTGGCAACGCCTGTCCAATTTATCGTCGGTGCTCAATTCTATAAAGGGGCATTTACTTCCTTAAGAAATAGAAGCGCCAATATGGATGTTTTAGTGGCATTAGGTACTAGTGCAGCTTATTTCTACAGTTTATATTTGTCTTTTGAATGGATGAATGGGGGCAGTGTCGGAGAACCAGAACTATATTTTGAAGCATCTGCCGTCATTATTACGCTAATCGTCCTAGGTAAGTTATTCGAAGTGAGGGCAAAAGGAAAAACGAGCCAAGCCATTCAAAAACTACTAGGATTGCAAGCAAAAACAGCACGTGTCTTAATAGACGGCGTTGAAAAAGAACTGCCGATTGAAGAAGTAGTAGCTGGCGATATCATCCTCGTCAAACCGGGGGAAAAGATTCCTGTCGACGGAGAAATCATTTCTGGACAATCGGCAATTGATGAATCAATGATCACCGGTGAAAGTATCCCTGTCGATAAAGTGCCAGGAAACTCGGTCATTGGTGCAACGATCAATAAAAACGGGTCATTACAGGTCAAAGCGACGAAAGTTGGGAAAGACAGTGCATTATCTCAAATCGTCAAAGTCGTTGAAGAAGCACAAGGCTCAAAGGCGGAAATTCAACGGTTGGCGGATAAAATATCAGGCATCTTCGTTCCTATAGTCGTTGGAATTGCGATTTTGACATTCTTCATTTGGTATTTTGTCGTAACGCCTGGCGATTTCAGATCTTCACTAATTCCGACCATTTCCATATTGGTCATTGCATGTCCATGTGCGTTAGGGTTGGCCACACCAACCTCCATTATGGCTGGATCGGGTAGAGCAGCTGAAATGGGTATGCTTTTCAAAGGCGGAGAACATCTTGAAAACACACGTTTCATCGACACAGTTGTATTGGATAAAACAGGTACAGTGACGAAAGGCGAGCCAGCGTTGACAGATGTCATCGTGTTGAAAGACTTTGCAGAAGAGGAAGTCCTTCAATTGGTTGCATCAGCTGAGAATCAATCCGAACACCCATTGGCGCAAGCGATCGTAATGGGAATCAAAGAAAAAGGAATCGAATTGATCGAACCAGAAGGGTTCAATACACTCCCAGGGTATGGAATTGAAGCGAAAGTCTCCGGAAAGCAAGTGCTTGCCGGGACACGAAAGTTAATGCACAGCCGGGATGTGGCTCTTCAAGATGTGGAATCCACAATGGAGAACATGGAGAAAGAAGGAAAGACAGCGATGCTCATCGCGATTGATGGGAAACTTGCGGGTGTCGTGGCAGTTGCGGATACTGTGAAAAAAACATCTAAACAGGCAATTGAAAGAATGCTTGAACTTGGGTTGGATGTCATTATGCTAACGGGTGACAACCAACATACTGCAGAAGCAATCGGACGACAAGTCGGGTTGAGCCATATCATCGCAGAAGTCCTTCCAGAGCAGAAAAGCGATGAGATTAAGAAATTACAGATGCAAGGAAAGAAAGTGGCAATGGTCGGAGACGGTATCAATGATGCTCCTGCACTTGCGCTTGCGGATATCGGAATGGCGATTGGTACTGGAACAGATATTGCAATCGAAGCAGCTGATATCACCCTCATGCGCGGCGACTTAAATAGCGTTGCAGACGCTATCATTATGAGCCGGAAAACAATGCGCAACATTAAACAGAATCTATTCTTTGCTTTTTTCTATAACACAATCGGTATTCCGGTTGCTGCACTCGGATTGTTAGCCCCTTGGGTAGCCGGAGCAGCTATGGCATTTAGTTCAGTGTCTGTCGTTTTGAACGCGTTAAGGCTTCAACGAGTGAAGTTTTAATAGAAGGAAAATTGATTATAGGGTTTGATACTTCTTTAGATTTAAAGTGAATTTTTTTCTCGAAAAGTTAATAGTGGATTTCTACAGCCTCTTCCTGAAATTTTCGGGGAGAGGTTTTTGTATAGAAAACTGTTTCACGCAGAGATTTTACAACTTCATAACAATTCAGTAGTAGTATTAGTAGGTAAAGGAGTGATAAAAATATTGTGGCAGTTATTTTAATTGTTGAGGACGAAGTGTCGATTAATGAATTAATAACAAAAAATTTGCAACTTGTAGGACATCTATGTGTTTCTGTCTTTGATGGGAGAGCGGCTATTTCTGAAATAGACTCTCATAAGTATGACCTAATTATTTTAGATATTATGCTTCCAGAGTTAGATGGGTTTGAAGTATTTGAAAAAGTAAAAGAAGTCCCAACCATCTTCTTAACGGCACGTAATAGTTTATCAGATCGCGTAAAAGGATTATCTATGGGAGCAGATGATTATTTGACTAAGCCTTTTGAAATGTTGGAGCTATTGGCACGTGTTGAAGCTGTATTGAGGCGGACTCAGAAAATGAAAAGTTGCTTTGAAGTGGGAGATGTAAAGGTTGATTTCAACAGTTATCAGGTATTTTACATGGAGCGCCCAGTAGAATGTACTCCAAAGGAATTCGAATTATTAGAAGTACTAATCAATAATCGTAATATTGCATTGTCGAGAGATAGACTTCTGGAACTTGTGTGGGGATATGATTATGAAGGAGATACCCGAACGATCGATGTTCACATTCAAAAACTGCGAAAAAAGTTAGGGTGGGAACATGTGATAAAGACAGTTTACAAGGTAGGTTATCGCTTGGAGATCAATCTATGAAATACCGGACTTTTTTAACTACCTTTCTGCTTTTTCTATTCAGCTTTCATCTTGGAATACTTATAGTTTCTTTTACTATGTTCAAAGGTACGTTGAAACATGCCGAGGAAAGAAGCTTGGCAGAACACTATATTATCACATCTGCATTGGTGAAAGATTTCCATGCTATTGAAAGTCGGGGAATCCATATAGACGAGTCTGTAGATTCCTTACTTCAGCCATATAATTATTTTTCAGGTGATAAAAGGGTTAATTTGGTGCTTTATAAGAATGACCAGCCGCTTTTTCCTAATCAACAGAAGTTCAAATTAGAGAGTAACTTTTCCAAGTTGCCAGAGGATGGCAGCAGACTAATGACGTTTGAAGAATTAGATGAACGTACATATGTCCTCGTTTCAGGAAAGCTTCCCGTACCATATGATTCTTATGCGACGATCTATCTTTATGATACGACAGATGCAATCGCGACGTGGAAGAAAATGAAAAATACAATGTTTGTGGTAGGATTGATTATCTCCATCTTCCTTGCATTAGGCCTTCTCGTCCTGCTTAATCGAATATTTAAGCCTTTAACGCAAATATCCCAGACTTCGCGAAATATCGCGGCTGGCGCGTATGAGACTAGGCTTCCGGAATTCGGGGATGACGAGCTTTACGAAATGTCGCAAAACTTTAACTATATGGCGGAAGAAATCCAGCGTCAGATGGGAGAGTTGATATCAGTTGCCGCAAAGAAACAACAGTTTGTAGATAATTTCGCTCATGAACTACATACACCCTTAACATCTATATACGGCTATGCTGAGTATTTGCAAAAAGCTGCTTTGACAGAAGATGATAGGCTTTCTGCAATCAGTCATATTATATCGGAAAGCCGGCGTATGCAAGAACTGGCCAATCAGTTACTTGACCTGGCGAACCTAAGAAATGATCAAGTCTCTTTGGAAGCACAAAATGTAACCAATCTCTTTCAGTCCATACAACGGACCTTGCGTAGTAAAATTATAGAGAAGGAAATTCGGATTGACTTGCGTAGTGAAATCGATGTCCTTTGGGGTGACCCTCTCTTACTAAAAAGTTTGTTTATTAATCTTGTGGATAATGCAATCAAAGCATGTGGGACGAAAGGACACATCGTTGTACATACGTTCAGGCGAGCGGAAATGAATATTGTCTGTATTCGAGATGATGGTAAAGGGATGACTCCTGAAATAATCCAGCACATTACAGAACCTTTTTATCGTGTGGAGAAGTCCCGAAACCGAAAAGATGGCGGCACCGGATTGGGACTTTCTATTTGCCAACAGATAGTTGTGCTACACAATGCAGAGATGAGGTTTACTAGTCATATGGGTAAAGGAACAGAAGTGAAAGTTATTTTTACAACTCCATCATAACTCTATGATAGT
The DNA here is from genome assembly GCF_900167515.1 of Sporosarcina newyorkensis. Taxonomy (NCBI): domain Bacteria; kingdom Bacillati; phylum Bacillota; class Bacilli; order Caryophanales; family Caryophanaceae; genus Sporosarcina; species Sporosarcina newyorkensis. Next base: position 115,077 of record NZ_FUYJ01000007.1, on the reverse strand, counting down.
TCTATAATATGGTCATTTTATAATGTTTGTGTGATCACAAAACTATAGAAGGAGAAGACGCAAATGAAGACAAAAAGTATAGAAAGAAAAGGTGTTAAAAAAACCGTTCTTATGACGACAATGGTCATTGGAACAAGCACGTTACTATCGATGGGAATCTTACAGGCAGCGACGGCGACTGAATTTAAAAAAACGAATACGATTCCAACTAACTATGCAAATCTTGTGGAGGATGCATCACAAATTGTACAAAATAGCTTCCCTGAAGGTTACGAACAAGCGAATTACACGATTGAGACTATTGATCTTGAATATTACCGCAATCAGACACCGACGGGCAAAGATATGAGTAGGGAAGAAACAGCAGAAATCGGTGCACAGGCTCTTTGGGAAGTATTTGATGTGAATTTGGAAGGACAAGTAATTGAAATGGGATACCAACAGGCAGTAGAAGGGCTTCCCCGTTCAACATGGAATGCAGATATATGGGTTGGGGATGATCACAGTTATCATTTCTCTGTAGACTCGGTAACAGGAGAATTATTTAGTATAGATTCAAGCAGAATAGTAAATAGTGATACTTCTATAGCCTTTGATGCAGCCCTAGATAAAAATCCACAGGAGTTCATTATGGTGGCTCGAGAATTGGCAGAACAGTTTAACGTCGTGCATGGCGCAGTCAAGTCTGTTGAATACAATGGTCAAGGTTACTCCGATAATGATCCGACCATCTCATTTGACATAATGGGTGAAAATGGAGAAGTTGCATTGATGACTTTGTCTCGATACGATAAAGAGTTGTTAGGCATTAATTATAGTGCATCCTATAAGTACACATTGGAGTACAATGAAGAATTGCAAAAGAATTTGCAGAAAAAAGTCAAAGAGGGCGAAAAGTTCGCTCCTTCAATCGATGAAAATGATACAAGTACCCTCAAGAGCATTGATTTGGATGGAGTTGGAGATAGAGATTAACCATTTGAAAAGATGCGTAATACAAAAGAGTAGTTAACCTTTATAGAAGTGTCTCAATGTATTCTAAATGGTTCAAGGATCTAGTCTCTTGCGACTGTTTACAGCCCCTTCCCGAAATGATCGGGGAGGGGTTTGTCATTTGGCAGTACTTTTCTTAAGGAATGATGTCCCTCACACGTCGTTGTGGCAGAAGTGTATGGTAAGAATGATGTTGACATCAGCATCGTAGACTACTTTTTTGCCCATTTGTCATCCTACAAAACGTCATAGGTCTTCTTTAGGAACAATCTTTCTATATTTTACTTCCATCTGCTAGATCAATGACTGAATTTTTGTGAGTTATTTTCCAATTGATTTCAAATACATTCTTCCACACAGTTGTTGTTGATCCTGGGAGTACAATATGGCATCACACCAACGATTAAACAACCCTCTTTATAAGCAGGAACACTTGATTCTTCGCCGCAAAGCTGTACAATAAATTAGTAGCAGTAACTCCAAGCCGCTTTCCCATGTTTTTAAGACGAGGAAAATGGACACAATCCCCCCCATTCCAGTTGTTTCGAATACCTAAGAGATTCACCGATCCTTCCCGGATGTATGAATCACAACCGAATCAACTTGCGATCAAACCATTAAATAAAACACTTTGTTACAACACATTTATAGTTCGAACTTGTATTCACGGCTAGGCCGGCTGTTCTATGGCTGCTCATTAGTCTTTTTAAAGCTAAAAGTTAAAGCGTGGCAACGTTTACGCTAACTTGCTTAAGGGGATACTGTCGTTATAATGAATTTTTCTGTACTTAATTGCTTTAGATTGACTGAATTGAGCTTTTAAAGGGAACAGTTCAAGTTTATCGATAGAAGTAGTATGGCCTATTAACGCCTTGCGGACTATTCGGAATATTTCATGCTTTTTGCTAAAGTGTATTTAGGGAGAAGAGTTCTATTACAAACTATCATATATTTCAGGAGGTTGAACGATGCAATTACTACCGCGTGAAATCGACAAGTTAATGATTGTTGTGGCTGCCGATGTCGCTAGAAGACGTAAAGAACGAGGTCTTAAATTGAATCATCCAGAAGCAATGGCGCTTATTACATACGAGGTGATGGAAGGCGCTAGAGATGGCAAAACTGTCGCAGATCTTATGGCTTACGGAGCGACGATATTAACTCGTGAAGACGTGATGGATGGTATTCCCGAGATGATTGACGACATTCAAGTGGAAGCAACGTTTCCGGATGGTACAAAACTAGTTACTGTGCATAACCCCATCCGATAACTTGCTAATGAAATGGAGAGGAGACGAAGCGATGATCCCAGGTGAGTATATTTTAAAAGATGAACCAATTAATTGTAATGAAGGGGCGGAAAGTACACGTGTTCACGTTGTGAATGAAGGGGACAGGCCAATACAAGTTGGTTCTCATTATCATTTTTATGAGGTAAATGGTGCGCTGAGGTTTAGACGGGAAGAGACATACGGCAAACGATTAAATATTCCAGCCGGCGCTGCTGTCCGCTTTGAACCAGGCGATGAAAAAGAAGTGCAATTAATTGACTATGCTGGAAAAAGAGAAGTTTACGGATTTCATAATGAAGTGGACGGACCATTGGAAGGCGGGAATGTTAAATGAGTTTTAAAATGGATAGAGAGCAATATGCACAAATGTACGGACCGACAACAGGAGACTCCATCCGCCTGGCAGATACAGATTTGTTCATTCAAATCGAAAAAGATCATACAAAATACGGCGAAGAAGTTGTATTTGGCGGCGGGAAAGTCATTCGTGATGGAATGGGACAGCATCCGTTCATTACGCGCGAAGAAGACGAACGAGTACCCGATACGGTCATCACAAATGTCGTTGTCCTTGATTATACGGGAATTTATAAAGCGGATTTAGCGATTCGTGACGGTAAAATTTCTGGTATTGGAAAAGCTGGTAACCCGCTCGTGCAGGACAAAGTTGACATTATTATCGGAGCATCCACGGAAATTATTTCCGGGGAAGGTAAAATTATTACTGCAGGCGCGATTGATACGCACGTGCATTTTATAAATCCAGGACAAGTTGATGTTGCGCTCACTGCTGGAACGACGACATTGATTGGCGGTGGGGCAGGACCGGGCGATGGATCTAGAGCAACGACTGCTACACCGGGCGCCTGGCATCTTCACTCGATGCTCAAGGCTTTAGAGGGGCAACCAATCAATATCGGTTTAACAGGGAAAGGGCATGCAGCAGCCGGCGGACCTTTAGCGGAGCAAATACTCGCTGGTGCGATCGGTTTGAAAGTCCATGAAGATTGGGGTGCGACACCATCCGTACTTGATCATTCATTACGGATTGCTGATGAATATGATGTGCAAATTGCGCTTCACGCAGATACGTTAAATGAAGCTGGATTTTTTGAAGATACGATGAAGGCGATCAACGGCCGTGTCATCCATATGTACCATACAGAAGGTGCAGGCGGCGGACATGCGCCAGACTTGATCAAATCCGCCGGTATGATGAATGTATTGCCGGCGTCCACAAATCCAACCTTGCCATACACAATCAACACGATTGACGAGCATCTGGACATGGTGATGGTTGCTCATAACTTAAATCCTTCTGTTCCGGAAGATATTGCATTTGCTGATTCACGCATTCGCAACGAGACAATTGCGGCGGAAGATGTCTTACAAGATATGGGTGTCTTCAGCATGACGAGCTCCGATTCGCAAGCGATGGGGCGTGTGGGTGAAGTTGCACTTCGGACATGGCAAGTAGCTCATAAAATGAAAAAACAGCTTGGAATTATGGAAGGGGATAGTCAGTACTCGGATAATAATCGGGTAAAACGCTATATAGCCAAATATACGATCAACCCTGCAATTACTCACGGGATTTCCGAGTATATTGGCTCAATTGAAGTTGGAAAAATGGCCGACCTTGTACTATGGGATCCGAAATTCTTTGGCGTCAAACCGGAAATGATTTTGAAAAATGGAATGGCGGTCTTTAGCTTAATGGGAGATGCCAATGCGACGATTCCGACACCACAGCCAATGATTTACCGACCAATGTATGCAACGCTAGGAAAGGCATTGTCGCAAAGTTCTATTACATTTGTTTCCCAAGTTGCATACGATAACGGTATTAAAGAAAAGCTTGGACTCGAAAAAGTGGTACTTCCTGTACGCAATATGCGCGATCTTACGAAAAAAGATATGAAATTGAATACTGCTACTCCTCATATTGACGTGGATCCGCAAACGTACGAAGTGAGAATCGATGGAAAACCTATTACATGCGATCCGATTGACGTTGTGCCGATGGGGCAGCGCTATTTCTTATTTTGAGGTGAAGAAAATGATTGTAGAAGAAGTCGTAATGAACGTAAGAGATTTAGACTCGAACGAATTTGAAAAACGACATAAAGAGAAAGTGTATCTAGAGAGCGCGCATTTAATGAAAAGAATTCAACGTGTAGAAACAGATCACGGACGTGAAATCGGCATCCGATTGAAAGACCCGCGTGATTTGGAAGCTGGCGACATTCTCTTTATGGATGATAAAAATATAATTTTGATCGACGTACTTTCCGATGATTTAATTGTCATCAGTCCACGTACGATGCTTGAAATGGGAACGATTGCTCATCAGCTTGGAAATCGTCATTTGCCAGCTCAGTTTGAGGATAAGGATATGCTTGTTCAGTATGATTATTTGGTTGAGGAATTGTTGCAAGAAATGGACATTCCATTCAAGCGAGAAGAACGAAAAGTAGCAAAAGCATTCCGTCATATCGGGCATAGTCATGACTAATCACGCATTGTCTTTGTTTCAGCTGTGCGACTCCAATTTTCCAACCGGCTCTTTTAGCCATTCTTTCGGCTTGGAAACGTATATTCAAAAAGACATTGTCACAGATGCGAAATCATTTTCCGAATGGCTGAACGTTTATGTGCATGAACAGCTCGCTTATGCAGACGGCTTGGCAGTAAGGCTGGCTTATGATGCACTTGAAGCGGAAGAACTTGAAGATATTTGGGAATTGGATCGCATTTTGACTGTGCAGAACTTGGCACGGGAATCACGCGATGGTACACAGCGCATGGGTGACCGTATGTTGGATATTGCACAATCAATTTATGAAATACCGATGTTGTCAACCTACATGCGAAAAATACGTGATAAACAAGCTTTTGGCCATCCCGCTATTGTTTTTACGATGGTAGGGCATCATCTGCAAGTAGAGAAGGAAACGACGATTTTATATTATTTGTATTCGACAGTCGTTAGTCTCGTACAAAATGCTGTGCGGGCAATCCCGCTCGGACAAACTGCAGGACAGAAAATTATTTATGCATTTCAACAACAGCTTCAGCAGGCAACAGATAAAATTATGAAGTTAGATGAAGAAGAGTTTGGAGTCGTATCACCAGGGCTCGAACTTTCACAAATGCAGCACGAGCGAGTTGGGATACGTATTTTCAGCTCGTGAAAAACGTGAAATTAATTGAGAATAAGGATGTGCTTAGAATGGAACCAATTAAAATAGGTGTTGGCGGACCCGTTGGTGCCGGTAAAACGATGTTAGTTGAAAAAATCACCCGTGCTTTAAACGGGGAAGTGAGTATGGCAGTCATCACGAATGACATTTATACGAAAGAAGATGCTAAGTTTTTAGTTGCAAACGGCATCCTTCCGGAAGATCGCATCGTCGGTGTAGAAACAGGTGGTTGTCCGCATACGGCTATTCGAGAAGATGCGTCAATGAACTTTGCGGCGATTAATGAGTTGAAGGAAAAGCATCCGGATGTTGAACTGATTTTTGTAGAAAGCGGCGGCGACAACTTAGCAGCTACATTCAGCCCAGAGCTTGTGGATTTCTCCATCTATATAATCGACGTGGCGCAGGGGGAAAAAATCCCACGCAAAGGCGGCCAGGGAATGATAAAATCTGACTTGTTTATAATTAATAAAACAGATTTGGCGCCATATGTTGGAGCGAGTCTTGAAGTAATGGAGTCTGATACAAAAGTGTTCCGCGGAAACAAACCATTCTTCTTCACCAATTTAAAAGATGATGAAGGACTGGCTGAAGTGGTAGATTGGATAAAAAAACATGCGTTATTAAAGGGACTAGGGCAAGATGTCTGAATGGACAGGTGTTCTTGACCTTGCCATGGAAAAACGTCAAGGACGTTCCGTGGCGAAAAGTGTCTACTTTCAGGGTGCGTTTAAAGTGATGCGCCCTGTCTATTTGAATAATTATAGTTATCCATGCTACTACTTATTGAATCCAGGCGGAGGCTATCTAGACGGAGACCGGTACCGCATGGAAATAACACTCGATGAACAGGCGCAACTGACATTGACGACCCAGTCGGCAACAAAAGTATACAAAACGCCAACCAGAAAAGTATATCAAGAGTCGGTCTTTCATATGAAAAAAGGTAGTTATCTGGAGTATTTGCCGGATGCATTGATAGCATATAAAGATGCCAAATACTATCAAAAAAATATTGTACATATGGAAAAAGGAGCGACATTGCTGTATTCCGATATATTGACTCCTGGCTGGTCGCCAGAAGGGGAAAAGTTCAGTTACGACATGCTTCGTCTGAAAACAGAAATATATATGGAAGACGAGCTAGTTGTCTTTGATCATATTAAACTTCATCCGGCATCTCAGCATATGAATGGGTTAGGTTTTATGGAAGGGTACACACATTTAGGTTCGTTTATTGTCGTTGGAGAAAAGACGAACGATGATTTATTGGATCGCCTGCATGAAACGATTCAGAAAGAGGCTGGAGATTTTGCATTTGGATTATCCAAGCTTGCTGTTCCTGGCTTTACTATCCGAATAATGGCAAATTATACACAAGTTATTGAGCGGATCATCTCTGCCTGCCATCATGTAATCAGCGACGAATGGTATCAGACGAAACCAAGTTTTTTACGGAAGTATTAGAAAATTGCCCGACAATTCGAAAAGAGTTGTCGGGCGATTTACTGCGATTTATGTCTCTATTCAACAGAACACTCTATACTTTATAGATTGTGAGATGGGTCAGTTGGATTTCTATTTATTGCATGCCCAATTATTCGCAATTAATTATCAATTATCGAGACATACATAAAGTGTATAGCGAGTACATTAGTAGGCATGTAGGTGTTACGTAACAAAAGAAAAGTAGCACAATGATGGACAACTATTTGTTTGGTTGTTGTAAATGAAAAGTTGAGTTTTGCGTGCTATACATCGTTAATGATTCCCTAGAAAGTAAATTTAATTCCATTTCTACAAAAGGTTTAAATTGGGTTATTTAGAAGAACATAAACTTCCAAGTAATGGTCAGTTATGTATCATCGTGTTACGATTCTATATAAATGTGTTACTGCGTTAAAAATAGTAATAAAAAGAGGTGGTTGCAGTATGCAGGACTCAACGTTAAAGAGATTTGGAATCTCAATGGAAGGGGGCTTACTTAGGAGGTTTGATGATTTAGTTAAAAAAAAAGGATATGAAAATCGCTCGGAAGCGGTTCGGGATCTTGTTCGAGAGGCAATTATTCAGCAAGCATGGGAAGATGGAGAACAGATAATTGCAGGAAGTATACTATTATTTTATGACCATCATCAACGCAATCTACTTGAAGAGATGACAAGGATTCAACATAGTGTGCACGATGTAATCCTTGCGACAACACACTTCCATTTGAATCATGATAGTTGCCTTGAACTAATTGTTGTAAAAGGAAAAGCAAAAGAAATTCAGGAACTAAGTCATAAACTGACGAGTTTGAAAGGTGTATCATATGGGAATTTCACAGTGGCTCCTGTGGAGCAGATTTAATTGTTCACAATCATATTTTACGGTTTCGATAGGATCTGAAATTATAAAACCCTAATGCAGATGTGCAAGTTTATGAAGGATTGTAGATAAATAATACGTGTAGAAGGAGTGTACTAAATGACAAAGAAATTCTTGAGTCTCATCGTAATAGCCACTGTATCTATTTCGCTTATGTTAGCAGGCTGCTCTTCATCTAAATCGGATGATAAAAATAAGAAGAATGAGGGGAAGCCGAAGGACGAGCTTGTGCTTGCATTTGATTCTGAGCCGGCAACAGGATTTGATCCGACAACCGGTTGGGGACGTTATGGTTCACCGCTATTTCAAAGTACATTGTTGAAAAGAGATGACAAACTAAACATTGTAAATGATCTTGCAACAAGTTATGAAGTAGATGAAGAGGGTAAAGTTTGGACTGTTCATTTGCGCGATGATGTCAATTTTTCTAATGGGAAACCACTAACGGCTAGGGATGTGGTATTCACATTTGAAACAGCAGCCAATAGTGGGTCGGTTGTTGATTTAAACGTATTGGATAAAGTCGAAGCAGTTAATGATACGACCGTGAAATTCACATTAAAAGAAGTGCAATCCACATTTATAAACAATCTAGTGGCAACGGGAATCGTCCCACAATATGCATACAGTGAAGACTATGCTGAGAACCCGATTGGTTCAGGCCCCTATCAACTTGTACAGTGGGACAAGGGACAACAGATCATTGTGAAAAAGAATCCAGAATACTATGGGGAAAAACCATATTTTAACAAATTGACTTTTGTATTTTTAAATGAGGATGCTGCATATGCAGCTGCCCAAGCGGGAACAGTGGATCTTGCCTATATACCAGCCGCGTTTAGTAATAAGGAAGTACCTGGCATGAAACTTGAAACAGTTAAAACTGTGGACAATCGTGGAATCGTATTTCCTTACGTGAAGTCAGGTGATTTCACTGAAGATGGTTTACCAATCGGGAATGACGTAACATCGGATCCAGCCATCCGTCATGCAATTGATATGGCAGTTGATCGGAAAGCGTTAATTGACGGTGTGTTGGAAGGATACGGAACACCTGCCTATACTTCTGTTGATGGGCTTCCTTGGTGGAATCCAGATACAGTCATTGAAGATGGTGATTTGGACGGAGCGCGTAAGGTATTGGAAGAAGCGGGTTGGAAAGATTCTGATGGAGATGGAGTACTTGATAATGGCTCTTTGAAAGCTGAATTTAGTCTTTACTATTTAGCAAATGACACAATCAGGCAGTCTCTTGCCATTGCAGTTGCAGATATGATGAAACCACTCGGTATTAATATTAAAGTAGAGGGTGGAAGCTGGGATATTATTGGTAAGAAAATGTATTCCGAGGCTGTACTTATGGGTTGGGGAAGTCACGACCCGCATGAATTATACAACATCTATGGCAGCGATAATGCTGGGATCGAGTATTATAATACAGGCTACTATAAAAATGACAAAGTAGATGAATACTTCAAGAAGGCCCTTCATGCGAAAAGTGAAGCTGAGGCAATCGAGTTTTGGAAAAAAGCACAATGGGACGGTACGACCGGTTTAAGTGGAAAAGGGGATGCCGCTTGGGCATGGTTGGTTAACATCGACCATTTGTATTTGGTGAAAGATGGTCTTGATATCGGAGATCAACGAATCCATGTACATGGACATGGTTGGCCGGCAACAGACAACATTGCCGACTGGAAATGGAGTAAATAATGTGCGCAAAAATATTGGTGTAAAGATAAGTAAGTTTCTGTTGATGAAGGGTTTAAGAATGCTTACTTTATTATTTGCGATTTGCTTAATATCCTTTTTATTAATAAAGAACTCCCCGATTGATCCGATTCAAGCTTATGTTGGTGCTGATATGTTAAAGGTAAGTCCTGAACAGCGTGAGAAGATTGCTGAGTATTGGGGGCTTGATCAACCTGTAATGGTGCAGTTTTTTAGTTGGCTTTCTGCTTTACTTTCAGGTGACTTGGGAACTTCAATGATTTTCCGCCGCCCGGTGTCTGAAATCATCGGAGAGCGCTTTTGGAACTCGCTTGTCCTGATGCTGACCGCCTGGATATTGTCGGGAGTTATCGGTTTTGTCATGGGCGTTGTGTCAGCCATGAAAAAGGATACTTGGATTGATCGGATTATAAAGTGGTATTGTTATACATTGGCCTCAACTCCGACTTTTTGGATGGGCCTTCTTATGCTGATTGTTTTTGCGGTGTGGCTCGGGTGGTTCCCAATTGGATTAGGTGTTCCAACAGGGGTCCTTGCTGAAGACGTCACATTAGCAGATCGATTACAGCATCTTATCCTCCCAGCCATGACACTTAGCATTCTTGGAGTTGCGAATGTAGCCTTACATACGCGACAGAAGTTGATAGATGTTCTGGCGAGTGATTATGTGTTGTTTGCGAGGGCGAGAGGTGAGCGTGGCTTTCTCTTATTTTGGAGACACGGCTTGCGTAATGTTGCCTTGCCTGCAATCACTTTACAATTTGCCGCTTTTAGTGAACTGTTTGGTGGAGCGGTGCTTGCTGAGCAAGTATTTTCATATCCAGGTCTTGGACAAGCGACAGTAGAGGCAGGCTTAAGGGGTGACGTCCCTCTTTTATTAGGGTTAGTACTATTTAGTACGATTTTTGTTTTTGCAGGAAATCTAATTGCTGATATGATCTACTACGTTGTAGATCCGAGAACGAGGGAGAGTCGAACAATATGATTCCAGGCCTCAAAATAGGAACGAAGGAAGAAAAGGTGAAACGGTTTTATCTGAATCGAAGACAGAAGACGCTTCTTACAATCGTAGTTGCGACAATTATCTTACTAAGTGTTGTAGTAGGTGGCGTAATGCTTGATCAAGAAAGAATTGCTACGAATCTTAATGAACGAAATGTGCCCCCCTCTCTTAAGCATCTTTTTGGTACAGATTGGCTGGGTAGGGATATGTTTACCCGGACGATTATGGGGCTTTCCTTAAGTATGGGGGTAGGGTTGATTGGAGCAATTGGCAGTACGTCAATTGCTCTTGTCTTGGGTATTGTGTCTGCAACAATGGGGAAAATGGCCGATCGTCTAATTACATGGCTCATCGATCTCTTTCTAAGTGTTCCACATCTTGTAACGTTAATTTTGATTGCTTTTACATTGGGCGGAGGATTTAAAGGCATTGTTATAGGGCTTATGCTAACTCATTGGCCAAGCCTTGCACGAGTCATTAGAGCAGAGGTTATGCAAATCCGCTCAGCAGAATATGTTCAGATTTCTCAACAGATGGGAAAATCCAGTTGGTGGATTGCTGTACATCATATTTTTCCTCATTTGATTCCACAACTCTTAATTGGTTTTATGTTGATGTTTCCCCATGTGATCCTACACGAAGCATCCGTCACGTTTTTAGGATTAGGGTTATCGCCCCATGAGCCGGCTATTGGGATTATTCTATCAGAATCCATGAAGTATTTGTCTTCGGGTATGTGGTGGCTTGCCTTTTTCCCAGGGCTTTGCTTACTAATTATTGTAAGGACTTTCGAGACGATTGGAGAGAATTTCCGTATGCTGATAGACCCGACAAGGGCTAATGAGAAATAAAGATGAGTAGGATGATGAATAGCAAGTTGTCCTATTTGGTTGGTAAGGAGGTAGCGAATGTCTATCCTTGAAGTGGAAAATTTGTCGATATCGTTTAATCAGTATACAGACGGTTTGAAACAAAAAAATGTAAACGTCATTTCAAGTTTGAATGTCACGCTTGAAGAAGGTGAAATACTAGCAGTTGTGGGAGCCAGTGGTTCTGGGAAGAGCTTGCTTGCGCATGCCATTCTTGGAATCTTGCCAAACAACGCAAATATTAGTGGAACGATTAGCTATGACGGAGAAATTCTTACGGCTGCACGGCAAGCTTCGTTACGCGGAACAGAAATTGCACTTATTCCACAATCAGTGAACTATTTAGATCCATTGATGCGAGTAGGGAATCAAGTTCGCAATTCTGTAAAAGTTGGAGATGCAGTTGCGGCACAACGCAAGGTTTTTGAACGGCTTCGCTTGAAGTCAGGCGTTGAAAATATGTACCCATTTCAGCTTTCTGGAGGCATGGCAAGGAGAACTCTTTTATCCACAGCTATTGTCAGTGGTGCAAAGGTAATTATTGCGGATGAACCCACGCCAGGCCTCGATCCAGTCGTTATCAAAGAGGCATTAGAAAACTTCAGGGAATTCGCAGACAATGGATGTGCGGTTATGCTCATCACACATGATATTGAATCCGCTTTAACGATTGCAGATAAAATTGCTGTGTTTTATGCAGGTACAACCGTGGAGATCGCCCCTGTAGAGAACTTTAATGGGGATGGTGAAGCGTTGCGGCATCCTTATAGCAAAGCGTTATGGAGGGCCTTGCCACAAAATGAATTTATACCAATTCCAGGCTCGCAGCCCCGCCCAAATAATTTACCATCCGGTTGCTTATTTGCCCCGCGTTGTCCTATAGCAACCCCTGAATGTGAACTAGCACAACCGGAAATGCGCGAACTTCGGAATGGAAGGGTAAGGTGCATCCATGCAACTTGAAGCAAAAAATATCGGTTTTCGTTATGGCGATGGACCTTGGCTGTTTCAAGGTGTCAATTTCACTGTAAAACCAGGAGAAATTGTTGGGCTTACAGCACCTAGTGGACGTGGTAAAACAACTTTTTGCCGGATTTTAGCGGGATATGAAAAGCCTCTGGAAGGAAGCATTACCATTGAAGGTTTGCCGGTACCTACAAGGGGATTTCATCCTGTACAATTGATATTTCAGCATCCAGAAAAAGCAGTCAATCCACGTTGGAAAATGGAAAAGGTTTTGAGTGAAGGGGAGAAGCCAGACCCTGAACTGCTAGATTTATTAGGAATTGAGCAGGAATGGTTGACTCGTTGGCCTAACGAGTTATCTGGAGGAGAATTACAACGCTTTTGTGTGGCAAGGGCGTTGGGGTCCAATCCACATTTTTTAATTGCAGATGAAATGACAACAATGCTTGATGCCATTACGCAAGCTCAGATTTGGCATGCTGTTCTCGAAATCGCCAAAAAGAGAAAGATGGGTATCATCATCGTTAGTCATGAAGAAAAGCTGATGCAACGATTGTGCCACCGAGTGGTTGAGTTGAAAAGTTTTTAATACAAATAGAGGGTTTGAGATTTTCTTTTACTTTATTGTAGAGTCGAGAATTCGATTAAATAGAATTGCAGTAGCATAAGGCTGATTTTTCCTTGAACGAAGAGGGGGAATCGGTTCTTTTTATGCTTGGTATAGAAAGTCTAAGTATTTCTAACGTCGTCTCAATTGCTTAAAATATAGAAATTAGGGTATCACTATATAAACGGACCGTTGCTTTTTGAACACTTAGCTTCTTTACAAAGATGGTAGAGATTTTTTTACCGGTATTACTAAATAATCGGTTGGTTTGACATTTATCCTTCACAGTTTTATACTTGGATTTAATTTTCATTAAAAAGACGGATTCGTTAGTCAATAAGGAATATTGAAAAATATTGAAATTGTAGTAATACGAATTTAGCGAGGAAAGTTTTTTGATGAACTTGACACTATTTTGGGAGGTGTTCCTGTGGTTGACGACTTTGAAGTAGAAAAAGTTTTTGAAGACAGGCCGTATGAGCGGATCCAGTTTAAGCTCATCATAGACGGTCGTAATTATAAAGGCGACTATCATGATGGCGAGATCCAATGGCTTAATCCGCATCCCAAGCAAGATGTCGGCGAAGAAGAAGTAAAAGCTGTAGAGGATGAAGTTCTTGAACTGTTATCCGAACATGGGATCAGGGATGAAGTAGATGCTATTGAGATTGAACGTTCCCTAAGCAATAATCAAACTCGACCGCTTCAAATGTTTAAGTTAAAAATTCAAGGTGAAGAGTATAAAGGGACTTTTATTAACGGCGAGATCGAATGGTTTCATCCAAAACCGAGACGCAAACTAAAAGATGAACGCGTAAAAAAAATAGAAGAAGATGTTCAAAAGAAATTGACAGAGCATCTTGAATAACGAATTGAAGTGCGCAGTCTGAGTTATTATACTAACTCAGACTGCGTCTTTTCTTTTTGCAATTATTCCTATCTCCGCAAAAAAACGAGTTGAGTAATGGAAAATAGAAAGAGAAGCTTTCTGTTTTGCTCTTTCCTGCCTGACGATTTTATTTTCTATTCCAAAAGCGTTGCTGGGCGATAGCGGAAACAAATTCCTCTCCGAAGTTTTGGTTGTTAGTCGCAAAAACGACACCTGCTAAATTATTTTCTTCAGAGGTTTGAAGAAGCGACTGTCCGGTTGAAGCAATACCGATCGGCTTATAATGTTTGTATGCGACCTGTATGAAATTCATAACATCAGAATTAAATTTTGCCTGATTATTGGAGCTGCCGCCAACGACATAGAGCGAGTCAAGCAAATAAGGGCTCGTGGTCAGGAATGTATCATCTACTTTGAGCTTCGTACCATCCGTACCTGTGACAGTGCCAAGTTTTTCACTGACGATGTCGACAAACACTCCATATTTTTCGAGTGTATTCAGTACGTTGGTTACTTCATTACTGTTAAAACCATTGCCGATCAACACTCCGACTTTTAATGAATAAGCATAACTTGGTGTATTGGCCTGACTAAGTGAAGGGTAGCTAGTTGAGGTAGAGACATTTGTGCCGCTTGGACGATCAACACCTATATTATCCGCAACGATCATAGCCAGTTCTTGGTCAACATTTACTATCATATCGACGTTTTGCTGTCGGACCGATTCACTTTTCACTTTTCCAAGTTGATAGCTTAATGCTTCAATCGTGTGTTGCTTTTCAACTGGGGTTAGGCTGTTCCAAAAGATTCTTGGCTGAGTAAAGAAGTCATCGAACGATTTGCTTCGTGCCCGTATGGCGTGCCCATCGATTTTTTTAGGGTAGGATTCGTAGCCTCCTTCTTCTGGCGGCGTAGTATATGGAGTATTATCAGCTAATGAGTTTTCATGATAGTTTACTTGATCTACATCGATTCGATACCTCATAAAGCCTTGTCTTGTATTATTATGGAACGGACAGATTGGCCGGTTGATGGGTAAGTCCTGAAAGTTTGCGCTGCCAAGACGATGGTATTGGGCACTTTGATAAGCGATTAATCTTCCTTGCAGGACGGGATCATTAGAGAAATCAATTCCCGGAACGACATTTGCGGGATTGAATGCCACTTGCTCCAATTCCGCAAATTCATTATCCACATTACGGTTTAATGTCATCTTTCCAATTGGCTGAACGGGGACGAGTTCTTCTGGCCAAAATTTTGATGGATCTAAGACATCAAAATCAAATTTGAATTCATCTTCCATCGCAATCAGCTGGACGCCTAATTCATATTCTGCGTATGCACCACGGTCAATCGCCTCTCTAAGATCTCGCCGATGAAAATCCGGATCAATCCCGCCAATTTTTTGTGCCTCGTCTTGAAGCAAGGAATGAACACCAAGCACAGGCTTCCAAGTAAATCTCACAAAAGTTGCTACTCCTTGTTCATTAACAAATAAGTACGTATTGATCGACCATGATTCCATCATGCGATAACTTCTTAGAATGCCTCGATCCGACATGATCCACAATACCATGTGAAAACTTTCTTGGTTATTTGCTACGTAATCCCAAAAATTATCATGCGCCCCAGCAGCTGTCGGCATCCCGGTACGTGGCTCAGGTTGGTATGCATGCATTACATCAGGGAACTTCATGGCGTCCTGATTGACCAATACAGGCATAGCGATTGTAGTTAAATCATAATTTCCTTCTTCGGTGTAAAATTTCACACCTTTGCAGCGTAAATCCCTTGCCGTATCCTTAGAGCCTCTGCTCCCTTGCACAGTAGAAAATCGGACGAAAACAGAAGTCTTTTTACCTGCTTCCTGTAAGAATCCAGCTTTTGTGAATTGTTTCATCGACTGATAACATTCAAATTCACCATGGGCTCCGTAACCTCTAGCATGAACTTTTCTTTCTGGTATTGGTTCATGGACGAAATGAGTCATCTTCTCAAAGAATTCAAAATCTTGACGTAGTGAAGGACCACGGTCACCCGCCTTTAATTGTTCCTGATCGTTTGATAATTTTTTTGATTGATTGGTCGTCAGTGGTTTACCTGTGTTTTGTACGCGGAACTCATCTAGCTGTTCATTTTTTAAATTTTTCTCCCTATGGTCTTTTGGAGACTTCCCATCCATTGAATCACCCATCCTCACGTCTTAATTTTTGTGTTCACATATATACCTATGTAGAGTTTTCTAGGTCTAGAATGAAATTGGCTTGGACTTTATCTGCGAATCAAAAAGACAGAGTATAGCGTAGATGACCCAACTCATAACTTTGGTGAACGGGAGGTCCTATACTGGTAATCAGGTATCTATTAAGCATGCATTTTTTTACAGAACTTGTACAATGAACATAGAATAACGAGAAATGAGAGTGACTGCCATGCCGAAAACTAAACGCAAACCACAAGAAAGAAAAAATGTACTTAGTGTAAGTGCATTACTGGTCGTCTGTGGCATTGTGTTATTCAAATCCTTCATTTGGGATGAGTATATAGTCAATTCGACAGCCCGGGCTGCGTTAGAAGGCCGAGAAGGCGAAGTGGGAGTAGGATATGCCATCAGCAAGAAACAAGAGTTGGCCATAAAACCCTTTAAAGATGGATTTAAGATCTATGCTGTATCTAAAGGTTTTTTTGGCTGGACTGTCACAGATGAAGAGTTTGTTGGCAATAAAGAAAACGAGTTTTATGAGATAGGTGAATTGGATTTGCAATTTAATTCAAGTGAAAAATTGTATTTGAATTTCGTTTTGGATCAAGACGAATACTTCGATAAAATAAAGGCTTACTCTCCGGGCGGTGTAGAAATAGGATTCAATCGATCTGTAGGCAATGACGTGTTTTTCTACTACCATTATAGCGATAAGCCTTTAGGTGACGTGATGTATGAAGGAATTCGTTCAAACGGGAGTGTGGAGAAATTGAAATAACGAGCAGAATGATTCTTATCAAATGACGCATCCTATCCTAAAGGAGGTGTGCGTCATCATTCGAAAAATAAGCTTGGTAATTGGAATTTCAATGGCGAGTGTCTCAATGTTCACTTATCTGCCTACTGAACTCGTTGCTCAATCAGCGATTCCTTCATATGCTAAATGGTCTAGGATCGCGATTCAAGAGACGCAAATGAAATATCCTCATGCAAATATTATGGATTACTTGCATATCGGAAGTGAGTCCAGGAAAGAGTCCACTGTTGAAAAGTTTCGATTGTGGCTGCGGGAAGGTGACAAAGAATTCGCGGTGTTTGTCAAAGTCACTTATTCTATTAAAACAAACAAACTGATCGATATTGAACTTCAGGAGATGGATTTTTCCTGAATGCAATCAAACTCACGCCTCTGCATTCGGTTCGTAGTTTTGTTACAATTGACGGACAAGTATGTCTACCAAATGAATGAGGGGTGGCTTTGATGAAAGTCGATAATGAAGAATTGTTGCTGGACTATATTGCGGCCAGTACGAACCTATATGGGGTAATCCCGTTTGCTAAAGCGACGGAGATATACAATGAACATAACGAAGAAGAGATTTCATTAAACATTATGATTGCTTTTGTGAATAACCAAGCAGTTATTGAGAAATTGGAAGAACGTTTTGTTCATGTCAATACAGATGCATTTGTGGCAGAAATCATTCATGTATTTGACGAAAAGGAAGTAGTGGAGCAAGCAGCCGCGGGTAAACCTTATTATGTACCGAAACCAGAAGAATTTCTCTTGTTTACAGATCAATCTTATTTTCAGCGGACCCCTCAGCAAGAGCAACTGAAAAAGATGATGCTAGAGGATCTTGATGATTCGGTCGATATTGAGGAAGAAGTGGAAGAACTTGTGCTGGATCTGCAAATGAGCGGTGGAGATTTCACAAAAGAACTGTCAGAGTTCCTTGGGCGGCTGAAGTTACCTATGGAAAAAGCTGAGCGTTATATTCCAGTGATTATCGATATTGCCAATACTACGAGACTGTGGGAAAATCGGGGCCATACGCCGAATGAGTTGATGCAGTAAATCATCAGTCCGTTTCGATAGACAATCATTACACAGGCGATATAATGAAGGTAAATCAGATAATTTGGAGGATGTAACTCATGACATTGAAAGAATTAACTGCAAGAGAAGTACAAGAGCAACTGGAAAGCGGCAAAGAACTGCATATTATTGATGTCCGCGAAGACGACGAAGTAGCACAAGGTATGATTCCGGGTGCCACACATATCGCACTTGGCAATCTTCCTATTGAAATGCATGATTTGGACCAAACAACACCTTATATTCTAGTCTGTCGTTCAGGCGGAAGAAGTGGACGTGCACAAGAAATTATGGCAGATGAAGGCTTTGATGTGACGAACATGGCGGGCGGCATGCTGGCTTGGGAAGGGCAAACTGAATAAATGAGTAGAACACCGCCGAGAGGAACATCTCTCGGCGGTGTTTTAATTTGAATTGCACGATTGATCAGTAGGGAAAGAGCTTCCTGGCTATAAATACATTTTACACTGAGCCCAACCCGCCTCGGAAAGCACCGAAGTCTCCTCGCATCGAAGTTGACATCCTCGATCCAAACCCATTTCTCAGAATGAACAATTCCTTCACCCGCAGACATAACCGGAAAGGTCCAAGCGTATAGTGAAAGAAAAAGGCGGTGTAGAGATGAAAAAATGGCTTGCGGCAGGCTTGCTGTTATTTTTTTCGATAGGAGGTGTATGGTATGGAGTGAAAGCTTCAGATCGGGGATTTTTCACACCCGCTGAGCTAGGTGGTGTGAAAATTTTAATCGATCCGGGGCATGGCGGTGAGGATGGGGGGGCTTCGGCGGAAGATGTCATTGAAAAGGATGTAACCTTAAGTATCTCCCATGAAGTTAAGAAATTACTTGAAAAAAAAGGTGCGACTGTGAAAATGACGAGGGAAAAAGATGGAGATGCGATTGCTGAACATGCCCCATCTGAAAAATTCACTTCAAATCGAAGTCGTAAATTCGCAGATTTGAAGTTGCGGGAAAGTATGGCGATCGAATCGAAGCCGGATATGTTCATAAGCGTTCACGTTAATGCGATTCCAGAAGAGCGTTGGCGAGGTGCGCAAGTATTCTACCATCCTGATGGCAACCCGGCAGGAAAACAGTTGGCGACTTCTATCCAAGACGAACTGCGTGATCAGCTGAAAAATACAGAACGCGAAGCGATGAAAATTACAGGTGTCTATTTGCTGAAGAAAGTACCGGTCCCTGCCGTTTTAGTGGAAACAGGATTTTTATCCAATCCGGAAGAACGGGGTTTATTGGCGGATAAGGCTTATCAGAAAAAGGTGGCGGCCGCCATCGTGGATGGAATTGTGAAATATGAACATGCAGAAGAACAGTGAGTCAAAAGACGGTTGATAGAGTAGTGATTATGGTATACTGGGGGGAGATTGGATAATATCAGTAAGGAGTGTCGAATGTGATTAATGAACAGCAAGTCCGTGAATTGATTGGCGCATTGGAAGATCCGTTTTTACATAGAACACTGGCAGAAACAAATGGTATTGTAGGCGTTACGATTAAGCCTGAAAAGCAGCATGTCAGTGTCAAAGTAGCAATTGCAAAAGTAAATACCGGTGAGCAATTGACGCTTCAATCAAAAGTAGTGGACGTTTTGAAAGAGGCAGGTGCAGACTCTGTAGGAATTCGTTTTGAAGAACTGCCGAAAGAAGTTCTCGAGCAATTCCGCGGAACTGTAACAGAAGCAGAAACCCAAGATATTTTATCTCCTCTATCCAACATCGAATTCATTTCGATTGCGTCCGGTAAAGGTGGGGTCGGGAAGTCGACAGTATCTGTCAATTTGGCTGTTGCTTTAGCAAGACGCGGTAAGAAAGTTGGTTTGATCGATGCGGATATTTATGGATTCAGCGTTCCCGACATGATGGGGATCACGGCTATGCCTGAGGTCAGAGAAGAGCGCATCATTCCGGTAGAACGATTTGGTGTTAAGGTCATCTCAATGGGCTTTTTCGTGGAAGATAATGCGCCAGTTGTATGGCGGGGCCCAATGCTTGGTAAAGTGCTGGATCAGTTTTTCCGCGATGTTGAGTGGGGCGAGCTTGATTACTTATTGCTTGATTTGCCGCCGGGTACAGGCGATGTAGCGCTTGATATCCATCAAATGATTCCGGCATCTAAAGAAATCGTTGTCACAACACCGCATCCTACAGCTGCATTTGTAGCTGCGCGTGCAGGTGCGATGGCTTTGCAGACGGATCATGAATTGCTTGGCGTTATCGAGAATATGGCGTGGTTCGAATCCAAAGCATCCGGGGAAAAGGAATATGTCTTTGGACAAGGTGGCGGCGTCCGTCTGTCAGAAGAGCTTCGCACCGAGCTATTGGGTCAAATACCACTGGGTCAGCCTGATTGGAACGACACGGAATTTGCTCCTTCTGTGTATGCGGAAGACCATCCGATTGGTCAGATTTATTTACAAATTGCCGATACCGTGATTGAAAAAAATACTAAATAATTAGTTGGCAGGCGAGAGGGGTTTATGGACCTCCTTCACCTGCTTTTTCTTCTGCTCCACCGCCACCACTCTCTTCTTTCCCGCCTTTCTCATCTTTTCCGCCCTCTTCTGTTGTCCCTTTTCCTGCTTTCATGATCAGTTGCTGCCATTTCGCTTGCATTAAAGGGCTGTTGATCGTGTCTTCCACTGCCTTTTCCATTTCTTTTTTCATTTTACTGGAATTTACGACTTTCTCCATTTGCTTCATCATGTCTGGCTGTCCAAAAAACTTTTCCATTTCCTTTTGAAACGATGCATCTCCCATTAAATCCTTCATAATATCTGCTTGCTGCTTTTTCATACTTTTGGCGATAGACTCTGTAAATTTCGGATCTTCAAATGCGGTTTTCCAAAACTGTTCACCCTCTTTTGAAAGCAGCACATTCTCAATGCTTTCTTTCACTTCTGGTTGTTCCAATACTAAAAGCTCCCGAAATTCGGGATCTGTCATCAATTTGCGTAATGCTTTTTTTCCATCTTCCGTTTGGATCGCATCCGTCATCATTTTTTTCATTTCATCATAACTCGGACCTGACTGTTGTCCGTTGCTGCAACCCGCTAGGAATACAAGGAATAGGAAAATGCCTGCCAATTTTTTCATTCCGATCAACCTTCCACTTGTATTTTCATTTATTGTTCACAATATTAGAGGGAATATGCATGATTCGTTCAATGAAATAGATTTTTTTGTCGAACGTTGATACACTAAGTGAGACATGAAACAATTAAGCGATGGCATAATTGCGTCCGGATTTTGATACGAGTTAGCTCGATTAACTCCTTTTAAAATCCATGATACCTTCTGCCGGAGGCACTATTTTCTTCAGAGAGCGTCTGAATACCCGCTGAAGAGGAAATAAAACTGCATTCATCTCGCCATCTATAGAGGTGGGAGTCTTCTGTTGAATAAAGATAAAAGGGGAACAGTGTTGTGACAATACGAAATTGGGTAAAATTTTTCTTGCGCGCTATGGCCATTGGTGGAGGTATCACAGCCATTGTCGGGTTAATTGTACGTTGGGACTTCTTTTTTGGGTATATACAGGAAGGTGAGATTTGGCAATTTCTTGGTGCCTTTTTATGGATGATCTTTTTAGGCTTCACAATGAGTGTTATTGCGCAGATGGGTTTTTTCGCCTATTTAACAGTTCACCAATTTGGCGTCAATCTGTTCCGCACGCTGACATTGTGGAACTGGGTGCAAGTCCTGATCATTGCAGTTGTGTTGTTTGATTTAGTCTTTTTCCGCTTCCAGTTAACGAAGGAAGATACAGGAAGAACGTTCTTGTATATTTTCTTGCTTTTGACACTCGTTATAGTGTCTGCGGTAACTGCATACTTTAAAGCGCAGTGGACGAAAAAACATGCACTGATCTCCGCTCTATTCTTTATGATTGTGATCACAACACTTGAATGGTTGCCAGCTCTAATGGTCACATCAGGAAATAAAGACGAATGGGTAACCATCCTTCTGTTTCCTTTGCTGACAGTGAACGCTTTTCAACTATTAGTATTGCCTAAATACAATAAGCAATCCGATATTGATAAGGCTAAATTGGACAAGCGTCGTAATGAACGAAAAAAAGCTAAGCAAAAATCATCAAAAGCTAAATAAATGTAAAAAACCGACAGAATGCGGCTGTCGGTTTTTTACTTTGGAATTTTTTTAGTTTTAATTTTGGGTTGAAAAAGTAGATCTTCAACAGATTGAAACGGTCGGCTCGCCATTAAACGCTCTATATCCTCCACCTGCGCTCGTTCGTCTAAATGGTGAGGAATGGAAATGATATCACCTGCTGCAGCTTTGGGCAAAGCACCCTCTTTCCAATGAACAGTCGAACCGAGCGCATTGATTTCTGCTTCGTTTAACTTATGTAGCAGAGGCTGTGGAAATTGCTCATCAACAGTGCGAAACCATAATGGCCTTGTTTCAAAAAAAGTCTCAAACTGATCCAATTGCTGTTCAAATAATTCACGATCGACCTCATACCTATTGCCTTCCTGCCCAAGCAATGCGACAGGCAAAGAACGCTTCTTCATCTCTTCGACGAGGTTTGGAAAGCGGGATGCCCATTCTACGTCAACAAACAGCAGCGGATATGGTTGAGTCAGCTGCTCCAAAAGATCCTTCACTTCTTGCTCGCCAAATGAAATGTTAATGGTCAAAGCAGAACCTTGGGAACCTCTTACGATGACTGTCGGGTTTTCCGTTAAACGAAAAGCAGTCGTTAAAGCGGGGGATGGTTTGATCAGTTGTGGCAAATATAAAATAAGTAAAAAGCATAGTGTCAAAAGGAGTATGATTTTTTTGAGCATACAGATCTCCTTATTTTTAAAAGTATAAATTAATATATGAAAAAGCCTTGACGCATATGACCGAGCCGCTATATAATAAAAAAGGTTAAAGTATTAAAAGAAAGTTGTTGCACATACTTAATAAGTGTGATACAATGATTTTTGTCGTTAGAGATAGCAACTAACTATTTTATTTTTCCGCAGTAGCTCAGTGGTAGAGCAATCGGCTGTTAACCGATCGGTCGTAGGTTCGAATCCTACCTGCGGAGCCATTTCTATGCTTCCATAGCTCAGCAGGTAGAGTGCTTCCATGGTAAGGAAGAGGTCGCCGGTTCGAGCCCGGCTGGAAGCTCCATGAACGCCATTTTCATGGCCCCTTGGTCAAGCGGTTAAGACACCGCCCTTTCACGGCGGTAACACGGGTTCGAATCCCGTAGGGGTCACCATTATTTTTATAACAAGTTAAGTAATGCGCGTCATATCTCGTTGAAGAAGCGAGTTGAGCGAGAAATTGTAATTTTAACACGGTGGGGTAGCGAAGTGGCTAAACGCGGCGGACTGTAAATCCGCTCCCTCCGGGTTCGGCGGTTCGAATCCGTCCCCCACCACCATGTTTGTTTTATTTTACACTCAATAAGAACGTAACCAGCTTCACGTTGGGGTATAGCCAAGCGGTAAGGCAACGGACTTTGACTCCGTCATTCGTTGGTTCGAATCCAGCTACCCCAGCCATTTTACTTTTATTAAAGAATATAATGCATAATGAATCCTTATTATTATTAAAATAATGAAGGGTTTTTTTGTGTTTAAATTTAAGTGATAGGTATAGAAGAGAATGATTAATCGTGTATACTATTTAATAATACATATAGGCATTTTCTCTTGTAGAATAAATAAAAATATATAAACATAGGGATTGTGATATAGATATGCAAGAGTTTCTTAATGGTATGGAGAAATTCATCAAACCTAATAGTTCAAAAGGATTGCCAAAACTTCTTGGTGACATTGCCTACACTTTGGAACAGGCCGCCATTGTTTCCATTACCGATTCTCGGGGAACGATTCAATACGCCAATGAAAAATTTGAAAAACTCTCAAAGTATCCATTAAAAGAACTAATTGGAGCCAATCAACGGATTGTCAATTCTGATTACCATGATGCTTCCTTCTTCAAGGAAATGTGGGCGACAATCGGAAGTGGAAAGACGTGGAGAGGAGATATCCGAAACCAAGCCAAAGACGGGTCCTATTATTGGGTTGATACAACGATTGTCCCTTTTTTGAATGACAAAGGCAAACCCTATCAGTACGTATCCATCCGTTATGATATTACAGCTAGAAAGTTGATGGAGGAAGAGATACGAAAAAACGCAGAGCTCTATGAAATTATTACAACCAATGCTTCAGACTTCATTGCAATCATTGATCGCGATGGGAAGTTTCAATACTTGTCTCCTTCTTTCGAAAATTTGTTGGGCTACTCTTTGGATAGCTTGTATTCTGATACGTTATATTCCATTCTCTATAAAAAGGATCGTCAAAAAGTAGAAAGGAAGATTGCGCAATTCAAAGGGTTTCAACGGAAGGCTATCGGTTTAGAATATTCCATGCTGGATGTGAAGGGTGGCTTGCATGTCATGGAAGCCAAGATAAATGAAGTGCGAGGCTCCATTGATTACGAAGACCAGCTATTGGTCGTCATGCATGACGTGACAGAGCGTGTGAAATCTGAAGAAAAGATCAAACATCTTGTCTATAATGATCAGCTAACTTCTTTGATGAACCGTAATTCATTCCGCGAGCAATTGGCTCTAGCTTTTGAAAGGGCAAAGACTAGGAAGCAAGTATTTGCGCTCGTACATATCAATATTGACCGTCTGCGTTACGCCAACGATCTTTTAGGTCATGAGGCGGGGGATTACTTGTTGTCGATGGTCGGTGAAAGATTAAAAAAGAAAACCGGTCCGGAAAGTTTGCTGGCACGGATTGCTGGAGACGAATTTGCTTTTATTGTAACGGGGTTGTCGGACGAGACAGAAATCTACAATTATGCTGAAGAAATACGGTTGTATTTGGAGCAACCTATTCAGGTGGGGCAACAAACGTATTCGTTATCTATTAGTTGTGGTATCTCAATGTATCCTGAACATGCCAATCAACCGTCTGAACTGGTGACGAAAGCGACATTGGCGCTTGGAAAAGTGAAGACGCGAGGTGGCAGTGACAGTGAGATGTATGAGCATGGTACCTCTAAAATGTCATTGGAAAGAATTTTATTGGAAAATGAAATGCGGAAAAGTATACAGCAACAGCATTTTTATTTGGAGTATCAGCCCAAAGTATTTTTAGGAACTGGTGAATTAACTGGCGTAGAAGTGCTTGTCCGATGGAACCATCCAGATTTAGGTGTGATTCCTCCAATGAAATTTATTCCCCTCGCGGAAGAAACGAAAATTATTGTATCCCTTGGTGAATGGATTTTACGAGAGGTTTGTAAGCAAGCAGCTGCAGAGATCGAATCCGGTGAATTTTGTAAGTTCGCGGTCAATGTTTCGACTGTACAGATGAAAGAAGAAGGTTTTGCCGATTCGGTATTGAGTATTCTGGAGGAATTTCAAGTTCCCGCTAACATGTTGGAATTGGAGTTGACGGAAAGTTCGTTTATGGATACAGAAGGAATGAAAGAATCCATTCAAAAGCTTCGAAGTATCGGTATCACGGTGGCCATTGATGATTTCGGAACAGGATATAGTACATTTAGCTATATTAAAGAACTTCCTGCTGATACATTGAAAATTGATATGGCATTTGTGCGGGATATATTGGAAAATGAAAATAGTCAGGCGATTGTAAAAGCGATCGTGACACTGGCGGATACAGCAGGATTGAATGTGGTGGCTGAAGGTATTGAATTAAATGAACAAGCGAAGATGCTTTACAACTTAGGTTGTAGAGAAGGGCAGGGCTATTATTTTGGTCGTCCAACCACTTTATTGGAAGCAAAAAAAGCGAACTATAATTCTTCTGAAATTAACAAGAAAATGTAATATAAGGGGGAAGTGCTATGCGCAATCTGGATATTTCGATGATCGGTGTACCTATAGATCTTGGTCAGAGCAGACGTGGAGTGGATATGGGACCGAGTGCCATGCGGTACGCGGGAGCTGTGGAGCGGTTACGTGCATTAGGCCATCAGGTAATGGATCAAGGCAATATAGTAATATCAGCTGTACATGAAAAAACAAGTTCTGAAGCTGGGCTGAAAAACTTGGAAGAAGTGACGGCTGCAACTGTTAAGTTGGCTGAAGCGGTCTCGAATATCGTAGCGGACAATCATTTTCCTTTAGTACTTGGCGGGGATCACAGCATTGCGATTGGCACACTCGCAGGATTAGCGGATCACTACAAAAACCTTGGTGTCATTTGGTATGATGCACATGCAGATATGAATACACGTGAAACCTCGCCTTCAGGTAACATACACGGAATGCCGCTTGCGGTCAGCATGGGTCTTGGACATGAGCGCTTGGTTAATGTGCATCGGGATGGTGTGAAAATTGATCCGAGAAACGTTGTCATTATCGGTGCGCGTGCATTAGACCCGGGAGAACGGAAATTAATTAAAGAACAAGGCGTAAAAGTATTCACTATGCATGAAATTGATCGCTACGGCATGTCTGCCGTCATTCAGCAAACCCTTGAATACTTTTCAACCCGTCAAGTTGATGGTGTTCACTTATCTCTGGACTTGGATGGCTTAGATCCTCTTTATACGCCAGGCGTAGGGACGCCGGTCCCAGGAGGTATCACGTACCGTGAAAGCCACTTGGCGATGGAGTTACTTGAAGATGCAAAAGTCATCACTTCGGCAGAATTCGTTGAAGTCAATCCTGTGCTTGATGAATACAATAAGACTGCAGACGTCGCAGTCGCCCTGATGGGTTCGTTATTCGGTGAAAAATTATTGTAATCAGACGTGACGAAAGCCGATAAAGGCTTCCGTCACTTTTTTAGCTGTAAACTTTTTATCATTTTACGGTGTAAAAATGATAAAGTAGAAGAGGACACAAAAAAGTGGAGAAAAAATGAAACCAAATGAAGTTTCTAACGTATATAGAGGGACAGCCGCATGGAGCGGAGAGTGAAGCCTAATGGATGAATTGATTACAAAACGAGTTAAAGAAGTGTTGAATGGCAATCAAGATGCTTTTGAGGAAATTGTCATTCATTTTCAACATCGGTTGTATCAAGTATGCTACCGTATGCTGAATAACGCTGCAGAAGCAGAGGACATAGCGCAGGAAGCATTCGTACGTGCCTATGTCAATTTGGAGACGTTTGATCAAAAGCGGAAGTTTTCGACCTGGCTCTATCGCATTGCTACAAATTTATGCATTGACCGAATCCGTAAGAAAAAACCGGATTATTACTTGGATGCCCAGGTACCAGGAACAGAAGGCTTAGATATGTATTCGCAAATTGCTGCAGATCAGCGTTTACCAGAAGAAGAAGTGGAAAAGATGGAAATGAAAGACCGTATTCAGTATGAAGTAAGCAGGCTGCCCGATAAATACCGTACGATAATCATTTTACGATATATGGAAGACCTACAGTTGCAGGAAATCGCCGACATTTTGGAGATGCCTCTAGGCACAGTCAAGACGCGAGTACATCGCGGACGAGAAGCACTTCGGCAACAAATGGGGAGTATGTAGGAGGTTGGATTCATGGAAAAATGTCCTAAACATGTTGTCCATTATATGCATGCGTTTTTAGATGGAGAAATTAGCAGTGAAGAAGAAAAAATTTTAACAAAACACTTGGAGTCTTGTGAAGACTGCAAGGCGTTGATGGAAGAATTAGAGCAGACGGAGACGCTCTTTGAGAATGTAGCAACAGTACAGGCGCCGTCTGGATTTTCCAATAATGTTATGGCGAGATTACCGCAACCCAACAAACAAAAAGGACCTAAAAAGTGGTTGCGGCAGCATCCGATGATGGCAGCAGCAGCACTATTCCTTATTCTGATGAGTGCATCTTTTTTCTCAAGCTTTGAAAACGAACAGCAATTTTCGTTTACAAAACAGCCTAATATCATAGTCGAAGGGGAAACAGTCATCGTACCCGCAGGCGAGGTTGTAAAGGGTGATTTAGTTGTGAAAAATGGTGATCTTCGAATTGAAGGCGAAGTGGATGGCGATGTTACAGTCATCCGCGGTTCGAAATACATGGCTTCAACGGCTGTCATTACAGGGTCGAGTGAAGAGATCGATGAAGTGTTTGATTGGCTTTGGTATAAAATAAAATCTGTCGCGAAAGAGGTTATTCCTTCTTCGAAAGATGACAAATCGAACAACGAATAGTTTTATTGATAGTTTTGATAAGTGATGTGAGCAGCAAAGCTCTTGCATCACTTTTTTGTCGTTTGTCGAATAGTAGGACACCCTTTAGATAGGCATGTTAGCTGGAAATTATGCTATACTAGATGAATAAGAACTTTTGTAAAAGGTAGGGGAAGCACATGCCGGTTTTGGAGCAGGTAACAACATTAGCACCAATGGAAATTCTGAAAAATATTGTGGATGTGCTTCTTGTTTGGTTTGTACTATATAAATTAATTACAATTATTAAAGGAACGAAAGCCGTCCAATTATTGAAGGGTATTTTCGTTATTTTGATCGGACGTTACCTCACCGAATGGCTGGGATTAAAGACACTTCAATGGATGATGGAAGAAGTTCTCCGCTGGGGTTTCTTAGCTGCAATTATTATATTCCAGCCAGAACTGCGCCGGGCATTGGAGCAATTAGGGAGAGGCCGACTGTTTGCACGCACTGCCATGCAGGAAGAAGAGGAACGCGACCGTTTAGTGAGTGCCTTCAGCAAATCAGTCAGTTATATGGCTAAACGCCGGATCGGTGCTTTAATTACAATTGAAAAAGAAACGGGTTTAAGCGAATATATTGAAACGGGTATCCCGATGAATTCGCATATTTCATCCGAATTGCTGATCAACATTTTCATTCCGAATACTCCGTTGCATGACGGTGCGGTTATCGTAACTAAAAATCGCATTGCCGCTGCAGCCTGTTACTTGCCGTTATCTGAAAGCCCGTTCATTTCGAAGGAACTTGGTACGCGACACCGTGCTGCGCTTGGCATCAGCGAAGTGACAGATGCCGTAACGATTATTGTGTCTGAGGAAACGGGTGCCGTCAGCTTAACGGTGGACGGGGATATCAACCGTCATTTAGACATGGATGAATTTGAAAAGTTATTAAGGATTTCATGGTTTGGAAGCGAAGTCGGTCAAGCGGATACTTCTCTATGGAAGTGGGGGAAGAGAAAAAATGGATAAATTCATGGACAGCCCCTGGTCTCTGCGTCTGATTGCTCTGTTTTTGGCTATTATGCTGTTTTTTACAGTAAAAGCCGAAGATCAAACGAGCCGCAATACAGCAAATGATGTTGTCGCTCTCATTCAAGATGTTCCGGTAGAGGTATATTATGATACAGAAAACCTAGTCGTGACAGGCGTTCCGGAAATGGTCAATTTAACAATTGAAGGGCCTGCCAATATTGTGCAGACAACAAAAGTGCTGAAAGATTTCACATTGAAGTTGGACTTGCAAAATTTGACGTTGGGAGAACATACTGTACGGATCCAAGCAGAGAACTTATCCGACAAGCTGGACGTTCGTTTGGATCCCGCAACCGTGCATGTCAATATTGAAGAGAAAGTGACACAATCATTCCGCGTAGATCCCGAAATGAATACAAGATTACTTGCGGAAGGTTATGAAGTGAAAAATATAGAAGTTCAACCGGCTACTATCAGCGTGACAGGTGCAAAGAGTATTGTGGAAGCCATCAGTTTTGTGAAAGTGTCGGTAACTGGCGACAACAATTTGAATAAGTCTTTTGAGCAAAAGGCACGGGTTCGTATTTTGGACCGAGACTTGAATAAAATGTCTGTTTTATTAGATCCAGAAGAAGTGACAGTCAAGGTGGATGTACAGGAATACAGTCGTGAGGTACCGGTAAAGTTAATTCGGAAGGGAAAAGCGGCAGATGAGCTGACAATTGAAAGCTTGACACCAGTAGATGAATTGGTTCGTGTATACGGTGCAAAAAGTGCAGTGGAGGCCATTAATGAAATACCAGTAGAGGTCGATCTTTCGAAAGTGAGTAAATCTGGTAAGTTCGAAGTGGATGTTAAAAAGCCAGAAGGCGTCAGTAAAGTGACACCGAATAAAATAAAAGTACAAGTTAAAGTATCTGGCGATTCAACAAAGTCTGATGAGAGCGAAGAATCGGTGGAGGAAGAAGTAACAATGGGGGATACGGAAGAACCTGAAGCCGAGACACCCCCGACCACCCCGACCACTGCGCAAGTAACACAGCAAATTACGGACATCCCAATATCAGTCAGAAATCTTGATCCCATTTATACTGCTTCTATTAAGCAACCGTCCAACGGCAATGTGTCGTTACAAGTAACAGGGGATAAAGCCGTTGTCGAACGATTGAAACAAACAGATATAGCGGTATATATTGATGCAGCCAATGTAAATGCGGAAGGTGAAGTCTCCGGGCCTTTACTTGTAGAGGCACCTAAAGAAATTTCATGGAAATTGGCAGTTCGAAGTGCCGTATTTGACGTACAACTTGTCGAAGCAAAAACGAAAGCTTGAGATTCGTAATACCAGTGATCCAATTAGGATATGATCGAAAGGAAGAATTTAAAATGACACAGTATTTTGGTACAGATGGAGTCCGAGGTATTGCAAATGCCGAACTGACACCAGAACTTGCGTTTAAACTAGGTAGAATTGGCGGATATTTACTCACAAGAGATGTAGAAGGAAAGGCAGAAATTCTTGTGGGAAAAGACACTCGAATTTCTGGGGCTTTGCTTGAAAATGCTTTGATCGCAGGATTATTGTCAGTAGGAGCGGAAGTCATGAGACTTGGCGTTATCAGTACACCTGGCGTCGCCTATCTGACAAGAGTGATGAATGCACAAGCCGGAGTTATGATATCGGCTTCTCATAATCCTGTAGAGGATAACGGCATCAAGTTTTTTGGCGAGGACGGTTTTAAATTGACCGACGCGCAAGAGGCAGAATTTGAAAAGCTGCTGAATGAAGAGGAAGACAAGTTACCGCGTCCAATTGGTGGACAGGTAGGAACGATAACAGAGTACTTTGAAGGCGGACAAAAATATATCCAGTATTTAAAACAAATTGTGGATGAAGACTTTGAAGGAATTCACGTTGCGTTGGATTGTGCACACGGAGCTACTTCCGTATTGGCGACACATGTATTTGCTGATCTCGATGCCGATTTGACAACAATGGGTGCTTCTCCGAACGGCTTAAATATTAATGACGGTGTTGGATCAACGCATCCCGAGACATTGGCAGGCTTGGTTATTGAAAAGAACGCAGATATCGGTTTGGCATTTGACGGAGATGGAGATCGTCTCATCGCAGTAGATGAAAAAGGAAATATTATAGATGGCGATCAAATCATGTTTATTGTAGGCCGATACTTACATAGCAAGGGTCGTTTGAAAGCGGACACGATCGTTTCTACTGTGATGAGTAATCTAGGGTTTTATAAAGCGTTGGAAGAGTGCGGAATGAAAAGTGTACAAACGGCTGTCGGTGATCGATATGTCGTGGAAGAAATGCGCAAAAATCATTATAATTTAGGCGGAGAACAATCGGGCCACATCATCTTCATGGATTATAATACGACAGGCGATGGTCTGCTCACGGCATTACAATTAGTTAATATCATGCAGCAAACAGGCAGAAAACTATCCGATTTGGCCAGTGAAATGAAAGTATATCCCCAAAAACTTGTAAATATCCGAGTGGTCGATAAACATGCGGTTATGGAGAACATCCGTATCGTCAGCGTCATCAATGAAGTCGAACGGGAAATGGCTGGGCAAGGACGTGTGCTTGTACGCCCATCAGGTACAGAGCCACTCGTACGAGTGATGGTAGAAGCGACGACGGAAGAACAATGCGCAGAATATGCGGAACGGATTTCATTCGTAGTGAAAGAGGAAATGGGTTTGGAATAAGTAACGTCAATGAAGCTGGAAACAGGCATATACGTGTTTCCAGCTTCATTTTCATATAGGGAAATAGATAAAAGGAACTTGATTATGAATCGATGGGGAAATGCTTCCGATGGACGAGGGGGGAAGGAAATGAACCAAAAAAAGTACCAGGATATGTTGGCGCAACGAACGGAGAACATCTTTAAGGATTGGGAAGCAAGAGGTAGCTTAACAGAGCGCGAATTGTATTACTTCCTCCATAAGCTTAAAGGAACGTCCGGAACGATTGAATTACAACAGTTGTCTCTTTTTTGTGCATCTCAGCTAGAAATCTTGTCTTCTTCCAATGATCAGAAGATTCCTGTGTCATCATTGGAAAACTTGAAAAATCGTATTCGTTCTCATTTTGATGGCTCTGAAGCTGTCAAAAAAGAAGAATTCCAATTACCGGACTGCTACATTAATCAATTAGATCAAGAAACATTTATTTTAATTATTGATGACGATTTAGAGTTTGTTTCTTACTTAAAGGAACTGCTTGAGAAAATGGGCGCCCAAGTAATTATTTCATTGAATGGCAAGCGGGGAATCGAGCAGTTTTATTCCATGCGGCCGAGTATAATACTTGTAGATACAAAATTACCGGATATGTCAGGTTTTGAAGTTCTTGATCAAATTGCAGATACGGCTAGACAGAAAAATACGATGGTAGCTCTCACTAGCGAGCAGGCTACTAAAGAAAACGAGATTGAGAGTTATCGAAGAGGGGCTATGGACTTTATTCCAAAGCCGTTTGATATGGACATTTTTTTCCCTTATTTGTTTAATCGGCAGCAACGACAACATGCAATTAGCAGCAGTATTATTACAGATAGTCTGACGGGTATTGGTAATCGTCGCTATTTCGATGAAGTCATTAATAACTTTGCGAAAAAAGCAGATCAGTCAGATACAACATTCTCTTTAGTGATGGTAGACTTAGATCATTTTAAACAAGTGAATGATTTATATGGGCATCCAGCAGGTGACGATGTATTACGGAAATTCGGTGAAATTCTCCATGATGAAAAACGCGAGGGTGACTATGTTTTCCGTTATGGCGGAGAGGAATTTGCCTTATTGTTCGTTAATCTCCAAGCAGATGAGGCGGTTCATGTAGTGGAGCGCATTCGCAATAAATTTAATCCACTCTCCTTCAATTCAGGCGACCAATCATTCAATGTGACATTTTCAGCTGGCAGTGCTGACTATCAGGGTGATACAGAAGAGCTAATTTCAGCCGCAGATCAAGCGTTATATGAAGCAAAGCGGACAGGCAGGAACCGAACCATCCTGTATGATCAGCGAAAGCGTATGGTCAAGCGGAAGTTGATGGTCATTATTGTAGACGATGACTCATTTATTCGGCAAATTCTTCAGCAAACTTTGCTGGAATTGCAATCACCTGATATTGAGTTTACTGTAAAGACCTATTCAGATGGTCCGGCTTTTCTCGAAGATGACTGGTATACGCCAGATGACTACTTTATAGTGTTGTTGGATGGTGTTATGCCGAAAATGGATGGGCTAGAAGTGTTGAGCCGTTTAAAAAGCGACCACGCCAAAACAAATGTGACGGTTTCAATGATGACAGCAAGAAAGAGTGCAAACGATATTAAAGCAGCGCTATGGTTAGGGGCGGACGACTATATTATCAAGCCGTTTCAGCCGGCAGACGTACTAGGTCGTATTGAAAAATTGGCCAATCGTTTGTTTGATAAGAGAGAATAGAAGGGAGACCGCGCCATGTCATATGCAGAGAAGAAAGTGTTGGTTGTAGATGATGAAGAAATTTTACGTATGCTGCTGACAGATACATTAGAATTCGCGGGGTTTCAAGTCGACGAGGCAGAGGATGGGCTGGAAGGATTGCGGAAAATCCAAGAAAATCAGTATGATGCCGTTCTTCTGGATTATATGATGCCTCATATGACGGGTTTGGAAGTACTGGAGCGTATACAACCGCTCCAGCTCCACACTACTGTGATCATGCTGACAGCAAAAGCGCAGCGGGAAGATCAGGAGGCAGCCATAGAAAGAGGGGCTGCGTATTTTGTCCCCAAGCCTTTTAGTCCGAATGAGCTGGTTGAATTACTGAACTCGATTTTCTGAATCAATATCATAAAAAAGGCTGTCGCTGGAAGATATTTTGTCTTTGAAGTGACAGCCTTTTTTTGCACGGTTGGAAAAGGGAGCAGCAGACCACCTTACCCCTTCCGCAACAATGCGTATACTTAGAATAAATAAAAAGCTTTCGTATACAAAACAAAAGCCATCCGAAAAGTCAAAATGACTTCTCGAACAGCTCATTTTTTACTCGCTGTCAGGGTATAAAATCCTGCCGTCTGCACGCTGGACAGTTTCCATGAGTGTCGAAGATAGATCCTGAAGTGAGTATGGCTTTGTTAGATAATGTTCAATCTTAAATTCTTTCATCAGCTGTGGCTCTTTTTCCAAAGACGAAGAGATGATGACTGGGATAGAAGCAGTTTCCTTCTGTTCTTTCATCTTTCTAATCAACTCCCAGCCATTTTCATTGCCGCTTAATTTTAAATCAACTACGACAGCGGCTGGCTGCATTCTTTGCATGCAACTAAACGCTTGGTCCACTGTTGAATGATGGATCACTGAAAATCCGTTGTTTGCCAATTCCTCTCCCAATAACAATGCAATATTGACGTCGTCTTCTACTACATTCACAAGTGGCTTGTCTAAATTGACAGGCCCCGTTGGCAATTGCTGTTTTAGGGGAAGAGTAATAAATACCGTCGTACCTACGTTCTCTTCTGATTCTATCCAGATTCGCCCGTTGTGGTCTTTTATGATTTCTTGGCAAATGGACAGACCAAGACCTGTACCACCTATTTTCCTGCTGTAACTATTATCGAATCGATAAAATTTCTCGAAAAGATGACTGATGTCTTCTTTAGGGATTCCGATACCTTGGTCTGTAATCGACAGGATGATTGAATCCTGTTGATTCCATAATGTCACATTTACATCACCGCCGTTTGGAGAAAATTTAACGGCATTACTAAGTATATTCGTGAAAACCTGAATCATTCGATCTCGATCGGCAGCAACCATAGAGGCGCAAGTAATATCTTGGATCTTGATGTTGTGCAATGAGGATTGGGTCTCTAAATTATCCACTGTTTGCCGCATAAGATCGACTAAAGATATTTCTTCTACCGTGTAAGCCAGTCGGCCTGATTCCATGCGTTGAAGATCCAGAAAATCATTGATCAGTGCAGTCAAGCGTGTAGCCTCATTATAAATAGTTTCTAAATAACGTTTTTTTCGCTTTTCGTCCATTTCCTTATTCAGCAACAACTCGGAAAAACCGAGAATACTAGACAATGGGGTGCGTAGTTCGTGACTAACTGTAGAGACCAGTTCGGTCTTCATTTGATCCACTTCATGCTCGTGTGTCATATCCCGATGCACGAAGATGGTACCGACTTTATCTCCTTGAATGACGATCGGTACACTGTAGACGTTCATGACGCGTGATTCTGCGGATGGCAGCGAAACAATATAGGAATAATTTCTGAATTCCTGATTTTCCGGATCAAGCGCTTCATTCAAAAACTTTTTGTATTGTTCGGGCTCACTGATTCGCTGTAAGAAATATTCTGTCCATTTGTCTCTGGGCCATTTCTTATGCTCCATGCCCAGCAGTTCGAATAGGGCGGCATTGTACTGATCGTCTTCATCAGTGCTGGAAACAAACTGAATTCCTTCATTAATATTGTCTAGGATGTTCTGATTAAGCTGACGTTCATGGCTGATCAATTCGTATTGTTCAATCCGATCCACTGAGATCGCGATTCTTCTAAGCAATCCATAAAGGTCTGTTTGATCGTCTTCAGTGAAGGGTTTACCAATACGAGAAAGTATGGAGATAACGTTTAATTCGTTTTCAGAATTGTAGATACCCGCCACGAAATCATAAACGAACGTCGTATTTCCTGCAACGCCTTTCTCATAATCCGCCTCCCGTTTGATCACGAAGTAAGGCTCTTTTTCAAGTCGAAGCTTTATGTATTCCATCCGCTCTTGTTTGACCTCTTCAAAGAATTTTTCAGACATGCCTTTCAGTGAAGAGACATTACTTTTTGGGAACCAAAGGAAGCTGAGATCCGATTGATAGATTGTGTCGAGATAATCCGATGTTTGATCACAGACTTCTTGTTTATCCAATGAAAGCGATAGTAAATGACTGAGACCGTTATATCGTTCCAAGCGAACACGCGAAAAGCGTGCTTCAGACAGGGCATATTCCATTTTTGTCTGTCGATTGAACAGCTCATCCTGCTGAGAGATCAATTCTTCATTCTGAGCAAGTAGTTCCTGTTCGTTCGTCTGGATGCGCTGCATCATCTTATGAATAGCTTGAGATAAAGCACCTATTTCATCTTCTCTAGTAATGGGTTGGAAAAGTATTTTGCCTTCGGTTTCATATTGATCCGCTGCGTAGGTGATTTTTTCTACTGGGCGTACTACCCGATTTATTACATTCCAAACCATGTAGATTGGAATAAGCAAAAAAGCGAAACTGAGTAAGGTGATAAGTAAAAAGAAAACATTGGTTTGTTTTTTCGTTTGAGCATAAGACTGGGAAAGTTCTTCTTGCGCATTTAGATTATACTCATTAGCATATTCGATGAAGCGATTTACGGATAAATTTGATCCGTTTTTTGCAAGTTCACGCAACCCCTCGTAGTCGTTATCTGCAACAAGTTGGATGGCTTTTGGAAACGTCCCATTTTCATATTCTGTTAGAAAGTTATCGATTTCTCCAATCATCTTTTGTTCTTCTGCATTAAGAGAAAGTGATTTGTATTGACGTGAATAGGTATGGATATCCTGAAATGCCTGAAATGCACCATTCAGTTCACCTTCTATTTGGAATGAATAATACCCGCGGATACGAAAAAATAAGTCCTGGATAGAATTCGAAATAAGCTCTACCAATTGAGCCTTTTCAAAGGATTCTTGACGTGCCTCTTCCAAATCTGTCCAAGAACTTTTGACGTATTTATACATACTGCCCATGCCGATCACTGCGATTAACAATGATACGAGAAATACATTAATATATTGCTGGCGAATCCCTCTTTTACGCGACATTCGGCTGCCCCTTCCTGACTGCTTCTATACATCTATTCTACCATCTGAAGTAGTTTAAGGGCAGTTGGAATTTGCAGAAGAAATACGCAATTAATCAACCGAAGCGACCGTTGATATAATCGTCCGTCAATGAATCGGTTGGACGCTCAAAAATAATTGGAGTGGAGTTCATTTCAATCATTTCTCCATTTAAGAAAAACGCAGTCTGGTCAGAAATACGGGAAGCTTGTTGCATATTATGCGTCACAATGACAATCGTTACTTCCTGTTTGAGTTGAGTGATGAGTTCCTCGACTTTATGAGTAGAGATCGGATCCAAGGCAGAAGTTGGTTCATCCATCAGCAACACCTCAGGGGAAACAGCTAACGCGCGGGCTATGCACAGACGTTGCTGCTGCCCACCCGATAGACTCATTGCAGGCTTTTGCAGTCGGTCTTTCACTTCATCCCATAATGCTGCTTTACGCAAGCTATCTTCTACAACATGTTCTATTACCTCCTTTTGACGGATCCCTTGAATTTTCAGACCGAATGCAACGTTTTCGAAAATAGATTTAGGAAAAGGATTTGGCTTTTGGAAAATCATACCGACCTTCGTGCGCAATAGCTCAACGGGCAGTGAAGGAGAGAAAATGGTTTCCTCCATGAATGTCAATGTGCCGGAAATATGGACTTCTGCTTGCAGTTCCACCATCCGATTTAGCGTCTTGAGAAAAGAGGATTTACCGCATCCGGAAGGACCGATAATCGCCGTCACTTCTTTTTCATGAATCGTCATATCCAAATTTTTAAGTGCATGTGACGTTCCATACCAAAGATTTAATTTATCTGCTTGATACACCGGCTTATTCCAGTTTGCATTATTCATCACGCGAAGTTTCGGTTCTTCAATCCGCTCTTTTAGTACCATCTGTCGAAAACCTCCATTTGTTCGTTAACTTTACTGTACAGGAGATGTGTTGAGTGAGTGTGAAGGGTGTGTTAAGAGTTTGTAAAGATGCGATGAGTGAGGAGGTGCTTATAAAAACTTATTAAAAATAAATGAACAGGGAAGCAACCAGTCGTGGTTGCTTCCCTGTTTTATTCAAAAATATACTGCAAAGCGCGGACGGCTTGTTCGACAGATTCAACCGTTAGATGAGCTTTGCGTGATAGTTCTTTTAATGGGTGATGATGGTTTTTCTGACGAATTAAAATGAGTGGTTTGCCGTATGCAACGGCTGCACTCGCATCCATTGCGGTATTCCACTGCTTGTACTGCTCACCGAATAAAGCAATAACGATGTCTGATTTCTTCATTAAGATTTCGGTACGTAAGTTGTTGAAGCTTGAAGCAGCGGCATCTTTAAAAATTGGATCGGGCTGTTCCCCTAAAATTTCTTCCCCGACGTTATCCGAGCGGTCATGAACTTCCATCGGACCGACGAAATCGACCGGCAGCTGCAGTTTTTCTGCCTGCTGCTTGACCTCATCTCGCCATGACGTGTGAATCTCCCCAGCTAGGTATACTGTTAATCGCATACTTATCCCCTCCTAGTTTGATAGACTTTATTGTATCATGCATTTTACCTTCCTTCATTAGAAGTACTTGAAAGTGAGGCGTGTGAAGGTCCTTCATTACTGTTAAATTTTCTAGCTCATGTAAGAGACCAATACGAGTATAAGGGGAATTGGTTATGGTACACTGAATAAAAAGAGGAGCGGTTTAATTTATGAATGGACAAAATCGAGCGGACATCAAGCCAGGGCTGCAGGTAGCAGTCATCTTGAAAAAGGATCAGCGAAGCGGTGTGAAAACGGAGGGGGTCGTTAAGGATATATTGACTAATTCAAGCTTTCACCCGCATGGGATTAAAGTGCGGTTAGAGGATGGACAAGTCGGCCGAGTGGCAGAAATTTTGGGATGAACGGGGCTGAATTCTCATGTATGAGTTGAAGACGAAGGAAACGGACGATAGTGTAATTGAATTTATTGAGAGAGTGGAGAATCTGAAAAAGCGAGAGGATGCGTACCGCTTGCTTGATATATTTACTGAAACCACGGGTCATGAAGCGAAGATGTGGGGACCTAGCATTATCGGGTTCGGCTCCTATCATTATGTATATAAAACGGGCCATGAAGGGGAAGCACCACTCGTGGGGTTTTCTCCGCGTAAAGCCAAGATCAGCCTATACTTTGCAACAGGTGATCCTGAACGGGAACAGTTACTAGAGAGTTTCGGCAAGCATACGAGCGGCAAGGCCTGCGTCTATATTAATAAAGTGCTGGATATCGATGTGGAAGTGCTGAAAGATCTGATTCGGCAATCTGTTACGTTTTTACAGGAGCTTTATCCGAAAGAACAGAGATGAGAAAAAGAGAGGCAATTGAACCTCTCTTTTTTATATTCCTACCGGTTGTTCATCATCTCGATAAAACGTGTGGAATCCTCAGCTATTTGTATAGATTCAATGTTATGAACGTAGTGAGAGCAGTTTAATTCTATCAATTTACTATTGCTTTGATCGGCAACAAAATCTTTTTGAAAACCGACCCAATTACTCTTATCCAAGCCAGTACCTTGCCCATTCGATACAAACAACAGCATCGGAATTTCAACAGGCAAACTTTCTTGTACACGCTTCGCATTGTTTTTAATTTCAATGACTTCATTGAGCATATTTTGAGTGGCGGTCCTTCGGTAGAAGGTCACCTCATATAGTTCTTTCTCATCTTCCGTCAATGTCCCGTACCTCATCGCGTCACTTTGAGATAATGCAGGAAACCATCTTGTTGCACCGATATCCGCAACCAGCTTACCTAATCGAACTAGGGGCATATTGATTTTCATCTGTTCGTACACGACGGGGACGGCCATATCTAAACCAATGATGGCTTTTACTTCATCCGGATAGATCTGTGCCCAATGCAATGCTTCAATTCCTGACATAGAATGGGGCAATAAAATGAAAGGCCCCTCCGCTCCAGCCTGAAATAGAGCTTCTCTCGTCTCAGACAGAATCGTATCTATATCACGTTGCGAATCCGTTATTTCACTGAATCCATAACCGGCTCTTTCCACAACTGCAATTTGATGTGTATCGCTTAATAATGAATACAGTGACTTGAAATCCAACGTCGGCGAACTCGTACCGCTGCCCGATAAAAATACCAAGGTTTCTTTCCCGGTACCTTCCGTATACACATGTATTTTATGATCGTTCACTTCTATCAACACGCCAGTTGGAATAAATTTCTCGTTCTCTTTTTTGAGTTTTGCTTGGTGATTCACATGACTGATACCAATGAGTACTAAAAAACTAGCAATCAAAGTTAAAGCAATGAACATCATAAATTTACCAACTTTCCTCAACGTGTCGCCTCCAATAAATTATCCAGAGCGGCAAACTATTTGATGGTTATTCCCCGTCGCGATACGTAACAGCAGTTCCAGTCGCAATACACATCATCATACCTTCACGCACCATTTCAAAATCTAAATCCACGCCAATCACTGCATTCGCTCCCATACGACGAGCCTTTTCAGACATCTCCTCAATAGCAGTTTCACGCGATTCTGTCAGTTTGCCTTCGTAGGCAGAGCTGCGTCCGCCCACGATATCTGTGACAGATGCAAAAATATCACGTACAATATTCGCTCCCATAATCGTCTCCCCTGATACAATCCCATGATATGTTTGTATTGTTCTTCCTTGTAAAGTATTTGTTGTCGTGTGTAACATACAATCTCCTCCTTTTGTTTGTATTTATACGTTATGAAAGTGAAGAAGGTTTCAAAATAGTTTGAACGGAGAAGATTAACTGTGAAACTACAATTAACAAGATTGTATGACAAAGAATTTGTCGTACGAAATCATTTCCCGGGGAATATTGTCGGGAATAATTGTTTCAATATACGCACATTGGAATTACGGTTCAAAGTATCTTGTGGATAAGGTAAAATAGGTTTGTTGGTTAGAAAAAGGAGGGAGATTGTATGACGGAACAAACGTATCAGCTTATTTCGATTATTTTGTACATGGCAGCGATGTTATTTATCGGTTGGTACGCGTTCAAACGGACATCCAATCTGACGGATTATATGCTAGGCGGACGTTCACTTGGTCCCGCAGTCACGGCGTTAAGTGCTGGTGCTTCCGATATGTCGGGGTGGCTGTTGATGGGTCTTCCGGGTGCGATTTACTTAAGCGGTCTTGGTGAGGCGTGGCTTGCCATTGGATTGACGATAGGAGCCTATTTAAACTGGCTTTTGGTGGCACCGCGTTTGCGTGTGTACACACAAGTTTCAAATAACTCAATTACGATTCCAAGTTTCTTGGAGAATCGATTGAAAGATACCTCTCGCTTGCTGCGCGTTGCTTCAGGTATTATCATTTTAGTATTTTTCACCTTCTATGTCTCTTCAGGAATGGTGGCAGGGGGAAAGTTCTTTCACAGTTCATTCGGTTTAGAGTATCATACAGGGTTGTTGATCGTATCCGCAGTTGTCATAGCCTATACGTTATTCGGCGGATTTTTGGCAGTAAGCTACACTGATTTCGTGCAAGGGCTGATTATGTTTTTAGCGCTTATCCTAGTGCCTTCAGTAGGAGTTTTCATCACAGGGGGCTTTACGGAAACAGTGGAAAGTATACGCCAAGTAGACCCGGCACTGTTTAGTTTAGTGTCCGGTGTAAGTGTATTGGGAGTTATATCCTCGCTCGCATGGGGGCTTGGTTATTTTGGTCAGCCGCATATTATTGTGCGTTTCATGGCGATAAAGTCAGTTAAAGAGACGAAAAGTGCTAGACGTATTGGAATTAGCTGGATGCTGTTGAGTTTGATTGGCGCCATCGCGACCGCGTTGGTAGGAGTAGCGTATTTTCAGCAAAATGATGCTGTGCTGGCGGATCGCGAAACGGTATTCATTGTCCTAGGTCAAATCTTTTTCCATCCTCTTATCGCAGGAATTATGCTGGCTGCGGTATTGGCCGCGGTCATGAGTACAATTTCATCCCAATTGATCGTTACATCTTCCGCGTTGGTAGAGGATTTGTACAAAGCAGTCTTCAAGTCGGATGCGTCAGATCGGCAGTATGTCTTTTTAGGGCGTGCAGCGGTTCTATTCGTTTCATTCGTCGCGTTAGTTCTTGCATGGCCAAATAAAGAGTCAGTTTTAAAACTAGTTTCGTTTGCTTGGGCAGGTTTCGGAGGGGCATTTGGACCGGTGATCCTCTTATCTCTTTATTGGAGAAAAATTACGGCTCAAGGTGCGTTGAGCGGTATGGTGACTGGAGCAATTACAGTCGGTGTGTGGGGCAGTTTTAAAGTCCTTTCTGATACACTTTATGAAATCGTTCCAGGATTTATCGTTTGTCTGATCGTGACGTATATCGTCAGTTTGGCAACATACCGAAAGAATGCTGACATTGAGCGTGAATACAATGAAACGATTTATTTATTGAAGAAAGAACGGTGACATACAAAACTGAGCCATCCGGTACACATTTAAGTGTGAGGATGGCTCTTTTTGAACTTACAACAATTTCACAATCATCCGACCTCGTGCTTCGCCTTGCAATAAAACCGGCAGTGCATCAGGCAACTCGTCCAATGAAATCTCCTTTTGCACAAGCTGTTCCAAGTCCGGCAGCTTCAAATCTGTTGCTAAACGGTCCCATACTTTTTTACGTGTATCCATTGGGCAATAGACAGAATCGATGCCGAGCAGATTGACCGCGCGTAAGATGAATGGGAACACGGCCGTTGGAACTTTCGTACCTGCTGTCAAACCGCTCACCGCTACTGATCCGCCATACTCAATTTGGCTCAATAACGAAGCTAGTGGCTCACCGCCGACCGGATCGATCGCTGCAGCCCATTTCTGTTTGCCGAGTGCACGAATTTTTCCGTCATAGACTTCTTCGCGCGAAACAATCGATTTAGCACCGATTGACTTTAAGTACGCATGCTCTTCTTGTTTGCCGGTGCTTGCTTCCACGTCATAGCCAAGCTTTGATAAAAATGAAATCGCAAAGCTGCCGACTCCGCCAGTCGCCCCTGTAACCAGAACTTTTCCTTTATCAGACGATACATGATTTTCTTCGAGACGCTGAACAGACAAGGCCGCCGTAAAGCCTGCTGTCCCGATAATCATTGCTTCTTTTAATGAAAGTCCTTCTGGAAGTGGAACGACCCAATCCGCTTGGACTCTCGCATATTCGCTGTACCCTCCGAATTGCGACACACCGAT
This sequence comes from Sporosarcina newyorkensis, assembly GCF_900167515.1. Classification (NCBI taxonomy): domain Bacteria; kingdom Bacillati; phylum Bacillota; class Bacilli; order Caryophanales; family Caryophanaceae; genus Sporosarcina; species Sporosarcina newyorkensis. Next base: position 71,783 of record NZ_FUYJ01000007.1, on the reverse strand, counting down.
TTCGTAACTCGTTGCAATGACTTCATCGCCCTCTTTGAATCGTTCATCCGTTGAAGACACTACAACCCCTGCTAAATCAATACCAGGCACCATCGGATAGTTTTGCACGATGTTTCCGTTAGGTATTGAAGCGAGGCTGTCTTTATAATTGATGCCCGAGTAATGGACGCGAATCAGCACGTCACCTTCAGGCAGATCGTCCAATGAAAGTTGTTGGACCTGTACTGAAAATTGTCCTTCCTGCTTGTCTACTACAAGTGCGTTAAATGATTGGGACATGAAATTTCTCCTTCCACTATGTAAAGTCATCTCTCTAGCATTATACTAACTTACTTATCTGAATCATTCAAAGTGGAAGACTTATTCACTACATATTATAGTTTTAAATAACTGGTTGACTCTCACGTTACGTTAGGATTTATAGTAGGAATAGAAAGGAGGCGGAACAGATGAAAGTGAAGGAAGTAGCTGAACTGACAGGTGTCAGCATCCGGACACTGCATCATTACGATGATATTGGATTGCTCAGACCTGATCACGTAACGGAAGCAGGATATCGTTTGTATTCTAATGAAAATCTAGCCGATTTGCAGCAAATTCTGTTCTTTCGTGAACTAGGATTTTCATTGAAGCGAATTAAAGAGTTACTGTTAAGCCCAGAATTTGAACGTGTGGCGGCGTTGGAATTGCAGCGTGATATGTTGCTCGATAAAAAGTCGCAACTAGAGATCATGCTAGCTACGATCGATCGAACGATTCAATCAGAGAGAGGGGAAACTAAAATGACGAATGAAGAGAAGTTTAAGGGGTTTGATTTCCGTACGAACCCATATGAAGAGGAAGCGAAGGCGAGATGGGGAGAGAAGGCGGTAGGTCAGACAAAGCATAACTTTAATGAGGAAATGCAAGAAAAGATGAATCGAATATATTTCAATCTTGCCGAACTGCGCCACTTGGAGCCAGGTTCTGATGAAGCACAAGAAGCCATTGAGAAATGGTTTATGTTATTAAACCAGATGGGCAGTTATTCATTGGCTGCTTTTAAAGGACTGGGGGAAATGTACGCGGCGGATGAACGTTTCACACAAAACATCGATCAGTTTGGCGAAGGGCTCGCGGTGTTCATGCGAGATGCGATGAGTATATATTCGGATCGGCAGGTATAAAACATGAAATAAGTGACGAAGACCAAATGGTTTTCGTCACTTATTGATTATCTTCTTTGATTTGGAAATGCCGAAAAAAAATCCGGCGCCTAAAGAGGAAGCAAAACGGTACGTATGGTACAATCTGAGTAGACTGATAGGTGTGAAAATTAAAGCGACTGGGAGGATTATATATGAAAAAGGAAGAGTTTTTGGACCGGTATGCAATTGAACGAAAAGGGACAAATTCATTGAAGTGGGATAAGTTAGAGGAGCGATTTGGTAACGCCGATTTGCTGGCTGCTTGGGTGGCGGATATGGAATTTAAAGTACCTGAGCAAGTTGTAGAAGCTCTTAAAGAAAAAGTGGACCATGGCGTGTTCGGTTATACATATGCACCCGATTCTTACTACGAAGCCTTCATTGGCTGGGAGCGCGAACGTCATGGTTACGAAGTGAAAAAAGAATGGATGCGTTTTTCAACAGGTGTGGTGACGGCACTCTACTGGTTTGTGAATGCCTTTACGAAACCTGAAGATGCAGTCATTATTTTATCGCCAGTTTATTACCCGTTCAGCAATGCGGTGAAGGACACTGGACGAAAACTTGTGAGTAGTGAGCTCATTAATACTGGTGGCAAGTACACTATCGACTTTGAAGACTTTGAAAAGCAAATCATCGATAATGATGTGAAGTTGTTCATTCATTGTACGCCGCATAACCCGGTTGGACGTGTATGGACTGCGGAGGAAGCAGAAAAATTGTTGTCGATTTGTGATAAACATAACGTCCTAATCGTCTCTGATGAAATCCATCATGATATGACATTTGATGATCACACGCATCTTCCATCTGCAATTGTAGCGGACGGTAAGTTCTCGGAACGCATCGTTACGGTAACGGCAGCATCCAAGACATTTAATTTGGCGGGGCTTTTGACTTCACAAATTATTATAGAGAATGAAGAGTTGCGCGAACAGTTCGATCGATTTGTAAAGTCGGTCAATCAGACGGAAGTGAATCTACTTGGTATGACGGCTTCTGAAGCGGCATTCCGACACGGAGCGGATTGGCTGGAAGGTTTACGTGCAGTCGTGAAATCGAATGAACGTTATGCAGTGGAACAATTTGCAGAGTATGCGCCGAAATTGGTTATCAGTCCGCTGGAAGGAACGTATTTATTATGGATTGACTTGCGCCCTTATATCGATCCAGAAGACGTTAAAGAATTTGTACAAGATACTTGTAAGTTAGCGATCGATTACGGTGAATGGTTCGGTGGAAAATCCAGAGGCTTTATTCGCCTGAACTTAGGGACAGAGCCGCGACATATCAAACAAGCTGTCGATAGTATCATCGAACATTTACCACAATAAGAGAAAAAGCAAGGAATGGATGGAGTTTTTTCGCTCCCGTTCCTTGCTTTTTCTTTTTTTTTCGCTAATTAACACAACCTTTACATACGATCCACACTAGCTTTACATTCGCCTAGTATAGTCTTAATTGTAGAAACGATTAAACGAATGGAAAGGGCGATCAGCATGCAGAAGAAAAAGGCAGTATGGTGGGTAGGAATGTTATTTGCGGCTATATTTATGGCAGCGTGCGGCAACGCAGACGCAAACGAGTCGAATCAAGATGAAGAGCAGGCAAATAAACCAGAAAAGCTAGAAGGAAGTGTGGTCATTGATGGATCAGGGACGGTTTATCCGTTGATGGCAAAAATCGCCGAAGAATACATGATCAATGAACAAGAAGACGTCTCAGTGGAAGTCAGTCGTGCAGGAACAGGTGCAGGCTTCAAAAAGTTCCTTACAGAAAACGGTACAGACTTTAACGATGCATCTCGCCCAATAAAAGATGAAGAGAAAGAAGAAGCAGAGAAACTTGGCATGGAAGTAAAAGAATTGAAAGTAGCGCTAGATGGATTGACGTTTGTCATCAACAAGGAGAATGACTGGGCAACTGAAATGACGCCAGAACAATTAATCAGTATTTTCGTAGCGGATAGCGGTGTAACGAAATGGTCGGATATCAATCCAGAGTGGCCAGCAGAAGAGATCAAGCCAATGGGACCTAATGAAAACCATGGAACATACGAATTCTTCTATGAAAAAGTGTTGGAAGAACAAGATATGAGCGACCATATCAATTTACAGCAAGAGTACTCTACATTAGTCAATCTAGTGTCTGAAGATAAAAACGGAATTGCATTCTTCGGTTACGGTTACTATGTAAACAACGAAGATCAACTGCAAGCAGTCAGCGTAGACTTTGGAAAGGGTGCAGTGGAACCGGCCATGAATACCATCGCGGAAGATGGGGCATACGCACCCTTCACTCGTCCTGTATTCACATATTTGAATGTGGATCACGCAAAGGAAAAACCTCAAGTGTTGGATTTCACACACTATTTAATAGAAAATATGAATAAATTCGCAGCAGAAACTGGATTTGCTCCAATCCCTGAGAATGAAGCAATCGAGAACTTAGAATACTTACGAACGTTACAAGAGTCTAAATAAGATGGACGATGCGGGAGGAGATATCCTATCTCACTCCCGTATTACATATAGGGAGTGAAGAAATGCTTACTAGGCAAGAAAACTCAAAAGACATCCACTTCCGACAGATAGCAGAACGGCATCAACGTCGGAAGGCACGCGAACGATTGATCCCGATTGGCCTGTTTTTGCTGACATTTTTATCGATCGTCACAACGATTGGTATTGTCATCGTTTTATTATCCGAGACAATTAGCTTTTTTCAACGGGTTTCCATATTAGAGTTTTTCACAGGGACGGTCTTAAAACCATTAAGTCAAACTCCCCAATTCGGCGTTTTGCCACTCCTGACAGGGACCATTCTTTCCACATTAATTGCGATGGCAGTGGCGATTCCATTTGGTTTAATGACTGCGATCTATTTGAGTGAGTACGCTTCTGCGAGGTGGAGAAAGTTTTTGAAGCCTGCCCTAGAACTACTTGCGGGGATTCCGACAATTGTCTATGGTTTTTTTGCCTTCACTTTCGTAACGCCAATCTTGCGTGACTGGATTCCGAGTCTCCAAGCAACCAACTTATTAAGTCCGGGGATTGTCATGGGAATTATGATTATCCCAATGGTTGCATCTTTATCAGAAGATGCCATGCGTTCTGTGCCAAACTCTTTACGCGACGGTGCATTTGGCTTAGGTGCCACCAAGCTCGAAGTAACTCGTAAAGTCGTCATTCCAGCAGCACTCTCGGGCATTATCGCCTCCATTGTATTGGGAATTTCAAGAGCAATTGGAGAAACAATGATTGTCACGATTGCGAGCGGTAGTTCGAAAAACTTTACACTGGATGTTACGGAGTCTATGCAAACCATGACCGCCTATATTGTTGAGGTGACGGGTGGCGATGCTTCTGCAGGCACGACAATCTATTATAGTTTGTATGCTGTTGCGATGACGTTATTCGTGTTCACGCTTGTAATGAATATGTTGGCACGTTATATTTCCAAGAAGTTTAAGGAGGAGTACTAAGTGGTGAGTATGAGAAGTTTTCGAGGTCGAATGATCAGCAATCAACTCGCGAAATTTGTTTTTCTGTCGGCTTCCTTATTCGGACTGCTGGTGCTCTTCGTGCTGTTGTATCGTGTGATCGAACAAGGAATTGGATGGTTGAACGCGGATTTCCTTACTGGCCGCCTTTCTACACAGCCTGAAAAGGCAGGGATCAAAGGCGCGATTTTAGGGACATTATGGCTCATGGCAGTAGTTATTCCAATTACGACAATAGTAGGGGTTGGAACGGCCATTTATTTGGAGATGTACGCGAAAAAGGGGAAGATGCGTGAGCTGATCCAAACAAATATCGCGAACTTAGCAGGGGTTCCTTCTATTGTCTATGGAATTTTAGGGATGACAATATTTGTTCGGGCGCTCGATTTTGGTAATATTGTGCTGGCTGGGGGATTGACGATGTCATTGCTAGTCTTGCCAATTGTCATTGTGTCCAGTCAGGAAGCATTGCGGGCGATTCCCGCTTTCCTTGGGGAAGCTTCTTATGGATTAGGCGCTACGAAATGGCAAACCATTCGTTCCGTTTTGTTACCAGTCGCGTTGCCTAGTATCTTGACAGGATCCATTCTGGCTTTGTCTCGTGCGATAGGCGAAACCGCACCGCTAGTAGTCATCGGGATACCAGCGTTGCTAATGCCGATCCCGATGAGTATCTTTGATAAGTTCACGGTGTTGCCGATGCAAATCTATTATTGGACGATGGATTCATCATTGCTTGCCGAATACGCTAACTTGGCAGCTGCGACTATTCTTGTACTGCTGACGGCCTTATTTTTATTAAATGCCTCTGCTATTGTCATTCGGAATAAATTTGAGCAACGATTCTAATTCTTTTTCTAAAAATGGTTTTGCTTGCAGCATGTTACGGAATGCAACGTAGCGATCAATCTGAGCTTGATCAGGTCGCAGACCATCACGGTAGGCTCGGATTAAAATGTTTTTTGGAGTATGCTCCATATCGATAAATTCTACAAGTTGTGCTTCATAACCGACCAATGAAAGCAATTCTGCACGGATCGAATCCGTAGCTAAAGCGGCGAACCGTTCCTTCACCAAGCCGTGCTGCAGCATAACATCCAGTGCAGGTGCTTCCAATTGGGAAAACAACTCATGCTGGCAGCAAGGAACGGACAGGATAACGGATGCTCCCCATGTGACCGCCTTGGCGAGCGCCATATCCGTCGCCACATCACATGCGTGAAGTGTCACGACCATATCGACTGCAGTGTCCCCTTCATATTCATTGATATCGCCAACCAAGAATTCCAATTGATCGTACTGTAAATCGCGTGCAATCTCCTGACATTCCTCTATTACTTCCTTTTTCAAATCCAATCCTGTGACACGGATATCCAAACCTTTTTCGATTCGCAGATAATGATAGAGCGCAAACGTCAAATATGATTTTCCGGAGCCGAAGTCCAAAATGCGGATCGTTCGGTCTTTGGGCAAATAGGAAAGTGTATCATCAATCAACTCAACGAAACGATTGATCTGCCGAAACTTGTCATGCTTCTGATTCTTTACTTTCCCTTCTGGTGTTTGGACGCCGAGCCGGACGAGGAACGGGTAAGGAGTGCCTTCTGTCAGCGCATAATGCTTTTTGCGGTTATGCGCATAGTCAACGGTCTTCTCTGTATCGAGAAAGATTCGTTTGATAGACACCTTCATCTTCTTCGAAAGTTGGATCTGTATCGTCTCATCCGTTAATTCAATATGGAATTGTTTATAATGCTCCAGAGCATGCCGCAAAGGCTGTTTGATCTCCCCTAGGGCAACATTCTCATGCTTAAGGATGCGCTCATGCTGATATTCAAATTGTATATAAAATTCACCTTTTAGTTCGAGAGGCTTCAGCTTAATTCGTTTAATTTCATTCGACTTCAAACGCGGACGACTAATGGTAGCTCGAATGAACGTTCCATCCGTCATCCGTCTCTGCAGTAGTTCCAGTACTTCATCTACTGACATTCATTTACACTCCTGTCTTTCTCGGTTATTTAAATAGGAAGCCTTGTTTCTCCAAAAACGTTTTGATATCCAGACGGCGGGGCTTTTCTAGGAAGTCCGCCATTTGTTCTGTCCACGTCGATTCCTTTTGATTGGAGTCGCGAGTTGCGTAATATTCTTTAATAATTTCATCGTATGCCGGCAAAATAGTAGCGTATTTCTCCTCATTATAGCTGTTTTCATGAAACACAGCTTCTACAGGAAGACGCGGCTTAACTCCATTTGCTTCATTCGGCACACCGATCGACATGCCGAATAAAGGGACGACACCTTTTGGCAATTCAAGTACTTCCGAAATCTCTTCGATTGCATTCCGAACGCCACCGATATAGCAGATGCCATAGCCTTTTGATTCGGCCGCAATCGCGACATTTTGTGCGAATAAGCCTACATCAATTGCGCCAACCAAGACATTTTCAGCAACGGAAAAGTCGATTTCCCTGTCGTGCAAGCGAGCGGCATGCGACAAACGATTATAGTCCATGCAAAAAACGAGGACTGCACCCGCTGTATAAAACTGACGTCGGTTTTTAGATAACTCCGCTAATTGTCCGCGCTTTTCGGTATCTGTTACATAGATGACAGAGCAAGCCTGTACAAAGTGTGAACTGGCCGCATGCTGACCTGCCCGGACTAATTCTGTTACAGTTTCCTTTGTGATCGGTTCATCCTTATATCGACGAACTGAAGCATGAGACGTTAATAATTCGATTACCATAGGATCCCTCCGCATTTTTTCTGCAGGAGATTTTTTTCCTCCTGCATTTCTTCCTTCATCCTACACTATTTGGAGACTTCAGGAAACTCTCAGACTTACTTGGATTGCCGCTTTTTCCATTCAATAAATGGCTTTGTTGAATTATCTGTTTTTTGCTGAATGAATGGAATAGAACGCTTTTCTGGTGGTAGCTGTTGATCGGGGAAGAAGTCTTGGACAGGGTTCGTGAATCCTACTTCCATATATGCGTCCTGTTTACTACAGGCGTAGATGATTTCACCAACAGCTGACCAGTATGACGCGCAGAGACACATTGGGCACGGTTCCCCACTTGCATATAATACGCAGTCAGATAGATCAAGAGTTTGTAATTTTGTGCACGCCTCCCTAATAGCCAGTAACTCTGCATGGGCGGATGGATCACATGTAGACTCTACGTGATTCGTACCAGATCCGATAATTTCACCGTCTTTTACTACGATTGCTGCAAAAGGACCTCCGCCATTCACAACATTATCTGTAGCCATTTCCACTGTATGCTCTAACCACTTTTTATGATTCATCATTATTTCCTCCTGTCGAATAGTTAAATTTCCCGGGAAATAGTGTCGGGTCTTCTGACTTCATCATACAAAACTTTGCAGACATAGACAAAATAATCAAACAGGCTGTAGGGTGAAAAAACGTTTTTAGATGTGGAGGTTTGTTATGATAAGGAAACAATGGCGTCAGGAGTGATATTCAATGAAATTGGATCATGTAGTTTATTTTACCAATGAAAACTTGAAGAATGTAGTTGAAGAGCAAAACCGAAAAGGGTACGGCGCTGTGATGGGTGGGCGTCATGAGAAATGGGGAACGGTCAATGCCTTGCTCTATACAAATAACGCGTACATCGAATGGCTGACAATTGAAGATAGAGAAAAGGCGGAGAAAGCAGCTGTCGATCAACCGCTTGTTGCGCAGTTCCTACATGACAAGCAATACGGAGACGGCTGGGCGACGGTTTGCATTTCTGTCGATCGGATGGAAATATGGAAAGAAGAGCTAGATAATAAAGGTTTTCAGACGACTGATATCCTTCCTGCATCGAGAAGAACTGAAGAAGGACAGTTACTGCGTTGGAAAATGTTGTTTATAGAACAGACTCCGACGAGTGAATTACCCTATCCATTTTTCATTGAATGGGCAGAACCGGAGAAGCAGGGAGCACGTCGTTCTTCACATAAAGAGCAACAGATTACAGAATGTATCATTCATGTTGAAGACCCATTAAGAGAAACAGGGGAATGGGCCGTCTTATTATCACAAAAAGTCGGGGATAAGAATGATATCCGAGTAGGCGATGTTCTGTTTCGTTTTGAGGAAAAACAAGGTACGCCTGAGCGCCTGGCAGCTGTCCGTTTGTTACATAACGATTAGTTAGCAGGACGAAGGGTAAACTATGTAAAAAGATGTTGGGGAGGATACAGGAATGGATGTATTAGTGGAAGAGGCAGTAATCGTCGGAGTACATGAACAAAAAGATCTGCATTTCGAGTATGCGATGGAAGAGCTGCGCAACTTGGCAGAAGCAATTGACGTAAAGGTAATCGGTGAAGTGACTCAAAATTTAGAACGAAGAAACCCATCTCATTATTTAGGTAAGGGAAAGATCGATGAGATTCGTCAAGTGTACGAAGAGACTGGCGCAAATTTATTGATCTTCAATGATGAATTGTCTCCATCGCAATTACGTAATCTAGAAAAAGAGCTGGAGTGCAAAATCATTGATCGAACGATGCTCATCTTGGACATCTTTGCGCGGCGAGCGAGAAATCGGGAAGCGCAAATGCAAGTAGAATTAGCCCAGCTACAGTATACTTTGCCACGCCTAGTCGGTTTGCGTGCTTCATTGAGCAGACAAGGTGGCGGCACAGGCGGCGGTTTGCAAAACAAAGGAGCGGGAGAAACGAAATTAGAGCTCGATCGCCGGAAAATTGAAGATCAGATTGCCAAGCTGCGTCGCGAATTAGAGCATGTGAAAGATCAACGTGAAACCCAACGGAAACAACGAGTACGCAGCGGCATTCCCGTGGTTTCGATTGTCGGCTACACGAATGCCGGCAAGTCGACGTTGATGAATCGTCTGTTACAATACACGGATGCAGACCAGTCAAAGGAAGTCAGCGAAAAAGACATGTTATTCGCGACGCTAGAGACAGCGGTGAGAAAAATCAAACTGCCCGACAAGAAGGAATTCATCCTCACTGATACCGTTGGATTTGTATCAAAGCTACCTCACCATCTTGTCCAAGCATTCCGTTCTACATTAGAGGAAGCGAAAAATGCAGATTTACTTTTGCATGTCGTGGATGTTTCAGATGAAGAGCATGGCCATATGATGGACGTGACGAATGAAACGTTGGAAGACATTGGTGTGGAGAGCATTCCAACTGTAAATGTTTACAATAAAGCTGACTTGGCAGGGATTACATATCCGCGTACACAGGAACAAAGTATATGGATGTCTGCCGGGAAAAATGAAGGAATACCGGAGTTGTTAAAGTTAATTGAGCAAAATTTATTCAGACAATATATAACGTGCAAATTGTTGATTCCGTATGATCGCGGAGAAATTGTCTCACATTTGAATGCGACGGCAGCAATCAAAGAGACTGATTACGAAGAAGAAGGAACGTTGATTACGGTAGAAATGCCGGAAAGTGAATGTGAACGATTAGCGAAGTTCATAGTGGATTGATGGAAACTGAAAGAACGCGCCAAAAGTGCCCAGAACCGAGCGAAGCATACGTTGGACCGCGCCATGCGATAGTGAAACCGAACCAAACAACAATACGACCGAACCAAAAATCCGCTCAGCCGCTCCATTAACCTCTCGCACCGCACTATTTACGATAAGACACAAGGATTTCTCGAGAGAGCAAAAAAGGGCTGCATGCGCAATGCATGCAGCCTAAATCCTTTTATCTTTATAAGAAGAGAAAGGGGGTGGGATGATTCTAGTTTGTCCGCTCTCGCTTTTTCTAAACCTTTTCTAAGAAAAAGAGTATAAATACCTAATGCGCTCGTTTTAATTGCCCATGAGTGTTTTGGTTAGATTTGGTATAAACGGTTCGTTTCATTAAAAATCAGCATTTTTTTGAACCTTTTTTATTTTCCTACCGTACAACTAAGTGAAGTCATTATATAAGAGGAGAGATGGACAAATGAAAAAGTGGATAATGATCTTAGCTGCCAGTGTGTTGGCATTAGTGTTAAGCGCTTGTGGGCAAACGGCTACACCAAAAGAAGATTCAGAAACCGGCAAGGAAGATAAAGTTATAGAGAAAAGTGACCTCACTGTCGAAGAAGTAATGGAGAAGGCAAATGCTGCAAGTGAAACACTGCAAAGTATGCATGCCGATATGGAAATTACACAAAACATGCAAATGGGTGAAGAAGAGCAAGTCGTAAATTCTACAATTGACATGGATATGATTCTTGAACCACTTGCAATGCGTCAAACGATGAATATGGAAATGGCTGGCGAAGAAATGGCAATGGATCTGTATATGACGCAGGATGGGTTCTTCATGAAAGATCCTGAGTCAGGAGATTGGATGAAGCTTCCGAACGAGATGTATGAAGAAGTAGCAGGCCAAGTAGCAGGTTCAGCAAATACACAAGTAGATTACTCACTCTATGAGCAGTTTGCCGACGATTTCAAATTTGAGCAAACAGATGATGAATATGTACTTCATTTGAAGGGATCGGGCGAAAAATTCAGCGGGCTGATGAAAGATTTGATGAAAGAAAATATGCCGGCAGGAATGGACGAAGCCCAGTTGGATATGATTTCTCAGATGGAGATTGAGAGTATCGACCTTGAATTCACAATTGATAAGAAAACCTTCTACACGAAGAATCTTGACATGGACATGGTGTTGACAATGGAAGAACAGGGCCAACAAGTGAAAGTAGCGCAAAAAATAAAAGGTGATATTTCGAAAATTAATGAAATCGATGAAATCAAAGTGCCGAAAGAAGTCATTGACGGTGCGGTAGATATTAACGAAGCAATGGAACAACAACAATAAGCAAAACGAAAAGCTGTCTTCTATTATAGAAGGCAGCTTTTTCATGTATCGATCACGGTGTATTGCATGGTGCTGGCTACAATTCAATTCCTCCGGCTCAATGACACAATCTGTTGATAATGATTTTCAATTAGGTATTGACATCATCTTCAAAATTGTTTAATGTAAGTAGTGAGCGAATGATAATCATTTTCATTTAAGTGAGAAAGCTCAAATATTCGATATCGGAGTTCTTCATGAAGAAACGTTATTTAATTACAGCCGTAATTCTATTGTCATTTCTTTCGCTGTTCGTGGGAGCCATTCGAATTTCACCAGCGGATTTATTGGATTTACGCTCAGAAGAAACAGAAATTTTTTTAATTAGTCGAGTGCCACGGTTAGTAGCTATTTTGCTGGCTGGAGCGGGGATGAGTATTGCCGGGCTGATTATGCAGCAGTTAAGCCGTAATAAGTTCGTCTCACCTACGACAGCAGGAACACTGGATGCGACACGACTTGGAATACTAGTGTCCATGCTGATGTTTACAAATGCAACATTATTTGAAAAGATGGCAGTTTCCTTTGCCTTCGCGCTACTAGGTACATTTTTATTTATGCAAATATTGGACCGTATTAAATTTAAAGATGCCATTTTCATTCCGCTTGTCGGTTTGATGTTTGGGAACATCCTCTCTTCTATCACTACATTCTTTGCATTCAAGGCAAACGTAATCCAGAATATGTCGGCTTGGTTGCAAGGTGACTTTTCAATGATCATGAAGGGACGCTATGAGCTTTTGTATATTAGCATACCTGTCTTAATCATTACATATTTATATGCGAATCGTTTTACGGTGGCTGGAATGGGTGAGGATTTTTCTAAAAACTTAGGGTTGGCGTATAAACGAATCGTCAATATCGGCTTGATTTTAGTTGCACTTATTACGACAACAGTTGTGTTGACGGTCGGTATGATACCGTTTCTCGGATTGATCATCCCGAATATCGTATCGATTTTCAAAGGTGACCATCTGCAGAAAACTTTACCGCATACTGCATTGCTTGGGGCAATCTTTCTTCTCGTTTGCGACATTTTAGGAAGAGTTATCATTTTCCCATACGAGATTTCGATCAGCTTAATGGTCGGTGTCATCGGAAGCGGAATTTTCCTCTACCTGTTGTTTAGGGGGAAAGCGTATGCGTAATTCAACGAAACTATTGATTTTGACTGCATTTGCACTATTGTTTTGTGGATTGTATTTATTTCAAGGTTTGAACGGCAGCTATGACTATGCACTTCCTCGAAGGGCAATCAAAGTCATTGCGATGATTCTGACAGGCGTTGCGGTCGCGTATTCTACAGTCATTTTCCAGACGATTACGCATAACCGGATTTTGACGCCAAGCATTATGGGGCTAGACTCTCTTTATGTCTTATTGCAGACCGTTCTTGTATTCTTTTTTGGATCTACCCATTTTGTGCTGATTAATCAGCAGTTCAACTTTATGCTGTCAGTTGGGGCTATGGTCTTGTTTGCCTTAGCACTTTATCACTTTCTATTTGGTAAGGGAAATCGTCCTATTTACTTCTTATTGTTAGTGGGCATCATCGTCGGTACATTCTTTGGAAGTATTTCGACATTCCTGCAAGTTATGATTGATCCGAATGAATTCATGCGAGTGCAAGATAAAATGTTTGCGAGTTTCAACAATATTAACGGCGATCTAGTTTGGTGGGCATTTGGAATATTGATACTTACGCTAATTATTGGTTGGCGCTATATCAATGAATTAGATGTTCTGTCATTAGGTCGTGATACTGCCATTAACTTAGGTGTATCCTATCAGTCGGTAGTCAAGCTGATGCTGATTTTGTCGGCTGTCTTAATTGCCGTATCGACTGCGTTGGTCGGTCCTATTACTTTCTTTGGACTCATTGTGGCCAATCTATCGTATCAATTCTTCAACACATTCAAACACTCTGTCTTAATTGCAGGAGCATCTGTTATGAGTGTGATAGCACTGGTCGGTGGGCAATGGATCGTGGAGCGTGTCTTCTCTTTCTCAACTACATTGAGCGTGATCATTAACTTTGTCGGTGGCGTGTACTTTATCTATTTACTATTAAAGGAGAGTCGATCCTCATGATTCAGGTTCGTGAGCTAACTAAGTTTTATGGAAGAAAAGCAGTCGTCGAAAAGGTCAATGTGAATATACACCGTGGTAAAATCACGTCATTCATTGGACCGAACGGGGCTGGTAAATCTACTCTTCTGTCGATGGTAAGCCGATTAATGGATGCAGATACCGGTGAAGTACTGCTCGATAAAAGTAAAGTGAAAGATATGAAGTCTAATGATTTTGCTAAACGTGTAGCCATTTTGAAGCAATCGAACTTCATGAATGTCAAGTTGACCATCCGCGAACTCGTCGGATTCGGCCGTTTCCCGCACTGTAAGGGCCGTCTTCACGAAGAGGATGAACGGATGGTAGATCAGGCATTGGAGTATATGGGCTTGATGGATATGCAGGAAGCGTATTTAGATGAATTGTCAGGCGGCCAGCGTCAGCGTGCTTTCATTGCCATGACAATCGCTCAAGATACGGATTATATTTTATTGGATGAACCACTCAATAACTTAGATATGAAACATTCCGTACAAATCATGAAGATTTTACGTCAGCTGGTTGATGATCTTGGAAAAACTGTCGTAATTGTACTGCATGATATCAACTTTGCTTCAGTCTATTCCGATCGGATCGTGGCATTAAAAGAAGGCAGGATCGTCAAGGATGGTCCGACGAACGATATTATCAATTCGGAGTCATTACGGGAAATCTATGATATGGATATTCCGATACAACAAATGAAAAATTGCCGTATTTGCGTCTATTTTAACTCTTAAAAAAGTGAGGAACTTAAACCAATGAAAAAACTTACATTATCCCTGTTTGCATTAGTTTTAATGCTTGCACTAGCTGCTTGTGGCAGCACGAAAGAAGAAGATAAGCCGGCTGACAACGCAGCTCCTGAAGATAAGCCAGCTGAAGAGAGCAAAGAAGTAACAATCAAACACGAACTTGGTGAAACAACTCTTGAAAAGAACCCTGAAAAAGTAGTAGTTTTTGACTTCGGAACATTGGATACACTAGACGAACTGGGAGTGGAAGTAGCAGGCTTACCACAAACAAACGTACCTGGATATCTTTCTAAATATGAAGATGAGAAGTATGAAAACTTAGGAAGCTTAAAAGAGCCGGATTTCGAAGCAATTCATGCATTAAAGCCGGATGTCATCTTCATTTCTGGACGTCAATCGGACTTGTATGATCAGTTTACAGAAATCGCACCGACAATATTCACGGGTGTAGATACATCACGTTATATGGATTCATTTAAAGAAAACATGGAAACTATTGCAACGATCTTCGATAAAGAAGATGAAATGAAAACTGAGTTGAACGATGTGGACGCAAGTATTGAAGGAATCAAAGCAAAAACAGCAGAATTAGATAGCAACGCATTGATCATCCTTGGAACAGAAGGTAAAGTAAGTGCTTATGGTCCTAGCTCACGTTTTGGAATCATCCACGATGTGTTCGGTTTTAAACCAGCAGATGAAGGTATCGAAGTATCTACACATGGACAAAATATCACGTTTGAATATATCTTGGAAACAAACCCTGATATCCTATTCATCATCGACCGTGATGCAGCTATCGGCGATGGAAGTGCAAAAGATTCCATTGAAAACGACCTAGTGAAGAAAACAAACGCATTCAAAAACGATAAAATGATTTACCTAAACGGTGAATATTGGTACTTATCTGGCGGCGGGCTACAATCATTTAAAGAAATGATCAAAGAAGTCGAATCTGCACTATAAAGAGAAATGCCACCCCGAAGGACTTAGTCCTTCGGGGTTTTTCTATGGAGTGGTGTAATGGATTTTGCGTGCGATGAACATAAAAGGCTGAATTGCGCTCATAAATTACCCACCTTAGCTCATACTTCTTTCTTAAGTAAAACTACGCTAGTCAAATTACCTCATAAAGTGCTATAATTACATATGTAAAGACACCTAAAGATTGTACAATAGAAAGGTAGAGCACTAGTGAAAACGAAGGAAATCTCACGTAATAAATTGCTTGGCATCGCGGGTACCGGGTGGATGTTTGATGCAATGGATGTCGGCATCCTGTCATTTATCATTGCAGCGCTCGCTGTTGATTGGCAGCTGACGTCTTCAGAGATGGGTTGGATCGGAAGTATCAATTCAATCGGTATGGCTGTTGGAGCGTTTGGTTTTGGATTGCTTGCGGATCGTATTGGGAGAAAACAGGTGTTCATGATCACGCTCATCTTATTTTCAGTCGCTAGCGGATTATCCGCCTTAACCACCTCTTTATGGGCGTTTCTGATTCTGCGTTTTTTAGTGGGAGCAGGATTAGGCGGTGAGCTTCCTGTTGCGTCTACGTTAGTATCGGAAAGTGTTTCAGCGAAAGAGCGCGGGCGTGTTGTCGTATTGCTTGAAAGTTTCTGGGCGGCAGGTTGGCTGATTGCAGCGCTGATCGCGTACTTTGTCATCCCGAGTTATGGTTGGCGGATTGCATTGATCATAACAGCATTACCGGCATTTTATGCAATTTATTTACGACGGAATTTGCCGGATTCAAAGAGGTTTATAAAAGAAGGAAGAACAGAACAGTCTACTGGACAAAAACTGAAGCTATTGTTGGCTCCGACATATAGAAAGCGCACCGTTATGCTTTGGATCGTTTGGTTTGCTGTTGTCTTTTCCTATTACGGAATGTTCCTATGGCTACCGAGCGTCATGGTATTAAAAGGTTTTAGTTTAATCAAAAGCTTTGGATATGTTTTGCTTATGACACTGGCCCAGCTTCCTGGCTACTTCAGCGCTGCCTGGCTGATCGAACGAGCTGGACGAAAGTTTGTCTTGGCCACATATTTATTCGGCACGGCACTTAGCGCGCTGGCTTTTGGTAATGCGGATACGCTAACGACATTAATGATTGCAGGCGCATTTTTATCGTTCTTTAATTTAGGCGCGTGGGGAGCATTGTATGCTTATTCACCTGAGCAATATCCAACCGCAATACGGGCAACGGGATCAGGCGTTGCAGCAGCTGTTGGCCGAGTTGGCGGTATTTTCGGTCCGTTGCTTGTCGGTTCATTGCTGACGGCAGGCTATGGGTTCGGTATCATATTCGGTATCTTCTGTGCCGCCATCCTGGTGGGGGTATTATCTGTTGTATTACTCGGAACAGAAACAAAACAAACGGAGTTAGCATAGTATAGGTTAAGTCGTTTCCATTTAACATAAATGGGGGCGGCTTTTTCAATGGTAAATATTTTTGATTCTGCCTAAGAACCTCTATAATTGTGACAAGGGAGTTGATAGGATGTTTCGTATTCCGGATGATATAGCACAGACTGCACTTGAACGCAGTGAAGGTTTTCAGGTGGAAGGGTTTGTACGAGGTGAAGGTCCTGAATCACCGACCCTCTTGCTGGTCGGAGAAGCGCCTGGAGAACATGAGGCCGTACATGGCGTGCCATTCATCGGCAGAGCAGGTGACGAACTGATGAAATCTCTTGCCTCGGTAGGACTTTCGCGAGAAGATGTTTATATGACAAGTTCATTCCGCAGTAGACCTTATAAATGGGGAACAAAGAAAGAACGTGACGGTAGCTTGACGAAACGTAAATACAATCGTCCGCCAACACAAAAGGAACAACTTGCCCATGCACCGGTATTGGATTATGAAGTGGCGAATCTTAAGCCGAAGCTCATCGTTACGCTTGGTAATATTGGTTTACAACGATTGCTCGGAAAGCATGCCAAAATAACAACACTTCACGGTCAGCTATTGACACAGCCTGTTCAGTATCTAAAATCATTGAATGATACGCACTATAGCTGGACAGACCATTCGTATACCATTCTACCGACATTTCACCCGGCATCCATCTTTTATCGTCCGTCCCTGCGAACTGATTTAGAAGAGGATTGGTTGCGCATTGGGGAATATATCCAAGGGCTAAATTACAACGCATTGGAATAAGATAGAAAAGAGGCGAGTGATGAACAATCAAGCAAAAGCAACCGGATCATTGAAAAATTTCATAAGTTTAATCAAGACATTACATTGGCCTGTTGCAGTTACAGCCTTTGCCTTGCTTTTATCACTTATCGAGACAGTAGCAGGGTTGGTCGTTCCCTTGATCACCAAAGATTTGGTGGACTCTTTCACGAGCGAACTGATGAACTGGAAAACAGGCGTATTCTTGCTGGGTTTATTCGTTGTCCAAGCAATTGCTGGTGGCTTTTCCTACTATATGCTTGCTTATATTGGAGAAACGGTAGTGGCAGATCTACGCAATCAATTATGGCAGAAGGTTCTGCGTTTACCGATCCCATATTTCGATCAGAATGAAACCGGGGAGACGATGAGTCGGATTACACAAGATACAACTGTGCTCAAATCGTTAGTGTCTGAACATCTAGTATCTTTCATTTCCGGCATGATTTCCATTATCGGAGCCATTGTCATTTTGTTGGTGCTGGATTGGAAAATGACCATCATTATGCTGATTAGTGTGCCAGTCAGTATGGTCATATTAATCCCATTAGGACGGTTGATGCATAAAGTAGCGAAGGCGACACAAGCTGAAATGGCGAAGTTTTCGGGGCACTTAGGTCGTGTGCTCGGTGATATCCGGTTAGTAAAGGCGTATCGGGCAGAGCCGACAGAAGGAGGGAAAGGGAAGACGGCAATTCAATCGTTATTCCGGTATGGGTTAAAGGAAGCGAAGATTCAAGCCGTCATCTCACCCATCATGATGCTGACGATGATGGGGATCTTAGTAGTGATCCTTGGTTACGGCGGAGCACAAGTTGCAAGAGGTGCTTTGTCTGCAGGAACGTTAGTAGCCATTATTTTCTTACTGTTTCAAATCATCATGCCGTTTGCCCAAATGGCACAGTTCTTTACCTCGTTTCAAAAAGCAGTCGGAGCGACAGAGCGCATCCAGGGAATTCTACAAATGAAGTCTGAGCCGGCAATGGGCAAATTTTCACCGCAATCAGAAGGGGCACTAACGTTTTCAGATGTGCACTTTTCTTATGATCCGGATAAACACATAGTGAATGGTATTTCATTTACAGCGGGTAGAGGGACGGTCACTGCATTCGTAGGCCCAAGCGGTGGCGGGAAAACAACAATCTTTTCATTAGTCGAACGCTTCTATCTACCGAATTCAGGAGAAATCTTACTTGGCGCGGTGCCTATAAAGGACATACCACTAGCAGAGTGGCGTGGACGAATTGGTTATGTTTCACAAGAAAGTCCATTATTGAGCGGCACTATTCTAGATAATATTGCTTATGGTTTAGAGCGGCGACCCTCTATTGATAAGATTATCGAAGCAGCAAAGGCGGCCAATGCCTACACGTTTATCGAAGAGATGCCGGATCAATTCGAGACATTGGTCGGGGAACGCGGTATGAAACTGTCAGGAGGCCAGCGCCAACGGATTGCCATAGCCCGTGCATTATTGCATAACCCGGAAATCTTGTTATTGGATGAAGCTACTTCCAACTTAGACAGCGGGTCCGAAACTCATGTGCAGGAGGCATTACAGCATTTGATGAATGGCCGAACTACATTGATTATTGCGCACCGTTTGGCGACGGTTTTGCATGCCGATCAACTGTTGTTTTTAGAGAGCGGCAAGATTACGGGGCGAGGACGGCATGAAGAATTATTGGAATCACATGACCTCTATCGTGAGTTCGCAGCGGGTCAAGGTTTGGCCTGATATGTGGAAAGGAGAAGATTACAATGTATGAACCGATCGATCCGTCTTTTTTTGAAGCTCCTGTCTTAGAACTTGCACGCAACTTAGTCGGAAAGCATATTGTTCATGAGCGTTCGGACGGCTTACTGGTTGTTAGAATCGTAGAGACTGAAGCGTACCACGGACCCGAAGATCGTGCGGCTCATAGCTTCGGTAATCGTCGAACAAAGCGCACAGAAATTATGTTTGGAGAAGCGGGATCGGTGTATACATACCAGATGCACACCCACGTGCTGATGAATGTCGTGGGTGCAAAGGTAGGAATTCCGCATGCCGTTTTGCTGAGAGCAGGCGAGCCTGTAGAAGGTTTGGTTCATATGCAAGAAAACCGTGGGAATCACATTAAGAAAATGACCGATCTGACAAATGGTCCGGGTAAGCTCTCAAAAGCACTTGGGGTCACGATGGACTACTACGGTCATCATTGGGCACAGAAACCGCTTTATATTTCAGAAGGATTTCCGCAAAATGAAGTGGAAGCAGGTCCGCGCGTAGGTATTGGAAACTCAGGTGAGGCTGTCCATTATCCTTGGCGGTTTTATGAAAAAGACAACCCTTTTGTTTCGAAATACAGGAAATGAAGTGGGGGTAAAGATCATCTCGCGGCCTTGTCGTGACAGAGAAGAATAGGGGAAATTATGAGAGACATATTAAAGATGGGAAGTGCCTTCATCGGCATAATTGTCGGGGCTGGTTTTGCTTCCGGGAATGAAATTATGACGTATTTTACGAGTTTTGGATTCTGGGGGATCCTGGGTGCTATCGTCTGTACTGTATTATTTGCTTATTTGGGGATGGTATTGACGCGTCTTGGCAGTCGGATGCAGACGAATTCTCACAAGGATGTCATTTATAAAATTAGCGGGCGTTACTTAGGCGTCGTGGTGGATGGCATTATTATCTTTACACTGTTCGGCGTTGGAGTGGTTATGCTGGCTGGCGCCGGAGCTAATTTACATCAGCAATTTGGGTTGCCTTCTTATGTCGGCAGTTTGCTGATGATTGTGCTCGTATTTTTAACAATCTTATTGAATGTCGACAAAGTGGTTGCGGTGATTGGCAGTATTACACCATTTCTGATCATCACAGTTGTTGGCGTATCGATCTATAGTGTATGGACGATGGATACAACATTTGCGGTTCTGGATCCTGTAGCTAAAGCGGTGCCGACGACATTACCAAATTGGTTTGTTTCGGCAATCAACTATGTGTCGTTCAATATTGCAGTGGGCGCATCTATGTCCATTGTGATGGGAGGCGCGGAAAAAAATGAGAAGACAGCTGCTTGGGGCGGTTTTGTTGGGGGCCTTGGTCTCGGTATCTTGATTTTATTGAGTCACTTGGCAATATTCTCGAAGGTAGATGACGTGGCGGGAACAGAATTGCCAATGCTTGCGATTATCAATTCTATTTCACCTATATTCGCGATATTTATGGCGCTTGTGCTGTACGGCATGATCTTCAATACGGCAGTCAGTATGTTCTATGCATTTGGTGCGAGATTCATTGAATCTGGTACGAAGACGTTTAAAGTTTTCGTAGCTGTTTCATTAGTAATCGGCTATGGGCTGAGCTTCTTCGGTTTTACGAACTTGGTCAGCAATTTTTACCCGCTTGTCGGCTATTTAGGACTTTTTTTAGTGGCTGCACTGATTTTTGCTTCAATCCGTATGCCTAAGAAATTATAAAGCGAAACACAGTTAGAAATGAACTAAAAGCCAAAGAAAGACCCCGCGAATCAAATTCGCGGGGTTTGTTAGTATAGTCAAACAGTTGCTAAATCAAGTTGTACAGCAGGTCCGAAGAATTCGAAGTGTACTTTTTCTTCTGGTACGCCGATTGCATAAAGCTGTTGGATAACGAATTCCATGAAACCAGTAGGTCCACAGACATAGACATCGCTGCCTTCGATGACATTTTCCTGCAAGAATTCGCGTGTGAACATGCCGTCTCCCTCTTCTGAATAAAGGGCTTTGTAGCTGGAGTTCGGTAATTTTGCGTTCAACTGCTCTAATTTAGTAGCAAATGCTTGTTGGCTGCGTGTACGGGCGGAGTGCAAGAATGCGACTTCACGTTCAGGAGACACGTCTGCAATTGTTTGATACATTGCTTTCATTGGTGTGATTCCTACACCGCCGCTGATCAATGTTACAGGTGTTGTCTTTGTCGGCTCTAGATAGAAGTCTCCTGCAGGTACGCTTACCTCGATTATATCGCCAACGGCTGCTTCGTTATGCAAGTAGCAAGAAACAACGCCATTCGGTTGCAGTGAATCTTCACGTTTGACGGAAATGCGGAATGTCTCATCATTGGATTTTTGCGACAAGCTATATTGACGATTAACGACATTTTTCACACCTGGGATTGAAGTGCGAATTGTAATATATTGTCCTGGCAAGTAGTACGGTAACTTTTTGCCGTCAACTGGTTTTAAATAAAAGGAAGTGATAACATCACTTTCTTCTACTTTATCGACAATCTCGAAATCCTTGAATTCTCTCCAGCCGCCATCGGCAGATTCGTTGTCATCATACATTTTTGCTTCCAATCCGATGAATGCATCTGCAATCACTCCGTAAGCTGCTGCCCATGCGTCGATGATTTCAGGAGTTGCTGCATCACCTAGTACTTCTTTGATTGCACCTAATAAATACTCCCCTACAATTGGATAATGCTCAGGCAAGATCCCTAAAGATACATGCTTGTGTGCGATTTGCACGACTGCTGGAAGAATTGCTCCTAGGTCGTCAATGTGTTGAGCTGCTGCGTACACTGTATTAGCGAGTGCCGTTTGCTGACGTCCCTGTGATTGGTTTGCATGATTGAAAATGTCGAGTAACTCTGGGTGTGCTTCAAACATATTTCTGTAGAAAACTGTTGTAATCGTTTTACCGTGTTGCTCCAGTACTGGTACTGTTGATTTAATAATATCGATTGTTTTTTGATCTAACATGGTAATGCACAACCTTTCCGTATTTGATAAACCCATCATAAAACACTTTTTGCTTAAAAGCTATATATAAAATACATGTTTAAATAGAATACAAAAAATGGACACAGTTCATTCAATAAACCGCCATACACTAAAAAAGCTATCTTTTAATGATAGCCGGTTCTGACAAGTTTAAACCCTAAATGGATCAACGTTGTTATTCATCTGACTCGCGGCGGTAAATAAGGAATTTTTGAATGAAAATGCTATAATGGAAAAAGAACAGAAAGTGGTGATATTATGCGTTTAACTATGTACACTGATTATTCGCTGCGTGTTCTGATTTTTCTAGCGTCCAAGCAACATGATGAACTTTCCACTGTGCAGGAAATATCGGATGCTTATCAAATCTCTAAAAATCACCTCACAAAAATTGTCCATGAATTAGGAAAGCTGCAGCTGATTGAAACGATTCGTGGTCGCGGAGGAGGAATTCGCCTTTGTACAGACCCTAATGATATCAATGTCGGAGAACTTGTCCGTAAAACCGAGGATGATTTTCATTTGGTTGAATGCTTTGATCCAAATAAAAATATGTGTGTTCTATCATCGGCCTGTCATCTGAAAGGTGTATTGTATGAAGCATTACAAGCCTATTTTGCTGTGCTGGACCGTTATACAATAGCAGACTTCGTTCATAATAAAGATGAAATTCATGCTTTATTATTTCCCACTACTCAAACTTAAATAGTGTGGTAAAATAAAATTAGTAAACAGAGTGAATTAGGAGGATTTAACAATGTCAAAAGTGTTAGTCATCGGGCATAAAAACCCAGATACAGATTCAATAGCATCTGCTATTTCATATGCGTACTTGAAGCAGCAATTGGGAGTAGATGCAGAAGCAGTGCGTTTAGGAAATATTTCAAAAGAAACTGCGTATGCTCTTGAAACATTTGGTTTTGAAGCCCCTCGTTTAATCGAAAAGGCATCGCCTGAAGTATCGCAAGTTATCTTGGTCGATCACAATGAAAAGCAGCAGAGTGTAGACGATTTGGACGAAGTACAAGTGTTGGAAGTCATTGACCATCACCGAATCGCAAACTTCCAGACAAATGATCCGCTATATTATCGGGCTGAGCCGGTTGGTTGTACGGCAACAATTTTGAACAAATTATTTAAGGAACATGGAGTCAAGATACCGAAAGAAATCGCAGGACTCATGCTATCGGCAATTGTTTCTGATTCATTGTTATTCAAATCACCAACTTTTACAGAGCAAGATCAGGCAGCGGCTAATGAATTGGCTGCCATTGCCGAGATCAATGCTGCTGAGTATGGTCTAGCCATGCTAAAAGCCGGTGCAGATTTGAGTGCAACGCCTATTCAAGAATTAGTTAGCTTGGATGCAAAAGAATTTTCATTCGGCGATATCAAAATGGAGATTGCTCAAGTGAATGCAGTCGACCTTCAAGATATTCTTGGGCGTCAAGCAGAGTTGGAAAAATTGCTTCTTCAAGTGATTGAGCAAAAGAACTTGGATTTATTCTTGTTTGTCGTAACGGATATCATTAACAGTGATTCTGTCATCATTGCATTAGGTAAAGAAGCAGAACGTGCAGGCTCCGCGTTTAATGTATCGTTCGATAATAACTCCGCATTGCTAAAAGGCATCGTGTCACGCAAAAAACAGATTGTACCAGTATTAACTGAAGCGTTATCCTAATGAAAAGACTGTCTAGAAATCGGAAATTCATCCGGTTTCCATGACAGTCTTTTTTAACTTAAATCAAGAGGCTGAGTGGCAGGACCTTCGAGTACTGAACCATCTGCACGGAAACGAGAGCCGTGACAAGGACAATCCCATGTTTGGTCGCCTTTATTCCAGCGAGTACGGCAACCCATATGTGTGCAAATAGGCGAGTCCGTGCGTGCGATATGACCACCTGCAAATTCCTTCACTGTGCGCCCTGTCAATAAAAGAGCCCTGTTGAATAATGCGCCAAAATCCGTGCGTCGAGGAGAGTATAGTTCGCTGGCAGGATTGTGTCGCCCGACAATTGCGTCCGAGATGATTTGAGCGCTGGCCATGGAGTTGGAGAGCCCCCATTTTCGATAGCCAGTACTAATAAAGACATCAGGCGATGCATCTGAAATAGCTCCTGCGTAGGGCACTAGATCTGGCGTAGACGGATCTTGCGCAGACCATTTGTAGATGATGTCCGAATGTTGCAAGTTCGTTTTTAGGTCCTCTGTAATGCGGTCATAATGGATCTGCGTTTCTTTTTCTGCCCCCGCATGATGAGATTCTGCGGCCAGTAATAAATACGATTGACCGTCAATGGTTGTTGTGCGTATTGAGCGTTTCGGATTATCAACGGCGATATATTGATGGGCGAAAGGGGTGGTTGTTTTTGCCGCTGCTATATAAGAACGATCGACGTCTAATTTGAGAATTTGCATACCTTCAAGTGCCTCAATCGGATAATGCGAACAGATGATCAGCTGACGGTAACGAATTTCTGTGGAAGAAGAAAGCTTAACGAAATGGCGGTCTGTATCGAGTGCCGCAACTTGTGCATGTTCAAATAATCGAGCACCAGCCTTGGTTGCAAGCTGTGCTAACTTTTGTCCAAAACGAACTGGATGTATTTGAGCTTCGTTCTCGATGATTAATGTGTTTGTAGTCTGAAAAGGTAAATCGGTTGCCTTGCCAGCTAATGTGAACGGAATTCCTATTTCCTCATAGGCTTTTTTCTCTCTCATTAATTGTTCTGTACCTTTTGCAGTTTGTGAGTAAAGTGCGGAATGTGCAGTTTGCAGCTCATTTGCATCTGCAATGGAACGAGCGAATTGCAAAGCACTTTCGTTCGCATTGAAATAAAGCTTTGCGCTTTCCAAGTCAAATTGCTCAATCAAATCGGCATATACCAAGTCATGTTGCGCAGTTAGTTTACCAGTTGAGTTCCCGGTCGCTCCGTGTAAAATGCTGTTTTTCTCCAATAAAATGACATCTTTACCTTGTGACGCTAAGAAATAGGCATTTGCAATCCCACTTAAACCTCCGCCGATGATCAAAACCTCGCATGATAGATTATCCTCTACCACAGGATATTCTTCGTTTGGATATGCGGTTGCCAGCCATAGTGACTCATTCATTTTTACACCAGTCCTTTTATATTCAAATAGTTCAAGCATTTATATTGTACCCAAATTTTATTGAATCTAAAATTGATAGTAGAAAGGTGGCGGAATAAATGAAAATTGAAGTATGGTCCGATTATGTTTGTCCGTTTTGCTATATCGGAAAGAGACGTTTGGAGCAGGCACTGAAGCAAGCAGGGCTAGAGGAGAAAGCAGAGGTGCAGTACAAGGCCTATCAGCTGGATCCGAATACACCTGTAGCATCTGACCAATCGCAACTTGAAGGGTTGGCAAACAAGTATAACATCAGCAGGACTGAAGCAGAAAATATGATGAAAAATGTTGAAGAGCAAGCAAAAACGGTGGGGCTTCATTATCAAGTGGAAAAAATGAAGACTTCCAATACGCAGGATGCACATCGTCTAGCGAAATTTGCTGGACAGCATGGGGCGGAAGAGCAAGTGACCGAGCGTTTGTTGCATGGTCACTTTGTGGAAGGTGAACGTATCGACACAGAGGAAGTACTCGTATCGATCGCACAAGAAGCGGGTCTCGATGCAGAGCTGACGAAAGCAATGCTCCACAGTAATGATTTTGCAGATGAAGTGCAAGCTGACATCGAAGAAGCACGTCAGATTGGCGTACAGGGTGTACCGTTCTTTGTCATCAATCGGAAGTATGCAATTTCTGGTGCTCAGCCGATCGAAGCATTTGTGGAGGCGCTCGAAAAGATTGCAGAAGAGGAAGGAATCAAATCAACTCTGCAGATGCTAGGAAAAGATAGCGGGGGGCAGTGTGATGATGACTCGTGTGATGTGTAAATAAGGATAGAAAAGCAGCAGTCGGAATGCTCGTATGGCATTTCGGCTGTTGCTTCTTTAAATGTACGAGATTATTGAGTTACCTTACCAGATGAGATGATTTGGAGATATTTCACATTGTTATTATCGAGATTTCCATTTTAAGTGAAGCAAAAGTTATACGAATACAGCTGGTCAAGTTTTCGTCGAGTAAGTGCGGCAGGGGGGTATCCGTGAGGATTTGCGCTCTAGACGGTACGCTTTCCCGGAGTCGACCGTCTTCCGCTTCAATCCCTAAATTGCGTAGACTGGGCAATTTGATCTTCGTTTAAATTCAGTAAAAAGTAAATGCTTCTGACTGAGCACTGGTATTCATCTGTTCAGGCATTTTCATTTTTTCTTTACGGCAATGGTCAGCTGAATATCAATTGTATCGCCGACCATGACACCGCCTGCTTCGATAGCCCTATTCCATATCAGGCCAAATTCTTTCCTCTTAATCTTGCCTTCAGCTAGATAGCGGGCATCAAATGTTTCAGGCGCTAAAGGTGTAACACAAAACAATAGCTTTTTCGTAGTCTGTTTAATGATCAAATCTCCAGTCATTCTATACATATTATCCTTCTCTAGATAAATAGATCGAGAGAGAAACGACATATATGGAAAGGATTGTGCGTCAAAAAAGTCTTGTGAGCATAAATGCACATCGCGCTCCTTATTGTCTGTCTGAATAGAACGAACAGCCACTTGAAACTGGACAGAACTCTTCGCCAAATCCAGTGCATTTCCTTCGATTTCCCCTGAAAACTCTTCAAACTTGCCCTTCACGCTCGATACCATCATATGGGGAACGGAAAATTCGACAGTGGATGCTGTGGAATCAACTTTCCATTTATTCACTTTCTCTCCTCCTTGTGGGTCTTTAGTTATGTAAACTGTAAAGGAAAAGCCTATAAAAGTCAAAATGAAAAACCTTGTCAAAAAGACCGATTGGAAGCATACTAATAGAGTGATAAGAATGTTTCCTTGTTTGGAGACAGGTAAAGTGAAAGGACTGGATGTGAATGTCAAAACATCGCTGGTTTGAAGACCTTCAAATGAAAATAAAGAACGGTTGGGTATTGCTTGATGAACCGCTAAACAAATACACGAAAACGCGTCTAGGTGGAAAAGCAGATGTTGTCGTAGCACCTGGAACT
Source organism: Sporosarcina newyorkensis (assembly GCF_900167515.1). Taxonomy (NCBI): domain Bacteria; kingdom Bacillati; phylum Bacillota; class Bacilli; order Caryophanales; family Caryophanaceae; genus Sporosarcina; species Sporosarcina newyorkensis. The sequence goes on along the minus strand of NZ_FUYJ01000007.1, from coordinate 44,327 downwards.
ATAGAAGAAGTGCAAGCAGTTGTAACCTACGCATATGAACAAAACATTCCGATTTTATTATTGGGTAACGGATCGAATATGGTTGTACGGGATGGCGGTGTTCGTGGGATTGTCCTGTACATGGCCAATCTTAATGAAATTCAGATTAAGGAAAGTACGCTAATCGCGGAAGCGGGGGCACATATCATCGATGCATCCAAGGCAGCGGCAAAAGCTTGCTTGACTGGTTTGGAGTTTGCTTGTGGGATTCCAGGATCGATCGGCGGAGCAATGGCAATGAATGCCGGGGCATACGGCGGTGAGATCAAGGATATTATTACACAAGCTACATTGATGGATGATACGGGGAAGATCTTCATTCTATCCAAAGAAGAGCTGGAACTTGGTTATCGAAAAAGCATTATTACAACGAAGGGCTACTATGTACTATCTGCTGAATTCCAATTGACGCCTGGCGTACAATGTGATATCGATGCGGCTGTGGCAGACCTTACGTTTCAGCGCGAATCTAAGCAGCCTCTTGAATATCCTTCGGCGGGTAGTGTTTTCAAGCGACCGCCAGGCTATTTTGCAGGAAAATTGATTCAAGATAGTGGGCTGCAAGGCAAAGGATTTGGCGGAGCAGAAGTTTCTACGAAACATGCCGGGTTTATCGTTAATAAAAAAGACGCAACTGCAACAGATTATATCCAGACGATTGAAATGGTGAGAGCAGAAGTCAAAAAGAAATTTGGCATCGATCTGGAGATGGAAGTGAAAATAGTAGGAGAAGAGCTCTCTGAATGATAAGAAGCAGCATCCCGAAAGTCGGGATGCTGCTTTTTTTCAAAATGATATGCACAGATGTCAGTATTAATCATAGACTTTGCATTGAATCTTGCTCGTTTCCAGCACTTGGTCCTCTTCAATTTGAACTTGGCAAATTTTATTGTTTTGCATGAATTTAAAAATGCCGTTATTAAAATCTGTTCCAATTTCTTTGAAGAAGATACCTTCGTATTGTGCACGTTTGGAGAGTGTGAAATTAATGCGATAACCATCACCGTCTTGAACAAGGTAGGCACGCACGCCTTTTTCAAAAGACCCTTCCTCCTCATGTTTGATCGCCCGATCTACAGAGACTACATGGAAGTCAACGAATGGGATCTCTCTTAGCAGTACGTTCATGAAGGAGCCTTTCGTAATTTCTTCCCAACGGCTTTGCGCTGTTTGCCCGATGATGATTTGTGTGATGCCGTATTGGTGTGCGACTTCTTTAATGACCTTGGCTGCGGGTCGCGTTTCATCGTCTCGGATAATGAACGCTTCCACGTCTAGCTCTTCAGCAAGTTCTTGCCAGCGTTCGATGTACTCCGATTTCTCCGCATCAAAGTCATCCAGTGGTGCAGGATCGACGGTTAAGATGTACAGCGGACAATCCATGATTGCTGCGATTTTATATCCTCTTTTAATGAGACGTTCACCATTTGGACCGTAGTACACACAAACGAGAATACTCTCGTCCATACGGCTTTTCATTTTGCCCATAATGACTCTTCACCTCTTCATATTCGATAAAATAATTAGTTTACCACTGTATACATCCTATCTATTTGGTTGCATACTTCAGCAATCATACAACATTTCAACTGCGCTTTCTATGCGAATTCCTGTAAAGTAGTGTATACTTTCGAGTAGACAATATACTCTTTGCTTAGAGTCCCATTATGCATAACGTATGGGGTTCAGTCAAGAGGAGTTGGGTGGTTAGTCGATGTTTACGTTAGAATTTTTTAGGAGGTGTAAGGTTGATTACCGTCTTGCTGGCAATTTTTATTCCATTTATCGCAGCATGTTTGGTGCCATTCGTACATAAATTTTTAACCGGTAGGAAAATCGGTTGGTTTGTAATCATTGTTCCCTTGCTTTTATTCGTACTTCTTCTTCGTTTAGTTCCCTCGCTTTCACATGGCGCAACTTATACATATTCCCTTCCTTGGATACCTTCGGCGGATGTCTATTTTTCGACGTATTTAGATGGGCTAAGTATGATTTTTGCCTTGTTGATTACAGGGATTGGTAGTCTAGTCGTTTTCTATTCAATATTTTATCTTTCTGAACGAGAAGCGATTGGCCGCTTTTATACATATTTACTACTGTTCATGGGTGCGATGCTCGGGGTAGTTTTGTCTGATAATCTGATCGTTCTGTATGTTTTTTGGGAATTAACAAGTATTTCCTCTTTCTTGCTGATTGCATTCTGGTTCCACCGTAAGCAATCAAGATATGGTGCTAAAAAGTCGATGTTGATCACCGTGACTGGCGGTATTTTCATGCTGGCAGGGTTTTTAATGCTATACACGATGACCGGAACATTTAGTTTACGTGAATTGATCGGAATGCGCGATATCATCGCTGCAGATTCTCTTTTCATTCCTGCCATGCTGCTCGTATTGCTGGGTGCGTTTACAAAGTCCGCGCAGTTTCCTTTCCATATTTGGCTGCCTGATGCCATGGAGGCACCAACTCCGGTCAGTGCGTATTTGCATTCTGCCACGATGGTGAAAGCCGGTATTTATCTCGTTGCTCGCTTTACACCTGTATTTGCGGGTCATGCGGTGTGGTTCTATATCGTTTCATGTGTGGGTCTGTTGACGATGCTATGGGGGTCTGTCAATGCTGTGAAACAGACCGATTTGAAGGCGTTATTGGCCTTTTCAACGGTAAGTCAGCTCGGTATGATCATGAGCCTGCTCGGCGTTGGCTCACTTGCATTTGCTTCTTCAGAAAGCTCGCACGTGGCGCTATTTACAGCGGCTACATTTGCTGCATTATTTCATTTGGTCAATCACTCGACCTTTAAGGGATCGCTGTTTATGGTTGTCGGAATTTTAGACCATCAGCTTGGGACGCGTAATATTAGACGGTTGGGTGGTTTGGCGACAATTATGCCGATCACGTTTACGATTGCGTTGATCGGGAGTTTTTCCATGGCAGGATTGCCTCCTTTCAATGGTTTCTTAAGTAAAGAGCTATTTTTTGAGGCCATGCTGTCACTGAAAAATGCCAACTTATTGACGATGGATTCACTTGCTCTGCTCTTTCCCATCGTTGCATGGGTCGGCAGTGTCTTTACTTTCATCTATTGTATGGTTATTGTGTTTCAGTCCTTTTTGGGAAAGGTGCCAGAACCGTTCCCCGGCCAGCGCCCTGCTCATGAAGCACCCATCCAAATGTTGGTGGCGCCAATTGTGCTAGGCAGTTTAGTACTTTTGATTTTCTTCTTTCCGAATATTTTGGGGACGTATATTTTGGGACCTGCCATGCTTGCGGTGTATCCGCATCTTGGGAACATGGAAGGCTTGGTTCCTGAGATCTATGTTTGGCATGGATGGAAGGCTCCGGTCTTTATGACGCTTGGTGTAATCATAGCGGGAACCTTGCTCTATCGTTATTTACGTTACTGGAAAGGCGTCTATCGATTAGGAGTTCTGCAATGGACGTTGGATCGTTTCTATAATGGGACACTCTTACGGATGGAACGAGTGGCGACACGTGTTACGAGAGGCTATATGACGGGTTCTGTGCGTGATTATGTCGCATATATCATGCTGATTTTCATTGCGTTTATCGGAATCGGATTAGCTGGTTTCCAGCAATTTGTCTTTGATTTTTCAAACGATGCATCTATAGAAATGAATGAAGGCGTCATCGTTTTTGTGATGATGTGTTCGAGCGTGGCGGTTTTGTTTGCGCGCTCCCGAATTACAGCCATAATTCTAAACGGTGTGCTTGGGTATTCCATAGCGATTTTATTTGTCGTATTCCGCGCACCTGATTTGGCTTTGACACAAATTATTGTGGAGACAGTTACGACTGTGTTGTTCTTACTGTGCTTTTACTTTTTACCTGAGTGGAGAGCGGAACATAGAGCGGTATCCATGAGATGGCGCAATGGGCTGATTGCAGCGGCTTCGGGAGTCATTGTCACTGTAGTGGCTTTGTTGGTCCAAGGTCATTCGTTGTATCCAACTATCTCGATTTATTATGAAACAGCTTCGCGCATTGCGGGAGGGCTGAACGTAGTTAATACCATCCTCGGTGATTTCCGGGCGTTTGATACGATGCTGGAAGTGTTGGTGCTGTTTATCGCCGGACTTGGTGTGTTCTCGTTAGTGAAGCTGCGGCGCAAGAAGGGAGTGGATCGTCCTGAAGAAAAATGATGTGATCCTGCAGACCGTAACGAAAATTGTATTCTTCATTATTTTAACATTTGGCGTGGAGCTGTTTATATCTGGCCACAACAATCCAGGTGGCGGCTTCATCGGCGGTTTGGTGCTCTCTTCTGCGTTCGTCTTGCTTTATCTTGTATATGATATTGAGACGGTTCACCGAGGCACGCCATTCGATTTTAAGCGGGTGGCTGCGTTAGGTGTTTTATTGGCAGTAGGGACAGGCGTTTTATCTTTATTGTTTGGTGTTCCTTTTTTATCGCAGTCGACAAGAGAATTCGATCTACCGGTTTTCGGAGAGACGGAACTTGGAACTATGACGATTTTCGAAGCGGGCGTCGCACTGACGGTACTTGGAGTGGTAGTAACGATTATTTTGGGAATCAGTGAGGATGTGGAGTAATGGAAACATTAATTACCCTTCTGGTTGGTGTGTTGGTGATGGTCGGTGTTTATTTGCTTCTATCGAAAGAAATGTTGCGAGTTATTTTAGGTACGGCGATTCTTTCTCATGCCATTCATTTATTATTACTAACGATGGGCGGTTTGAAGAAAGGGGATGTGCCGTTGCTTCATGAAACAGCAGCAGAATATACGGATGCTTTGCCGCAAGCTTTGATTTTAACGGCGATTGTCATTAGCTTCGCTGTGACGGCATTTTTATTAGTGCTGGCATACCGCGTCTATCAGGAATCTGGTCGAGGACCTGAATTGCGAGGGCACCAAGATGAATAATTTACTAGTGTTGCCTATGATTCTGCCTGTATTGATGGGTGTAATCCTAGTGCTTTTCAGGCCGTATATTAGGGTTCAGCGTGTGCTGAGCCTATTGACGATGGTGCTGTCAGCCGGTGTTGCGGCTTATTGTTTGGAATATATCCGCCGTACAGGTATTATGCGATTGGATTTTGGGGATTGGTTACCGCCACATGGCATATTATTTGTAGGTGATTCATTTGCGATGTTACTTGTTTTGGCAGCTTGTGTTGTATCGAGCATAATATTGCTCTATGCATTCGTGACGACAGGTATAGAAACGGAAAAGATGTTTTTTTATCCATTCTTTCTATTTTTAGTGGCGGGTGTTAACGGATCTTTTCTGACGGGTGATTTGTTTAATCTATTTGTCTGTTTTGAAGTCATGCTGCTGGCATCATATGTTCTTCTTACCTTAGGCGGACGCAAGATGCAACTGAAGGAAGGTATTACTTATGTGCTGATCAATGTGCTGGCATCTTGGTTCTTCTTGCTGGGCATTGCATATCTGTATGGCACGGTCGGTACTTTGAATATGGCGCATATCGCGGTTCGTGTCGCGGAAGCTGGTCAAGGACCATTGCTTACTTTGATCAGTATCGTGTTCTTAATAGTATTCAGTTTGAAAGCTGGACTGCTCCTATACTTCTGGCTCCCCGGGTCGTATGCTGCACCTCCTACAGCAGTCGCTGCATTGTTTGGTGCTCTGCTGACGAAGGTTGGAATTTATGCGTTATATCGGATGTTTACGCTAATTTTCATTCACGATCCATTAGTCTTTAAAATGATCGGCGTATTAGCGGTTGTCACGATGATCGGTGGTTGTTTGGGTGCCATTGCCTACGGGGATATTCGACAAATTGTTTCCTATAATGTCATCATTTCAGTTGGCTTTGTATTAACAGGACTTGCAATTTCGACGACTACGGCATTTCAGGGTGCCAGTTATTATTTGGTTCACGATATGGCTAGTAAAGCATTGTTATTTTTACTTGCGGGTACCGTGGTACATTTGACCGGTCGCTCAAAGTTCGATGAAATTAGCGGGTTGATCCGGAATTATCCGCTGGTGGGCTGGCTATTTTTCCTGACGATGTTAGCAGTTGCAGGAATTCCGCCGTTAAGTGGTTTTATTGGAAAGGTGTATATCGGTTTAGGGGCGATTGAAACAGGTTCCTATCTGTTGTTGGCAGTCGCGTTCATATCCGGTATTGGAGTTCTGTATTCTTTGCTTCGCATTTTCCTAAATAGCTTTTGGGGAGAAACGACGATCAGTGAAGATGACCAAGTGTCGTTTAAGAAGGCGCTCGGACTGCCGCTTGTGTTGCTTGCAATGTTAGTGGTTGGTATGGGAATCGGAGCGGAATTGCTTTCACCATATATTCAAGATGCAGCTAATACATTGGCGAATCCAGAACAATATATTCGGGCAGTTCTCGATAATGATTTGAAGTAGAGAGGGGGAGAGCGGCATGCCAGTCCAGCTATTGCTGAATTTATTCATCGCATTTTTATGGATGACTCTGATAGATGAAGATGAATTGAAATTCACAACGTTTTTTATGGGGTTTTTAGTCGGAATCGGCATCATCTTTTTTATGAGCCGTTTTTTCGGCATGCATTTTTATTTACGCAGAGTGTACGCAGCTTGTAAGCTCCTGCTCATCTTCATTCGGGAATTGACTCAGTCCAGTGTGGTTGTCATTTCTCAGATTTTGCGACCAACATTGCGGATTAAACCGGGGATTTTTAAGTATGAAACGATTTTGACGAGTGATGTAGAAGTAACGATGCTGTCGATGTTGCTCACGCTGACGCCAGGTTCCGTCGTAATGGAGGTTTCACACTCTGGAAATGAATTGTACATTCACGCGATGGACGTAGAAGAATCTCGAGAAGGTCTCATCAAGCAATTGAAGAACTTTGAGAAGGCGATTATGGAGGTGACACGATGATTACAGGCATGCTGACAATATCTGTCACTTTATTCGCGCTGACTATTTTAGTGGCGGTCATTCGGATTATTTTAGGTCCGTCGTTGCCGGACCGGGTCGTGGCACTAGATGTGATTGGCGTGAACTTGATTGCGACGATTGCTGTCGTGTCAGTCATGATGAATACGAAAGCATTCTTGGAAGCTATTTTGATTCTCGGTATTCTTTCGTTCATCGGGACGATCGCATTTTCTAAATTCATTGAGAGGGGGAAAATCGTTGAGCGTAAGCGAGATGGGTGAATTTGCAGGTGCATTGTTGATTTTGACCGGAGCTGTCGCGAGTATCCTCAGTGTTTTTGGCTTGATCCGGCTGCCGGATGTCTATACCCGATCGCATGCCGCGACCAAGAGCTCAACACTCGCAGTGCTTTTGACTCTGTCGGGTGCTTTTGTATACTTCCTTGCCGCTGAAAATTTCATTAGTGTGCGGTTATTGCTGGGGATAGCTTTTGTTTTTTTGACAGCACCAGTCGCTGGACATGTGATCATTCGGGCGGCATATCGTTCCAAAGTTAAATTGGCAGACATATCAACTGAAGATGAACTGTATGAGAAGATCCATGGAGTGAATGAGGATAAAACCAATGGATAGGATGATCAAACTCCTATCTGAGTAAATTGATTTTACTTAGTATGTTCTATATAATGACCATAATCTACAGTCTATGGAATGGGGTGGAAATGTGGCGAATACAGATTCATGTGACGTGACGATCGTACACGAGGACGTTGTGCGGAAAATTCAAAACGAGCTTCCGGATGTAGGGGAAATGGTACAAATATTCAAAGCGTTAGCCGATGAAACGCGGCTGAGGATTGCATATTCCCTGACATTGGAATCTGAAATGTGTGTTTGTGATGTAGCAGCTGTTATTCAATCTTCGTCGGCTACAGCTTCCCATCACTTGCGGTATTTGCGTGAACATTCATTGGCGAAATCGGAAAGACGCGGAAAAATGGTATACTATGCTTTAGCAGATAAGCATGTTGCTGACTTGGTGAAGATTGCGTATGAACATGCAATTGAGGAACAACACACGATGTAATTGAACTGTGCAGTGAGATGCTTGCTAAAGAGCGAGCATGATGGAGGAATTTTGATGCGCTTACAAGAATGGACGATAGAGGAACAAGATTTACTAATTCAGTTTATGACAACGAACTCCTGGCCATATCATGATATTAGCGAGCCCGGGCGTGAGTTATTGGAAAAGTCGATAGAAGAAGGCGGCTATGCATCCGATGACGTGAAGACGTTCTGGATAGAGAATAATGAAGATGAAAAAGTGGGTATTGTCAAAGTCTATGATTTACAAGAAGATGTTCCGTTGTTTGACTTGCGAATTGCGGATCGTTTCAGAGGTTATGGATATGGTTCGCGTGCGCTGAAGAAGCTGACGCAGTACGTGTTCGAGCTGCCTGAACAGAAAAATCGTATAGTAGGACATACCCGCCACGATAATGCGGCGATGCGTAAAGCCTTTGAGCGTGCGGGTTTCGTCAAAGAAGCTCATTTGCGGAAAGCTTGGTTTTTCCCTAAAGAGAATACCTATTATGACGCAGTGTCTTATGGGATGACCCGGGAAGATTATATAGCAGGCACAACAACCCCTGTGCATTGGGAAGATCGTGACTTTTACGAAAAAAGCATTCCGGATTTCAAAGAACAGTTCGAGTCATCACGCTTACTGATTCGGGCGCCAGAGTTGAATGACGCAATGGATGTATGGGGTGCTGTTTCACGTTCAATACCGACTTTGCGGCGCTGGACAAAATGGGCACAACACGATCTTACAATTGAGAGAACAGAGGAGCATGTTCGTCAAACGGTTGCTGAATTTATTAGCAGAAAGAACTTATGTTTCAACTTGTTTTTAAAAGATACAGGTGAATTTATCGGCTGTGCAGGATTACATCAAATTGATTGGCGGATTCGTAAGTTTGAATTGGAGTACTGGCTGGATACGAAATTTGAGGGGCGAGGTTATATGACGGAAGCGGTCAAAGAAATTGTAGCTTTTGCCTTTGATGAATTGCAAGCAGAGCGGGTGGAATTTCATTGTGATGAGAAGCACAGTAAGGGACTCGCAGTAGCAATGCGTGCAGGTTTCGAACTGGAAGGAATTCTACGTAAAAATGCTCCCTCCGCGAATGGAAAAGACTTGCAAAATACATGTTTGTACGCAAGAATTACCTGAACGCAGAGCGAGCATTAATTGAGATTTACTATTCACTATACCGATCGTCTTCCGGTGAGTAACTGAAGAATGAAGATGATTCCTGCCACTACAAGAAGAAGGTGAATAAATCCGCCGCCGATCTTTGCAACTAATCCGATTACCCATAATGCTATTAAGACTACAATAACAAGCCATAGTAAACGAGCCATTTTACATCACCTCTTTTCTTTGTTGTGTAGTTAATTTACCCAACCCACTAATTCCTAAACTTCTAAGACGAATATCAATTGCGCCGAGGCATAATTGTGTTCAGAAATTTATTGAGCTCACTCGAAAAGCTCCCTTAAAAATCTGTGACATCCGCTGGAGGCATGAAGTTAAAGTGTCTTTGCATTTAAACTAGGAGGCGATGTCTTGGCTACACCAAGTATGGAAGATTACATTGAACAAATTTATTTACAATTGGAGGCAAGGGGGGAAGCGCGTGTGTCAGATGTGGCAGAGGCGCTTTCCGTGCTTCCATCGTCTGTGACGAAAATGGCGCAGCGACTAGATCGGGAAGGGTATGTGCATTATGAACGGTATCGTGGTCTTGCCCTGACTGAGCGAGGATTGCGTTTTGGGAAAAAGCTTGTGCGTCGTCATGAACTACTCGAACAGTTCCTTCGAATCATCGGGGTGGAAGAAGAGAACATCTACGGGGATGTCGAAGGAATTGAACATCATCTCAGCTGGAATGCAATGGATCGCATCACGGATTTAGTGGAGACATTGGAACAAGATCCTGAGTTTATAAAAAAATTAAAAAGAAGAGCACTTTAGAAAGGACGGTCATTCATGACGCAATTACAATCAGGCACGCTTGCAAAACTTGAAATCCTTCGAAAGGAAGGATCTCGATGGGTGCTGGATGCAGACGGGGAAGAAATTTATTTGAATCTTTCGGAAGCACCGGACTTAGAGGAAGGCATGCAAGTAGAAGTTTTTCTCTATATCAACCGAAGAGGTGAATTAACGGCAACTGCACAGCTACCGACTGTCACAGTCGATACATTTGGCTGGGCAAAAGTCATTCGACTTGAAAGAGAAGAAGGTGCCTACGTGGACATCGGTTCATCTTTTGAAGTACTAGTTAACCGTGCTGATTTTCCACAGTTAAAAAAGCTTTGGCCGCAACCAGGCGATCAATTATACATGACATTACGTACCGATCCGGGTGGAAATTTATTTGGTCGCTTAGTTACCGAGGAACGTGTACAGGAGCATTTTACAATTGCTGATGAAGATTTATACAATCAGAATCTAAAAGCGAGAGCCTATCGTCTACTGCCTGTGGGATCTTTCTTCTTAACGGAAGATTTGTACCGCATTTTCGTTCATGAAACAGAGCGTCAGCAAGAACCTCGATTAGGTGAAGAAGTGGACCTTCGAATCATCGGGGTACGCGATGACGGGACCTTGAATGGTTCATTATTGCCGAGGAAGCAGGATCGCCTGCAAACAGATAGCGAACAAATTATGTCCTACTTGGAAGAGGCAGGCGGCAAGATGCCATTTACCGATAAATCGTCTCCTGATGAGATTGATGAGATGTTCCAAATGAGTAAAGGTTCATTTAAACGCGCGCTTGGAAAATTGATGAAAGAAGGACGAGTCGTGCAACAGGACGGCTGGACTACATTGAAGTCTTAAGACAGACGCAACTTTTTGAATTGCCTCATCGTATCTATATGTATAGAACAAGGAGGAGAAATTGTATGAAAAAAGGATTGTCATTGTTATTATCAATCATATTAATGGTTGGCGTCATCATGCCGTCAGCTGTTTTTGCAGATGACGTGATCAATGAAAAATTAGGTGTGCCGATTGTCGTCTATGGTGCAAATTTATCCGAAAGCGAAAAGGCTAGCGTCAAAAAGGATTTGAATGTGGCGGGGGAAGCTGAAGTTGAGGAATTGACGGTAGACGGTAATGACTTAATTAAATATATACCAGGCGGAGACCGCAACGCGCGTATGTATTCTTCTGCGAAGATCACTAGGCAGGAAGAAGGCGAAGGTCTCGTCATTAATATCGTGACGCCAGATAACATCACACAAGTGACTGCCGACATGTATGCTACCGCAATGCTAACAGCAGGTATTGAGGACGCAGTCGTTGAAGTGGCGTCTCCGAAAAAAGTGTCAGGCCATTCCGCGCTTGTCGGTATTTATAAGGCGTACGAAGTGACCGGGGAAGTATTGGACACGGAACGTACGGATACAGCAAATGATGAATTGAATCTTGCGACAAAGCTGTCTGAAAAAGCAGGCGTTGATAAAGATGAAGTGGCTCAATTGCTGACCGATATTAAAAAGCAAATTGCCGAGCAAAAGCCTGCAACGAAAGAAGATGTCGAGAAAATTGTCAATGAACAGCTGAAGAAGCTTAATATCCAATTAAGTGATGCTGACCGTCAGTTATTGATTGATCTCATGGATCGAATTTCAAAGCTGGATATCGATTTTTCAAAGCTAAATGAACAGCTAACCGACATGGCGTCTAAAATCAAAGACAAACTGGGAGATATCGATCCGAGTTTCTGGGAGAAAGTAAAAGAGTTCTTCAGAAATATGGCAGATTCGCTCAAATCATTGTTTAGTTAAGTTACAATAGTGGTAGGTTAAAGAGTATGAGATGAAACTACAAAGGAGAGATTTGCATGACTGGAAATAAAGATATGAATTTGCCTGAAAAGTTGGATTTGGATCTTGTGGAATTAGGCGGACATAAATACGCTTATCAGCATAAAGACAATGGTAAAGTGACAGCTGAGATCGAATGGACAGAAGAAAACGGCATCATGACAATGACACATACCTTTGTAGATGATTCATTACGCGGTCAAGGTATCGCTAAAAAGCTACTCGACCAAGCAGCGGTAAATGCACGCGACAAAGGATTGAAGATGAAAGCGGTTTGTTCTTACGTAGTGAATGCATTTGACGGTAGTGAGGACTACAACGACGTTAAGGCTTAAGTTTTGCAATCGCTTGGAATGAAATTAACAGTGAGTAAAAAATGTTGCTATGTCATTTAACTTTTCAGTAGATGACCCACATCGCTTTTTTGAAACTTTTTCATTTCCCTAGCGTATAAATGGGAGGGAAGTAAACTTGAAGAAGAGGATGATGTGGAGATGATTAACAGAACGGCTGAAAGAGTGCTTTCTATTATAGCGGCTATTTTGACAACTATTGGGTTGGCAGGATCTGTGTTAGTGGGAGTATTTTTCAACATGGGGTTTTCTCAACCAGAAATACAAGAGGAAATTCGTCTAGGTATGGCTAGTGATGGAACATTGACACCTTCTGAAGTCGATATGTTAATGGGATTCGTTGAGTCATTTTCTATATTCATTTGGATTCTGGTCATTGCAGCTTTCATCAGTCTCGTGCTGAACATTATAGGGACCGTAAAGATTTGGAACAATGCCAATCCGAAAGCGGCTGGAGTTTTATTTATCATAGCGGGATTATTTGGCGGTATCATTTCTCTGCCATCGATTCTACTCTATATTGCTGGAATCCTTTGTTTCACGAAAAAGGATCCACTGGCACCTGAGCTGTCACACGATGCATCTGAAGCCAGTCAGACGAATTGGATGAGCTGAGGAAACCCATAAAAAAACCCTTTTCTTTAAAGAAAAGGGTTTTTACATATAGACAGGCTGCCTAACCGGCAACGAATAGTGGATAGTCTCAACAGGAATTCCTTCAAATAGCTCAGGGAAAGACTCCACGTGAAGAAACCCGTGATCTACGTAGAAGTGTTGTAGTTCATTTGCACGTTCATCTACATATACATCGATTCGCTGTGCGGAATGTAATAAATCTAACGCAGCATTGAGTAATAATTCTTCATAGCCACTCTCGAGATGTGATGGGAGTACATGAAGAGCTGTCACTTCACACTCCCCGTCTTCGTCGATCGGAGTATGGCTTAAGTATCCTACAGGAAGCCCTTGCAGGTCTGTAGCGATTAAGATAGTCGTCTTTTCTAGTTGTTTTCGTAACATTAACTCGGAATAAGAGCGGTTAATAAAATCCTCAAGAACTTCACTGGGAATATCATCTTGGAACGTATGTCGCCACGAAGTGAGGGCGATATATTGAACATCTCGAATATCTTCTAATGTCATTTGTCTGATCATAGTGGTCTCACTCCTGTCATTCTTTCCATATAGTATATCAAATTAGTCGTCTCAAAACTACGATGTCATGAAAATGAAATATACTATTCTGGCAACTTGGTTAGCGCACATGAGTTCCTTTCAAGTAGAAGTTTTAATATAATGAGATTGTAGCAGCCAAACATCGTGCAGTCGACATCGGGGTCTAGCATTCACGATTGAAACGGTTGGTAACCACCAGTCGCAGAAATTTCAATGCTAAGTAACTAACTGTCCTGCGGTACGTTTGAAAATATGTTGCTCGGGTATATTAAGGATTAAGTAGACAAGCACTACAATTAATTAAGACGGAGGATGGTATACATGGCGGGTAAAAAATCGAATGGATTATTATTAGCAACCTTAGCAGCAGGTGCATATGCATATTTCAGTAAAAAAGAAAATCGTGACAAAGCAATGGAGACTGTTGGTACATTAAAGGAAAAAATGGATTCGTTCATGAATAACAACAAGCTGGTAGATCAGACCGATGAAAAGGTCGGACATTCCGATCCAGAAGACTTTGGTGACAACAATATGGTATCAGAAGGTGCGCAAACTAGTGTTCACTATTACAACCAGGAAGTTCAAGATCCAGACAAGAAATCCTCGGAAAAAGACGGCCTTTACAAGAAGAATAAAAACACCTCAGACAATGAGCCACTCTACAACAAAGACAAGTCCACGAATGAAGCAGCGAAAGAGACCAAATCTAATTAATCATATTCATGCTAAAAGCGTCCCTTTCGAAGGGGCGCTTTGATCTATATATATCAGTAAATCTAGAAACTGTAGATAAATTTGGAGAATAAGGTAAAATGATTTACATATAATATCTCGTCATGAACTATCTGAGATAGAGAGAATGAGTGGAGTGATACTCATGACTAACAAAAGAATAGTAGCCTCAAGTCTCGAATTAATCAATGCAGCGGAAAAAGAAAACAGCACCCAAGAAGCAAAAACATTCTTTCGCCTAGAAGAGGAATTGCTACAACAGATTTTTGCTCTAGAAAGAGATAAGGCCCGCGATACACTCAAAGAGATCCAACAAATCTTAGCGTTGTACACCCCTGGGTTTTCAATTAAAGTCATTCAATATCATTTCATCGTACTCTCAGCGATTGTAACTCGACAATTGCAAGTGAGGGCTATTTTAAATGAAGAAAATGCTTTTACATTCAGTGGCACTTGTATTGAATTAATAGAACAAAACCTGACGGTGGATAATGCGAAAGAAATTGGAGACGAGTTAATCGAATTCTTTTGCTATGTGCTGAAAGAAAAAGAAAAACCTTCGCTCTTACATGAAACAGTAAATGAGGTAATTCAGTACATCGACGAAAACGTAGAGAAACAACTTGTTGTTGAAGAGATCGCCAAACGATTTAGTGTAAGCACGAGCCATCTTTCTCGTATATTCCGTGAGTACACATCCGTCACATTAGTGGAATTTATTACGATTCGTAAGATAGAAGAAGTACAGTATTATTTACGCTTTACCGACCAAAAGATTGCTGAAATCGCAGAAAGATTTCATTTTTGCAATCAAAGTTATTTTACCCGTGTTTTTAAAAAGTACACGGGAGTAACGCCGCGGCGTTTCCGTAAAGATTTAGACGGAAATTACTTTCAATTTACAATAAAAAAAGATGATTCGCTGTAAATCTTACGCTGTTTGCTGTATAATTTTCTATAGTTTGAGATAGCGTAGGTGAAATCATTGAAAAAAAGAATAGGGCTCGTAAGTTTACTGGCTATTACTGCTGTGTTTTTGAGCGGTTGTTCTGGAGTAGAAAATAAAACAGGTCTTTTCTACAGCACATTTGTCCGGCCGATGGAGTGGCTGCTTCATTATCTTGGTGAAATGTTTGATGGGAATTACGGTATTGCGATTATCATTATAACCGTAGCAATCCGTTTGATTTTAATGCCGTTAATGCTGAAGAACTATAAATCTCAGCAAGATATGAAAGTTAAAATGGATGCATTACGACCTGAAATGGAAGATATCCAGAAGCGCATGAAAGAGTCCAAAGAGAAAAATGATAAAGAAGAGCAAATGAAGTTGCAGCAGGAAATGATGGGCTTATACTCTAAACACGGAGTGAACCCATTGAATATGGGTTGTCTGCCGCTTATTATTCAGATGCCGATCATCATGGGTTTATACTTTGCAATACTTTATGCACCACCTGAAGTGAAAAATCATGAGTTCTTATGGTTTAAACTTGGAGAACCGGATATCATTATGATGCTTGTTGCAGGTGCAGTGTATTTTGTACAAGCACGCGTATCGTTATGGACGATGCCGGAGCAGCAGCAGAAACAAATGAAGTTATTCATATACATGTCGCCCATCATGATTATGTTCATTTCTTATACTGTCATGGCGGCACTTCCGTTATATTGGGCAGTCGGTGGATTGCTTCTAATATTCCAGACGTATCTAGGACGTAAGTTTTATTATAAACATACCGATACTCCAGTCGCTGAAGAAAAATAAGGTACATGAAAAGCTGGCGTATACCAGCTTTTTTTGATGCCGAAAGTGGAAAGGGAGAGTCGTATGAAAGCGAAATGGATCATGGGTTTGGCGATTGCGGCTTCTGCTGCCGTCTCACTTTATTTTATTATCCGATTAAATTTAGAGTTCGCTATCTTGTCCATGCTGATCATGTTTACATTAACCAATGCATCACGCGCGGTCATGTATAAAAACCAGGGATTAGCACGTGAGTCCAAATGGATGTTGTGGATGTCGATGTTCTTCGCGGTTGCCTCAATAGGAACTCTGATCTATATATGGATGTTATGACACCTGCTAAATAAGAAATAAAACTGCATTCATCTCAATTCCTATAGGCGATGGAAGTCTTCTGCTGAATAAAAATAAGAGGAAAGGCGCTCTCAAGAAGTGACCTTTCCTCTTAGCTGTTTTCGACTATAAATCTTCCTTTGAAACGTAGAGTTAAGAAGAAAGCGGCAACAGAGCAGACCGCCATGCTTAAGAATGCCAGTCGAGGCGTATGATCATACAGATAACCTGCGGGAAATGTCAAAATTGCAACGCTGAGACTCATGGCAACTGCTGCATAAACACCTTGTGCAGAGGCGATTAAATTGTGAGGTAAGCTTTTTGATATATATTGAATGAACCCAAAATGCGCCAAGCCGAATGAAACAGAATGCAATACTTGTGTAGCAACGAATACACTTGTCATAGGAAATAGGAAGATCAAGAACCATCGCACTGCGGAGCCGATAGCTGCAACCAAAAATATTGTAGAGGTTTTGGTTTCCGAAAACAGACGATCTGCTTGGCTAAAAAATAAAATTTCAAACAGAACAGCAATATTGAGGATCACCCCAATATAAAATCCGTTGATGCCTAAGTCATTCAGAAAAATGAATCCGTAATTATAGTAGGATGCGTGTGCTCCCTGCAATAAGATTGCGATGAATAGAACAATGAGAAAAGGTTTGTTTGCAAAAAGAATTTGTAATTGGCCTTTCTGTTCGTTCGAAGCAGAAGTTGGCAGCGCCTGCAAGGCATCTGGTGCGTTTTGATAGAAGAACCATAGGGCTGCGCCTAATCCGATAATCATCATGTATAAGATGGTGTGTTCACCCCAAACAGCCGTCACAATACCTATTAGTAAAAGGGCGACGGTATAGCCAATCGAACCGAAAGAGCGGCTTTTTCCATAATGGATTTGCTCTGATTGCATGAGTAAAGAAGCTCCGCTTTCAACGCCGGGTAAAATGACCGGATAAACTGCACTAAATAAGACGGTCAGTCCAAACAGAATGAAAAATGGACTTTCAGGTAAGTAAGCTAGTGCAATCAGAAAAGAAAGCAGTGTAGTCCAACGTATTACGCGTAGAAGAGACATGTGTCGCATGGCATATGGAAATAGAAAAAAGGTCGAGAATGAGCGTGCAATCATGCCTGCTCCCATAATAATACTCGCTTGCGTAACGGAAAGCCCTTTCGTAGATGTTAGCCAGCCAGTCCAATAGGGCAAGAAAACACCCCATGTAAAGAAAAAAGCAAAGAAACTCATCGAGAGCCAGCGCTGATTATTCAATTTTATTACCTCGCAATTAGTCTCATGATAGATTTCTTTAAATGGTAGCATAGACAGACTAAAAAGAAAAATGATGATACACTATATAAAAAGAGTATAGGATGAATAGTAATTGATTTGTTTGATAGGCGACTCAGAGAAAGAAAGCAGGGTAAAGTAGGATGAAAAAAAGAGGAAGATTTTCCACTCAAAAACGTAAACGAACAACTAAATGGACGAATATGATAGTAGGGCTGATATTTATTCTCTTAATAGGGAGTGTTGTTTGGATCGGAGCGAATGGATGGAATGTAGAACGGGCGGTTAAGAGCTTGCAAGGGAATACTGAACAGCCTAGTGAGTTTGAGGAAATCGAGCCCAAACTAGATAACGATGCAACAACGGAAAGTGAAATAGAAAAAGCTAACGAACTTGAGGAAACGCCTCTTAGAGAGGTCAAAGAGGCGCCTAACGCAGCAGAAGACCCCAAAGAAGGAGAATCAAAGGTTCAATCGGAACAGGCACAGAAGAAGCCTTCTAATCCAATAGGGTATATAGAAGGACAGGAATTGCCTGCTGAACCTAAATATATTAAGGGAGTTTTAATTGCCAGTAAGCAATATCCGTTACCGAAGGATTTCGCACCTGGTGAAAGTAAGGAAGCGAGAGCTGCTTTTGATGAAATGGCAGCCGCCGCCGCAACCTCAGGTATCAATTTACAGGCATTCAGTACATACCGTTCTTATGACTATCAAGTTACTTTGTATAATCGGTACGTAGAAAGGGATGGGCGGGAGGCAGCTGACCGCTATAGTGCACGACCGGGTTATTCCGAGCACCAGACAGGGTTGGCGTTCGATATCGGTGAAGTCAACCATGAAAAACATTGGGCATCCACTTCATTTGGCGATACGGAAGCCGCGAAATGGTTGGGTGCAAATGCTAATCAGTATGGCTTTATCCTTCGCTATCCTGAAGGAAAAGAAGAGATCACTGGATATATGCATGAATCTTGGCATTATCGGTATGTTGGCAAGGAAAAAGCGGAGCAAATATTTAAGCGGAATATAACACTGGAAGAGTATTTAGGAGTTCACTAATGAAATAGCCGGCAAAGGATGAACATATCCTTTGCCGGCTATTTTTCTCATAATATAGGGGATAGCAAACGTGAAACAGATTCCTTCACTTTGATGAATCGTGGTCGGTTATAGTAATCCTCAAATGTTAGCTCCGTACAGAGTTGGATGTCCTGCTCGAAGATTTCTGCCAGTTCATGTGATTTTTCGCGATCGTAGATGAAAGCATTCACTTCGAAATTCAGCCGGAAGCTGCGCACATCAATATTTGCCGTGCCGACGGTGGATACTTGATCATCCACGACGATCATTTTGGAATGAATGAAGCCATTTTCGTAAATATAGACTTTTGCTCCTGCCTTGAGTAAAATACCGATATTTGAGTATGTTGCCCAGTAAACAAACATGTGATCCGGTTTATTGGGGATCATAATTCGAACGTCCACGCCAGATAAACAAGCGATGCGCAATGCATCGAGTACACTTGTATCCGGAATGAAATAAGGTGTTTGGATGTAAATATACTCTTTAGCAAGGAATATCATTTTTAAGTAGCCATCTTTAATATCTTCCCATTGCGAATCTGGTCCGCTGGAAACGATTTGTACGCCGACTGTACCTTTGCGTGGTATTGCTGGGAAGAATCTCTCGTCATACTGAATATGAGTTTTGGCAGATGCTTGATTCCAATCTAAGATGAAGCGTGTCTGTAGTGGATGAACTGCACTGCCTTCCATCCGCAGATGTGTGTCACGCCAGTAACCGAATTTTTTACTCAGTCCTAAATATTCATCACCTACGTTAAATCCACCAATATAGCCGACACGACCGTCAATGATGACAAGCTTTCGGTGATTCCGATAGTTCAATCGGGGATTGATGAGCGGGAGAATGGCAGGAAAGAATGCAGCTACTTCGCCGCCGCTCTCTGTCAGCTCATGCAAATGATTCACGTGTAAGTCTCGTGAACCGATATCGTCAAACAGCATCCTAACTTTCACGCCTGCTTTAGCTTTACGTATTAAGACATCGACAATTCTTTGTCCAATCCCATCTAAACGGAAAATATAATATTGAATGTGAATATGATCTTTAGCATGTTCTAAGTCATCCAGCAGTGATTCAAACTTTTCATTGCCATCCGTAAAGATGTGCACATCGTTATCTTGCGTAAGAACAGAATGATTATTACGAAGATGGAGATAGATCATATCATGGTATTGCTCAGTGTCTGCCTTCAAAAATTCAAAGGATTCATCCTCTATCGCTTCAAGTTGATAATCGATGAGCCTTTCAATCCCAATCTTACTCCTGCCTTCCCAGCGGAATAAATGTTTTTCACGTAGTTGGCGGCCGAGTAGCAAATAAATGATGAATCCGACGATAGGCACGAAAAATAGGACGAGAAGCCAAGCCCATGTACTGGTTGGATCTCTGCGCTCTAAAAAGATCAAAGCAATTGCTAAAAATATGTTAATGATCAAAGTGCCTGTGATAATCAAACTAATCACTTGCGTCATATTCTTCCTCCCGTAGATTTATATACTATTTCTATAGTATAACGGAGTTAGTAGGAAAAGAAAGGATTACTAGAGAGTACGTCCTGCCTAGCCTTTCAAGAAACGGCTGTTTCCGTTACGTTTTTCAAAGAACGAGTAGATTTTCGGAAAATCCACACGAGCCCAATCGAAAGGATCGCTAATATGGCGGAAATAAAGTACATATTCCCTGCCTCCATCGTAAAAATCCAAGTGAATAACAATGGGCCGATGATCCGTCCCATATTATCCATGGAATAGGACAGACCGGCAGCCGTTCCATACATACCTCCTGCTTCCTTGGTTGTCAGTGAGACAAGAACAGTCCGCACAAGCGCATTTCCTGCTGTGAAGACACTCATCGCAAAACCTGCCCAAATTAAGTTCATTGAAAACGGAATGAGTGCCAAACCAATAGCCGTGACAATTTGCGCAACGATAATCCAGGAAGTCTCTGTTCCATTTTTTACTCTGCGCACGACTCCGCCTTGAATTGCGGCATCCACCAAACCGCTGACCATAAACAAATAACCGAGCTGCAAAGGCGTAATTTGAATTTTATCAATTTGGAACAACTGGAATGTCGACTCCACGCCTGCCAATAAGAAAGTTATGATGAAAGAAGTGATGAATAAATAGCGAATTCGATACGTCCAAAGTGTAGAGGCTCCTTTTGGTATGATCGCCCGTTTGTTTGCAGAATTATGTCTGTCGGGTTCCTTTAGAATGATGGACGCATAAACGGTTAATAAAAGTGTCAGCGTGCCCGATGCAAGAAAAGGAATTTGCAACTGTATATCACCAAGTATCCCACCAATTGCAGGGCCGAAAATAAAACCAAGTCCGATTGACATGCCGAGAAGCCCCATATATTTATTACGGTTCTCCTCTGTAGTTAAGTCCGCTACAAAGCCGGTGACCGCTGTATAAAGAGCTCCAGAAAAGATGCCGCCGATAATCCGTGAAACGTATAATAGCGGTAAATGGTGCATGAATACTGCGAACAAGAAGAAGCTTGCGCTAAAACCAAGCAATCCAATCATGATCAGCTTCTTTCTGCCTGTCCGGTCAGATAGTGAACCCCATAATGGAGCCGTGAAAAAAGAGGAAAGGGCGTAAATGGTCAGCAATCCTCCGACATGTACTTCTGAATAGCCTTCAGCCAGGATGACTTCGGGTAAGATAGGAATAATAATGCCAAATCCCAAATAGACAAAGAATTGGACGGACATCAATAAAAGAATCGTTTTCTTCATAGGTAACCCGCTTTCTGAGTAATTAGTTTCTCTCACATCGTACGATGAATGCGGATAGCGTTCAAGTATCGAGAGAACTAAAATGACATCTACAACCAATCAGTAATGAAGAAGTTCTGTTTTTCCATTGCTTCAGATTTTATATTCCAATGCAAAATACTTGCAAAATAAATGAAACTGTAACAAAAATGAAAGATTTAAAATGCTTTCACAGTGGTATAATAGGGATAATAAGAATTAATCATCAAAATAGAACTTCATAAGCTGGTAATGCGTCTATATAATTAACTAGGAAGGTTGAGGTGGGATGAATGGCTAAAGAAATGGACATAAAGAAAATTATATCCAACTTGGCAAAGCTTGGAGTTTCCGCAACGTTGACGAAATCGAGAAGTGATATGCTTCAATCTCTGACGCCTGCTGTACAAGCACCGCCCGTACAACCCAATTAAATTTGCAATAAGATAAAAAGATCACCTCTGAATCCTCGGAGGTGATCTTTTTATTAGGGATTCTTCAAATTTTCTTGACGAATTCAGACTTCAACTGCATGGCGCCGAATCCATCGATTTTACAGTCGATGTTATGGTCGCCGTCGACCAGGCGAATGCTTTTCACTTTTGTCCCCATCTTCAGTGCAGTGGAACTTCCTTTTACCTTCAAATCCTTGATAACGCTAACCGTGTCTCCGTCCTGCAGGAGATTTCCGTTGGCGTCTTTCACTACTAGGCTCTCGTGATCAGACTCTTCCATGGATTCCTCTGTCCACTCATGCGCGCATTCAGGACACACGAGAAGGTTTCCATCCTCGTATGTATATTCAGATTGACACTTTGGACAATTTGGTAATGTTGGCATAAAAAACTCCCCCTTTTCTGTACAGTTTACACAACTTCTACCTGTCAGGAAAGGAGGTCTCTTTTTTACGCATAATCAGTCTTCATCGTCTGAAGCGAACATATACGTTCTATGATGGAATTTCATACTGAAAATCAAACCGATCGCCAGCATATTACTGAACAAGGAACTACCGCCATAGCTTATGAAAGGCAAAGGTATACCGGTAATCGGTAACAGCTGAATATTCATGCCGATGTTCTCGAACACGTGAAAGGAGATCATGGCGATAATACCTGTACACACATAGACACTGAATGGATCGTGAAGTGAAAGCGCCACTTTGGTTAAGTGATAAATCAAAATAAAATATAAAGTGATGACGACACAAGCACCGATAAATCCATATTCTTCACCGATAACGCTGAAAATAAAGTCGGTGTGATTTTCAGGGATGTAGACAATACGACCAAGAAAGCCTTTCCCTGTTAACTCTCCAGAGCCGATAGCAGTCATCGCCGTGATCAAGTTATACCCCTCATCTGTTGGATAGGAATACGGATCAAGCCATGAGTACACTCGTTTGAATTGATAAGGGGAAAATCCGATTTTATCCAAGAAATCCTGCGCATAGATAGCCATCCAGAGCACGCTTGCTGCCAGTGCCGCTCCGATTGAAAACAATGGAGCGAGCAACTTCCAGGAAATACCCGACACAATGACGACCGCAGCTGTAATCGAGACGAAAACGAGAGAAGTTCCTAAGTCGGGCTGCTTCATGATGAAGAACAATGGCACGACCAGCATGAGTGCAATCTTACCAAGTAACTTGAGATCTGATTGATAGGTCCGATGCAACACTTTTTCATTATGTGAGCTGACCATCCGTGCAAGCCCGAGAATGAAAAATGTTTTGATAAACTCGGCAGGCTGGATCGTTCCGATAACCGGTAGGTGAAGCCAGCGCTTCGCACTATAGCGCATCTCTGCGATTTGACCCGGTCCGCCCGGTGCAAGCATAAGGAATAGCAATAAGAAAATCCCGAAGCCATATACATACCAAGCAATTTTCTTATATTGATCTGGTTCAAAGTACATTACCATCGCGACAATGAACGATCCAAGAACGTACCATGTAACTTGTTTGATAACAAAGTTTTGAGTATATTGCTCAGAAGTTTGAGCAGAACCAATGACAACTAAACTAATAACCCCGAATAACATAATGATAAAGGCAAGTGTCCAGTCGAATCGTTCACCTAGCCTGTTTGTTTGTTTCAATTACGAACTCACCTTTTCTATAGCCATCATTTTGCTAGCTTTTATCAATATTCATTACAATCACTTATTATATCGTAAATGTTTTTAAGAAGTACACCTATTAATTGACGCTTTGTGAAATGAATGGTTTCTATAACTTGTAAAAAGAATGTCCAACGTTAGTTTTCCGTTCATGAACAGTCTCGTTTCATGGTAAACTATATGAATCAAATCTACGGATTGCGAGGAGATTGTATGAAAAAACGATTAGGGCTAGTATATGGCGGGAAATCCGCGGAGCATGAAGTTTCACTTTCCACAGCGCGTGCAGTTACACAGGCGCTGGATTTGAATAAATATGAAGTACTGCCGATTTACATTACGCTGCAAGGAGAATGGCTGAAAGGTCAGCCGCTCGAAGGACCGGTCACGGAAATCGACATTTTGCGTCTGAAAAAAGAAGGGGTGTCGCAACCGGATCATATTGAGGAATTTTTAAAAGGGGATATGCCGGATGTGATCCTTCCACTTCTGCATGGAACGAATGGGGAAGACGGTACAGTCCAGGGATTGTTTGAAGTGCTGAATATTCCATATGCAGGAAATGGTGTGCTTGCTTCATCAGCGGGCATGGATAAAGTTGTCATGAAACAATTATTCGCTCAAGCCGGATTGGCTCAAGTAGAATATATTCATTTCATTCGCAATGCATGGCAGGAGGACGCCGCAGCTTTATTAGACCAGGCAGAACAGAAATTGTCCTATCCGATGTTTGTTAAACCGGCAAATCTTGGTTCGAGTGTGGGGATCAGCAAGGCGGATGATCGAAACGAACTTCAACTGGCAATCGAACTGGCACTGAGATTCGATCGTAAAATCATTATAGAACAAGGCATCCAAGCGCGTGAAATCGAGATGGCGGTACTTGGTAACGATCACCCGGAAGTATCAGTTGCAGGTGAAATCCGTCCGGTCGCAGAGTTTTACGATTATGAAGCAAAGTATCAGGATCAAAGCACCGAATTATCAATACCGGCTGAAATTTCTGATCCAACGGCACGGCATATGAAAGACATGGCGTTCCGTGCATTCAAAGTGCTCGATTGTTCTGGGCTTGTTCGTGCAGATTTTTTCGTGACACAAGACGATGAAGTGTTGATCAATGAAGTAAATACTCTGCCGGGCTTTACTCCGACAAGTATGTTCCCATTGCTTTGGCAAAAATCCGGGCTTGCATATCCGGATCTGATCGACCGACTGATCGAGCTGGCATTTGAACGTCATGCTGAAAAGCAGAAATTGCATTACACAATGGATTGAGCGGAGGATATAACGTGAAACGAAATCTATCAACAATACAGCGGTGGTTGAAGGCGGATGGCCAGCATATTGCACAACAACTTGTAACAGGCGTATGTATCGATTCCCGCCAAGTCCAGGCCGGGGATTTGTTTATACCATTTCGTGGGGAACAGGTGAATGGCCACAAATTTGTGGAGGGTGCGATCGAACAAGGCGCCGTCGCCGCACTCTGGCTGAAAGACGAACCCAACCCGCCTGCTCACCTGCCACTTTTATTTGTCGAGGATGCAGAACTGGCACTACAGCAAATTGCACGCAGCTATCGGCAAAAGTTAAACTGTAAGATTATCGGCGTAACAGGTTCCAATGGTAAAACGTCGACAAAAGATTTATTAGCTGGTGTGTTGTCTCCGTATTTTAAAGTGAAGAAGACGGAAGGTAATTTCAACAATGAGTTAGGTCTTCCACTGACGTTATTGTCGGTCGAAGAGGAAACCGAAGTTGCCATACTTGAAATGGGCATGAGTGGGTTTGGGGAAATCTCTTTCTTATCAACGCTTGCGGCTCCTCACTTCGCGGTGATCACCAATATTGGGGAAGCGCATATGCAAGACCTTGGCTCTCGTGAAGGAATTGCGAAAGCGAAGTTTGAAATAATCGATGGGCTGAAGAAAGACGGATTGCTGCTTTATGACGGCGACGAACCGTTGTTGCAGAACCTTATTGCGAGTCAGCCTGCAGTGCGCAGTATGTCATTCGGATACGAACGAGCGGATTTGACAGCGGAACAAATTGAGTCTACCGACAAAGGCAGTTCTTTTGCTGTTCGGGGTAAACTGCAAGGACAATTCACGATTCCTGTTTATGGTGCCCATCAAGTGAAAAATACGTTGGCGGCGATACTCATTGCCGATGAACTCGGGCTAACGGATGAGCAAATTAAAAACGCATTGGAGCAGACTGAACTGACTGATATGCGCATGCAACCCGTAGAAGGAATTAATGGTTCCTTGCTGATTAACGATGCATATAATGCAGCACCTACTTCTATGCGGGCGGCGTTCCGTTTTATTAAGGATACATCCGTTCGTCGAGATAAATGGCTTGTTCTTGGAGATATGCTGGAACTTGGGGAAGAAGAGCAAGACTACCACGAAGGGCTTGCAAATGATTTGAACGAGCTTGATCTGCAAGGCATCGCACTATTCGGCAGACGGATGAAATGGCTGGCGGATCAGCTGACGGACTTTCCGGGTGAAATCATGTGGACTGCGAATGATGTCGAACTGATTACGGATGCACTTAGACCAAAATTGACGGAACAGACAGTCGTGCTGTTTAAGGGTTCAAGAGGAATGGAGTTAGAGCGAATCATCCAGGCCCTGGCAGAGGAAACGCCGTGACGACTGGCGTGCTCTTTGTTCACGGATTTACAGGAGGCCCTTTTGAAATCGCTCCCTTGAAGCAGTTTTTGAATGCTCGTACCGATTGGATTGTGAGGTCTCCCGTTTTACCGGGACATGAATTGGAAATCGGTTTACAAGAAGGTTCTGCCGCTTCGTGGATGATGGCGGCAGAGCTTGAGTTACAGAAGTTGCAGAAAGAAGTGGATCATGTGATTGTCATCGGTTTCTCGATGGGTGGTTTAATCGCCATGTACTTGGCTTTGCGTTATCCAATAGCAAAGCTTGTGTTGCTAAGCGCTGCAGCGAAATACATAAGTCCGCGGATATTGATGGAAGATGCACATGTCATGATGATATCTTCCATTCAGCGTCGCTATCCCGCAGATTCTTTCTACCACTTGTACAATTACAAACTCACACATACACCGATGCGGGCGACGCTTGAATTTTTGCGTGTCGTCCGTTTGGTGAAACCGTATTACCATAGGGTGCGGACGCCGGTCTGCATCGTACAAGGTGAACAAGACGGAATCGTACCTGCTTCCACAGCTACTGTGTTATTCAGACAGCTTGGATCAGAGCATAAGAAATTGATTTATTCGGAACGCGGAAAGCATCATATTTGCTATAGCGATGACCGAGATTTGTGGTTTTCTAAGGTGCTGAACTTCTTGACAGAAGACTGATTAATGGAACATAAGCTGATTCGTTGCAGTCCGGGGTGATGCGTGTTAGACTAATGAAAGGAATTGGATACATTTACAACAGCACTCTTCCGTTTTGTGAAGAGTACTTTTTTTTGAATAAAACGGTGGATACTTAGGCAAACTAGCAATGAGTTGCCGATCCAACCGCTCGGCAAGGACTGAGCTTTCCTTGTATGTCACAGGTTTCGCATTGTGCTGCATAATAAATCTGGACACAATTACGCTAGATGTAATTGATATGCCCCCTCTGCATCCGCAGGAATCCTTCCATTAGAGATTTCAAACGCCAGATGGATATATCGGAAAGGCTCCCAACTTTCAAAGTACATGGCTCGAATTGCCGCGCTTTCATTTGCAAATGTAACCAATTGTCAAATGAAGAAACAAAGGAGATTGAATATTTTGACGAAGTTTTCAGAATTGAATATTAGTGAAACAACACAAAACGCTTTGCTACGCATGGGGTTTGAAGAAGCAACACCGATCCAAGAAGGTACGATTACATTTGGTATGGAAGGCCGAGACGTAATCGGTCAAGCTCAGACAGGTACAGGGAAAACAGCGGCTTTTGGTATTCCGATCATCGAGAAACTTGATCCGAAAAATCCGGCAGTCCAAGCATTAGTCATTGCACCTACGCGTGAGTTGGCAATCCAAGTATCCGAAGAAATCTACAAAGTGGGCTACGGCAGCCGTGCGAAAGTTCTTTCCGTTTATGGCGGACAAGAAATCGGGCGTCAAATCCGTGCACTACGCAACAATCCAAACATCGTAGTCGGAACACCGGGACGAATCTTGGACCATATTAACCGTAAAACATTGAAGCTAGACAATGTCCAAACGCTTGTATTGGACGAAGCAGATGAAATGTTGAACATGGGATTCATCGAAGATATCAATACGATTCTTGCGAGCGTTCCGGCTGAGCGTCAGACGCTGTTATTCTCAGCAACTATGCCAGCTCCGATTCGTAAAATCGCAGAAACATTTATGAAAAACCCTGAGATCGTGAAGATTAAATCCAAAGAGATGACTGTCGAAAATATTGAACAGTTTTTCGTTAAAGCACATGAGCGTGAGAAGTTCGATGTTCTTTCCAGATTGTTAAACGTTCACCAACCAGAACTTGCAATTGTCTTTGGTCGTACAAAGCGTCGTGTCGATGAGTTAGCACATGCATTGAGCATCCGCGGATACTTGGCAGAAGGAATTCACGGTGACTTGACACAAGCAAAGCGTATGTCAGTTTTGCGTCAATTTAAAGATAACAAAATTGATGTTCTAGTGGCAACAGACGTAGCGGCACGTGGATTGGATATTTCAGGTGTAACACATGTATACAACTTTGATATTCCACAAGATCCAGAAAGCTATGTTCACCGGATCGGACGTACAGGCCGTGCAGGTAAAAGCGGGATGGCGATTACTTTTGTCACACCACGTGAAATGGGCTACCTTCGTATAGTTGAAGAAACAACTAAGAAGCGTATGACACCTTTACGTCCGCCAACATCTGACGAAGCATTGTTCGAACAGAAGAAGATAGCGGTTGAATCTTTATCAGAAACAATTAAGCAAAATAATTTAGAAGACTACGCAGGACTTGCAGCACAATTGCTTGATCAGTATGATGCAAAAGACATTGTGGCAGCAGCTCTTCGCTCGTTGACTAAAGATGTAGATGAGACACCGGTCACTATTACGGAAGAACGCCCATTGCCTTCACGTAGAACTTCATCCGGCAACCGTGGTGGCTATAAAGGCAACCGTAGCGGCGGCGGACGTTCTCAAGGCGGACGCAGCAGAAGCTTCAGCGGCGGTACTGGTGGTTCACGACGCAGCAGTGGCGGTGGACGCGACGGCGGCAGAAGAGACAGCCGTTCACGCAGCAACCGTACAGAACGATAAAAATAGAGTATTCAAAATCCGAACTTGCTTCCAGCAGTTCGGATTTTTTTTTAGATGTTATGATATGATCAATCAGAATGAAACGTTTTCAAGTTTATTTCGTATACATAGTAGGTATTGTGGAAAGGAGTAGATGTGATTGAGACAGCAACCTGCAAATCAAATCTCAAGAAAAGGACTGACCGTCTGGAGATTGTATGGAATTATACAAACTTTAATTTTAATGGCCGTCGCGATCGGCATCGGTTTTCTCATGTATTACTTTGAATGGCCTATTTGGATAGGTATAGTAGCGGCAGTGGTTGTCATGCTGTATGCATTTTTCTCTATTTATCTATTCCCGAAAATTAGATGGGAACGGTGGCGTTATGAAGTGCGTGAAGCAGAGATCGAGCTGCAACATGGCCTTTTTATTGTCAATCGGACGTTAATTCCAATGGTTCGCGTGCAACATGTGGATACAGCGGAAGGGCCGATTTTGCGTAAATATGGTTTGGCTTCGATTACCATCTCCACCGCGGCAACGAACCATTCTATTCCCGCTTTGGTGACGGAGGAAGCGGATGAATTGCGCAATCGGATTTCCACGTTTGCAAGGGTGGCGAAAGATGATGTCTGAACAACGCTATAAATTGCATTGGATCACGGCAGTAGTGGAAACGGTCAAAACATTGAAAGATATGATCGCACCTTTCGTTATCTTGGTCGTTGCCAACGGATTTAAAGGGGAGTCTACACAACCTTGGTTCGTTCAGTATTGGTCCCTAATTTTATTCGGTATTCTACTTGTGTCTACACTAGTAGCGGGTATCGTCAAATGGCGTCGTTTTGACTATTGGTTTGAGGATCAGGAATTGCGGATGGTTTCGGGTTTGTTCGTGCGAAAAAAACGCTATATTCCATTTGACCGTATACAAAGCCTTGATTATACGGAAGGGATTTTTCATCGTCCATTTAATTTGGTGAAAGTGAAAGTAGAAACTGCGGGTTCTGCTTCGGGCAAGGATGCAGAAGCGGAATTGACCGCCATCACGAAGGATGCAGCCGAGCAAATTGAACAGGAAATTCAGCGAGCGAAACGAGTTCAAATAACAGGGCCGATTCCTCGTCGTTATGAAAATGAAGAATTGTTGCTTCACGGAGACCGTGAAATTACGCAAGAAACAGAACGATCAGTACGCGCTGTTTTTTCGATGACAACAGGTGATTTGCTCATGTTGGCAACTACGTCGGGAGGAATTGGGGTCATTTTATCGGGGGCCGTCGTATTTTTGTCGCAAATCGAGGAAATCATCCCGTTTGATTGGCTATTTGGCGAATTGGAATCATTCGTTCGTTTTGGCGTGTTTGTGATCGGCATTCTGATTTTGCTAGGTTTCATACTGGTTTGGTTATTATCCGTTGCGATGACCTTCTTGGCGAATTACGATTTTAAAGTGAAATTGGAAAAAGATGATCTCGTTATCACGCGAGGACTGCTCGAAAAAAAACGTGTGACGGTTCCGCTGAATCGGGTTCAAAATGTCTCGATTGTGGAGAATCCATTTCGTCAGTTATTTGGTTATGCGAGCGTCGTTCTGAGCAGTGCAGGGGGAGTAGGGGAAGGTGCGCGTATCAAGCTTTTTCCATTGGCTAAACGTGATCGGATAATTGAGCCGCTGCAAGAGTTGTTTCCGAATTTGGATTTCGGTGAGCCGACGGAAGTGCTGGATGCGCGGGGGAAACGTTTTTATTATCGCTTTAAGCTCTTCCTGACGCTTGTACTCGTGGCGGCCGCTTCGTACTTTTTATTCCCATACGGTTTATTATCGTTATTGTTGCTCCCATTCGTGTGGGGGCTCGGACTCTGGCAATATAAGACAGCAGCTTATTCAATCTTACCCAAACAGTTGACCATGCGCTTCCGGTCCATAAGCCGACACACCGTGTTTATGGAAAAGAATCGTATCCAATCAATGGAGGTAGATCAGAACTACTTCCACCGCAGAAGAAAGGTGGCCACTGTCACGGTCAATGTCAAATCGGGCATGACTGTCGATGCTCCTGCGGTCCGACACATGCCGCAAGAACAAGCAGAGCAATTCCTTTTATGGTATGAATATCCCACGGAAAGTAAAGAATGAAAAAGCCAGACAAGATCACTTGTCTGGCTTTCTGTTCATCTATCGTTTCTTTCTCCAACTGACGATATTCTTTGGATTGAAATAACTGAGTCCGATGAGGAAACCGGTGATCAATCCTGCGATATGTGCAGTGACATTAATATTCGTCCCGACAAATGTCATGACAACGCTTATAACGATGATCGGCAAAATCACTTGCTTCAATTGCGGGAAGACGTGCTTCGTATAATAAACGAGCGCACCGAACGCGCCGAACACTCCGAAAATCGCACCGCTTGCTCCCAAGTGACGATAGTCTCCTGATTGCAAGAAGTACGTGGCGACATCGCCGAACAAGCCTGCCAACATATAGATCGTAATAAAACGAGCCTTCCCTGCGATCTTCTCTAGTTCAGGACCGAAAATGAATAAAGAAAACATATTGAACAGTAAATGCGTCAACCCGCCATGTAAAAACATCGGGGTGACCAGGCGCCAATATTCTCCATTAGCGATTAAAAAGTTATCGCCGATACCGAACAGAAGGAGTTGGTTCCCAATGCCGGGAATCCACGTCAATATAAAAATCCCGATATTCAATGCCAATAAGAATGTCACGATAGGATAAGCGCGAACATATTGCGAAAAGTTTTCTGTACGTATAAACATAGTTTCACCTCAATCTTCTGTACTGATTATACCTGTAAATCACACTGATGGGAAAGGAGATGTCTGTTTTGATACAAGGAATTGGACTGGATATAGTGGAATTAGAGCGTGTTGCGCGCTTGGACAAACGTAACTCTAAGTTCCGTGAACGTATTTTGTCTTCATCTGAATTGCAAATCTATGAAAAAATGAGCGGTCATAGGAAAACGGAGTATTTGGCGGGTCGCTTCGCGGCAAAGGAGGCGTTTTCCAAAGCGCGGGGCACAGGCATAGGTCAAGATTGCGGTTTTCTAGATATCGAAGTGATTGCGGAACCAAGCGGCCGACCCGCATTGTACTTCCGTCGACAGCCTGTCAAAGGGTTCATCAGCATCACACATACACAAACTGTTGCGGCAGCACAGGTAATTTTAATGGAAGACTGAAGTGACAATCCAAAACTTTGAAACAAGCTCGCATATTCGATTCATCACTCTCATAAGATAAGCTACCCGAATTGATTGGAGAAAGGATGAATTGAATGCGGAAACGATTTCTGTTGTTAGTTGTCGTAGCAGTCTTGCTAGTCTTAGGGGGATGCGGTAAACCTTCTAAAGAAGATGTGATGAAAAAGCTCAGCAATAAATGGAACGAAACGAAAGGCTATGAATTGAATGCCTCAATGGAAATTAAAACGGGCGCAGAACCTCGGGTATACGATGTGGAGGTATGGCATACAAAGCCCGAATTTTACAAAGTGAATGTCACGCAATCGGGGAATGAAGATTCACAAATGATAGTCCGTAATGAAGAAGGTGTCTTTGTCATTACACCGTCCTTGGGCAAAACCTATAAATTTCAAAGTGACTGGCCTGCTCAAAACAGCCAAGGATATTTGATTGGTACGCTAGCGGAAGACATTAAGGTTGATAAAGCGGCGACAATGGAAGAAAAGGAAAAAGAGTATGTCTTTGAAACGGAAACTCGCAATAATCATAAAAAATTATTGCCTACGCAAAAGATTCATATCGATAAGAAAACACTCTTGCCGACTCATGTAACAATCCATGACGAAACGGGCGAGGAAAAGATTTCGATCAAGTTCTCTAAAATTTCTTTGGGTGTAGAGCATAAGGTTGCGGATTATGCGGTCGAAATGGAGCAACCAAAAGCGGAAAGTGATCAAGCGGGGTCTGATGATGAGGAAGCCGGCGCTGATGAAAAAGCGGATGCTGATGAAAAAACAACAGGCTTTCAAACTTATTATCCAGCAGTGAATTGGGAAGGATCGACGCTATCAGACGAAAAGAGCGTGACGACTGAAAATGGTCAACGTATCTTGATGACGTTCAGCGGAGAGAAAGAATTTGTGGTTATTCAGGAACCTGCAGAAAAGCCGATGAACCAACTGCCTGTCTCAGTAGAGGGTGATCCAGTGGATTTAGGATTTGCTGTAGCAGCGTTAACGGACCAATCCATCCATTGGGAAGTAAATGGAGTGTCCTTCTTTGTCGCTTCTGAAACATTGAGCAAAGAAGAATTGATCACTGTTGCGAATTCCATGACCGTTACAGAAGCGAAATAATCAGCGGTTGAATCAATTGACTTGATCCTGCGTTCGGATAGATAATTAATTAAACAAGACACAGTCTATCCAATGAGGTGAAGCGAGATGTTCAACGAGACCGATTATCGGCCAACAAGAGCGATTATTGATACAACAGCAGTTAAGCATAATGTCCAGCGTGTTATTTCTTATCTTCCTAACAAAACGAAATTGATCGCGGTTGTGAAGTCGGACGGCTATGGTCACGGCGCAGTACAGATTTCAAATGCTGCGCTGGAGGCCGGAGCCGAGATGCTGGCTGTGGCTACGCCCGACGAAGCAATCACGCTTAGGAAACATCATCATGCAGTCGACATTCTCGTGATGGGTCCTTCACCTATTTCATTTGCGAAAGTAGCGGCAGAACAAGGTATTATGCTGACTATTACAAGCGCTGCATGGGTGAAACAAGTTAACGATCAACCGCAATTCGATAAAAAATGCAAAGTACATGTAAAAATTGATAGCGGAATGGGTAGAATCGGGGTACGGACTGAATCGGAGTTGACTAATCTGACCGAGTTGATTAATCAGTCCGATCACCTGTCTATTGAAGGAACGTTTACTCATTTTGCCCGGGCGGATGAAAAGGATGCAGAGCCGACTCGATTGCAATTTAAACGATTTACACAACTGGTCGACTGTTTTCCGAAAAAGCCGCGCCTGGTTCATGCTTCTAATAGTGCTGCGACACTGATGTTCCCTGAATATGCACTAGATGCGGTTCGCTTTGGTGTGAGTCTGTACGGTATCGCACCATCCGCAGCCGTTGAGAAAAAATTACCCTTTGTGCTTGAAAAAGCAATGTCGATTGAAACCGAGTTGGCTTATGTGAAGAAGTTGCCTGCCGGCGAACAAATCAGTTATGGCGGGACCTATGAAACAGAAGAAGATGAATGGATTGGCACGTTGCCGATCGGCTATGCAGATGGTTTAAAACGTTCATTAGAAGGGCAAGAAGTATTGATAGGAGGCAGACGTGTCCCGATTGTCGGCACGATCTGCATGGATCAATGTATGATCAAACTCCCGTACGAATATCCAGAAGGTGAAAAAGTGATATTAATCGGCAGGCAAGGAGATGAGGAGATCACGATAGAAGAATGGGCGGGACGGCTAGGTACCATCCCTTATGAAATAGCCGTAACATTTTCAGCGCGTATTCCTAGGGTTTATAGGTAAAATATTTCTCGTACAATTCGATGCAACTTTCACAGCAACGGCCATTTATTTCGACAAACTACTGAATAAATTTGCATTTCTTGTCATAAGAGTTCAAACCTTGTCTTTTCTTATTAGTATTTCGATGGTAAGATAGATTTGATATAGAAATAAGGGATGGGTTTGTCGGAGGTGCTCAAGTTGCGTACGAATAAAAACGAAAAAGAAATAATTAGTATAGCCCCAACAAGATTGCTGCAGCAAAATGAAGACGCAATCTTTCAGCGGGAGCAGATGCAAGATGATTTCGTTTATATGACGACAGAGAGACATATGGAGTATGGTGAAGCTTCCTTATTGCGGGAAGCTATGATCAGAGGTTATGTTGAAATGTCGCAGATTAACCTAAACATAGCGGCAGAGTGTTTATATGCGGAATTTGAAGCTCAGCATACCGTGGAACGTTGCGTCAGCGGAGGATGAAAAGTTGGCAATTAAACGTGGAGACGTCTTTTTTGCAGATTTGTCACCTGTAGTCGGTTCTGAACAGGGAGGGACCCGACCGGTTCTCGTCATACAAAATGACATCGGAAATCGGTTTAGTCCCACAGTAATCGTGGCAGCCATTACTGCACAAATACAAAAAGCAAAATTGCCGACACATGTCGAAATAACGGCGGCACGGCATGGATTCGAGCGGGATTCAGTCATCCTGCTCGAGCAAGTCCGCACAATCGACAAGTCGAGGCTCACAGACAAAATAACACATTTAGACGATGCGTTAATGAAACAAGTCGATGAGTCATTGCAAGTAAGTTTCGGGCTCATTAAATTTTAGCATACATATTCTAACTACAGTTTTTTTAAAAAGCAGTACAAGATGGCTGCTACCCTAAAACACTACTGCCAATAGGCTCTAGTGTTTTTTTTGTATAGTTCTTTAATAAAAAAACAGCAAAATACATGTAGTTTGTACAAATTTTCGTTACAATAGAGATAACTGAAGGTATAGGGAGGAACAAGTGGCGATGAATGAAGTAATGAAACAAAGCATATCCGACAATATAGATACCATCACCAAACGCTGGGTGGAGCAAATGAAGGACAACTCCAGTGAGCGATTTTTAGATTTAATGCCGGCGAGTGTTGTAGAAACGACGAGCAGGGAATTTACTACATTAATGACTTCTAACTTATCCCATCGAGAGAAAGTGGATAAAGAAAGATTGGACGAGTTCACGGAGAAGATCATTCATTTTGGTTGGTCCATCAAATTCATTAACCGTGCGATTGATACATTCTCCGCAGTTGTATATGAGTTGTTTTTCGAAACGGGTGTTCTGACGAATTCAAATCTGCGTCAAGGTATGGACATTTTCTCCAGCTGGATCAACCCATTGCGCGAGAGTATTATTGAAGAATACGCTACGAAGTGGGAACAAACAGATAGCCTGCAAAAAATTGCTTTGCAGGAATTATCAGCCTCCTTGATTCCAGTATTTGAAAAAATCTCCGTTATGCCGTTAGTAGGGACGATCGATACAGAGCGCGCCAAACTGATTATGGAAAATTTGTTGGAAGGTGTCGTAAAACAACGTGCCGAAGTGGTGTTGCTTGATATTACAGGCGTACCAGTCGTGGATACAATGGTGGCTCATCATATAATTCAGGCTGCAGATGCAGTGCGGCTTGTCGGAGCGAAATGTATGTTGGTCGGTATTCGTCCTGAAATTGCTCAGACTATCGTGACATTGGGTATTAACTTAACGGACTTTTCAACGACCAGCACACTGAGACGAGGGATGCAAGAGGCGTTGCAGATGACAGGACGTACGATAGTGGAGGAGGAATAGTATGAAGATGCGAATCCCGATTCTAAAGTTAAAAGATACATTAATCGTATCCATTCAAGTAGAGCTAGACGATCAGACCGCTTTGCAATTCCAAGAAGATTTATTGGATCAATTGCATAAGACATCAGCCCGCGGTGTGGTAATCGATCTGACGCCAATTGACTTCATTGATTCATTTATCGCGAAAGTACTTGGTGACGTGATTCACATGACCAGTCTGATGGGAGCGAAAGTGGTCATCACAGGTATTCAACCATCAGTAGCCATCACACTTATTGAACTTGGCATACGCTTGGAAAATGTGAAGACTGCATTAGATCTAGAAAATGGGCTAGAGAAATTGACTAGAGAATTGGAGGCCTGACCATGGAGCACGGGTCTTCTATAGAGATCAATACGGAATGGGACATTGTTGCAGCAAGGCAGCTTGGCCGTAATGAGGCGAAGGAAACTGGTTTTGGAACAGTGGACCAGGCAAGAATTACAACTGCCATCAGCGAATTGGCAAGAAATATATATCTGTATGCAGGAAAAGGTGTAATTAAAATCGAGCCTGTCCGGGCTGGTCAGCGAGCAGGATTGATTATTACGGCTTCAGACGAAGGCCCGGGTATTACTGACTTGCAAAAAGTGATGGAGGATGGGTTTACTACTTCTGGAGGGTTGGGTGCCGGTATGCCTGGAGTCAAGCGATTGATGGATGACTTTCGCGTTGAGACGGAAGTGGGTATTGGTACTACCATTACAGCGACGAAATGGTTGCACTAGGAGTTGAAGAACATTGCCACAGGAGACAGGCAAACAGTATAAACAAATGCTGAAGAGTTTTCTGCGCACCCAAGGGGAAGAAGATCTTTATTTAGGTCAGCAATTCAGTCGTAATTTTATAGAAAAGAAAATTGCGCCTGAAGATGTCATCAGCCTTCACAAAACCTCTATTGAAGAGTTGATCGAGGACCTGCCCCCGGAAGTAAGTATTTCTTTTGATTTTTTAATTGAAATGATGATCCATTATGGACTAGCTTTGAAAGAACACCAAAGTCTAATTCGTAAGCAAGAAGCCATTCAAATGGAGATGGATATTGCGGTAAGGATGCAGAATACGCTGTTACAGACCGCGACTCCTGAAGTACAAGGACTGGACATCGGCTGGATCTCAAAGCCTGCTAAACAGATGAATGGGGACTATGTATACTTTTTGAATGAAACTTCAAGTCAAGTGTGCTTAGCGGTGGCGGATATTATTGGCAAAGGGATGTCTGCTGCTATGCATATGTCCATGGTGAAATTCGGCATGGATAGTCTGCGCTACGAAAAGAGAAGTCCATCTGAAGTACTCAGTTTTATTAATAAAATGATTGAAAAAAGCATTTCCGATTCGATGTTCGTTTCCATGTTCTATGGAAAGTATGACACGGATACCGCTACGTTTCGCTATGCTTCAGCGGGACATGAACCAGCCCTTTTTTATTGTGCAGCCGAAAAAGAGTTTAAGCTATTGGAGAGCAAAGGGCTTCTGCTTGGAGTTCAGGAAGAAGCGAAATACGAGGAACGTACAGTTAAGCTCGAAGTGAATGATTTTGTCGTTATAATGACGGATGGTGTAAGTGAAACTCGAACGGAAAATGGATTCATTGAAATGGATTTTATCGAAAACTTACTGTGTCAAGTGAAGTCCGAAAATGCACAAGCGATGGTCGACTATTTATTTAATGAACTTTCTAGAATGCAAGACTACCAGTTGCATGATGACTTTACACTGGTTATTTTGAAAAAAACAAAATAAATGTTTTGAAGTTTGGAAAGCGGGTATATTACAAGATGTGTGCAAATATCGAAATGATGATGCGCATAAATTGGAAAAATAGAGAAACCGATCGGGGTGGCGAAATGAATTTACAAGTTGAGCAAGTAGACAAAGATTTAGTTCATAAATTTAAGATTATTGGTGAGATTGATATATATACGGCACCAAAGTTGAAGGAACATTTGGCAAAGCTGGAGCAGGCAGAAGGAATGGAAGTTGAGCTGGACTTATCTGAGGTCAATTACATGGATAGTACAGGATTAGGCGTTTTCGTCGGCTTCTATAAAGAGATTAAAGCACATAACGCTAAACTGGTGATCAAAGGATTGAATCAGCGCCTCTATCGATTATTCGAAATCACAGGGTTGAATGAAATTATGGAGATAGAACAGATAGAAGGTGGCGAAGATGATGCAAGCGTTTGATTATATTGAAGTGAAAGTTCCGGCGAAACCACAATATGTTGGGGTAGCTCGATTGGCGATTTCAGGCTTGGCGAGCCGTCTAGGATTTACATACGACGAGATCGAGGATTTGAAAATCGCTGCAAGTGAAGCTGTGACGAACGCAGTGCAGCACGCCTACAATGACGAGAAAGTAGGTGAAGTGATTTTAGGCTGTGCCCTTTATGAGGACCGATTAGAAATTGTCGTGACAGATCATGGCAGAAGCTTCGATTTTGAAGAAACGAAGAAGAAGATTGGTCCATACCAAGACTGGAACGAGGAATCGCCATTAAGGGAAGGAGGATTAGGCCTTTACTTGATGGAAGCATTAATGGATGAAGTGAAGATTGATCATGGGGAGGGTGTCATCGTCTTCATGACCAAATACTTGGGCAGAGAGCGAGGAGAAGGACATGTCAAACCAACGGTCTTCTCGTGACAATGAGACAAAGGAACAAGTAATCCAGTGGATACATGAATATCAAGAGACACAAGATGACGACGCCCAAACGCAGTTAGTCTTGCATTACGAGCGTTTGGTTCATTCGATTGCCCGAAAATATTCCCGTGGCCAATCACATCACGAAGACATCGTGCAGGCAGGTATGCTCGGGTTATTAGGTGCGATTCGTCGCTATGATCCTGAGCAAGGAAGAAGTTTCGAAGCATTTGCCGTACCAACAATTATAGGCGAAATCAAGCGTTTCCTTCGCGATAAGACATGGGCTGTCCATGTACCGCGACGTATAAAAGAATTGGGCCCTAAAATTAAAGCGGCTGTTGAGACGCTGACAACAGAGTTTCAACGCTCGCCTATGGTATACGAAATAGCAGAGTATCTTGACACTGACGAAGAACTTGTATTGGAAGCAATGGAGATGGGCAGAAGCTATCAAGCGTTATCCATTGACCATACGCTGGATGCGGATTCAGAAGGTGGCACAATTACGCTGCTTGATATTATAGGTGAAACAGACGGTGGATTTGAAAAGACAGACCAACGAATGCTGGTCTTAGATGCATTAAGTGTATTGAGCGAACGTGAGCGCCAAATTATCCAGTATACATATATTGACCAGATGAGTCAGAAAGAAGCTGGGGAATTACTGAATATCTCTCAAATGCATGTATCTAGACTGCAAAGAAAAGCAATTAAGAAACTGCAAGAAGTAATACTAACAAGTGGTGGTGCGAAGTAGTGAAAACTTTCGAGAATGAATATGTAGAGGCATATATATACCAACAGTCGAAAAAGGGAAATAAGGATTCTGGGGATGCATACTACATTCATTCAGAAGAAGATTATTTCATTTGTGCAATCGCAGACGGTTTAGGAAGCGGAACAGACGCTAAGGAATCCGCCGAAGTGATACCGAACGTATTGGAAGAGTACCATCATGAATCACCTGACGATTTGTTGCTACGTTGCAATAAATTAATGTTCCACAAACGTGGCGCAGCGGTCGGAATTGTAAAAGTTTATTTTACCCAGCAAACTTTGGAGTACAGTTGTGTTGGTAATATCCGTCTATATATCCTACAGTCAAATGGTCAGATGATTTATCCGTTGCCTGTCATGGGCTACCTGTCAGGACGTCCGCAATCACTTCGTACGCAACGCTATCCATATCATAAGAATGATCGATTTTTCTTACATTCAGATGGCGTGAGCTTGCGTAGCCCTAAAAAGTATTTACAAGAGAACACCACATCCTATCAATTGTACAGAAAAATTGAAAGTACAATCGATTCGAATGATGATGCGACATTCATCGCGGCAAGCCTGCTTCATTAATTTGAAGTGGGTTTTTTTGTATGTACTTATCAGATAGGTAAGGCAGGAATCTGAATTCGACCTATGCTATTATATGGAAAGAAGAAGGGGTGGTTGAATTGTCAATAGATCTTATGGAAGCAACCGCGAGCCGAGCAGGCATTGGCAAACGTCAAACTGCAAGTGTTATCGCGCTATTGGAAGAAGGCAACACAGTACCTTTTATTGCGCGTTACCGTAAAGAAGCGACAGGTTCATTAGATGAAGTGCAGATAAAAGAGATTGAAGACTCTTATCACTATGTAAAATCATTGGAACAACGAAAAGAGGAAGTACTTCGTTTGATCGAAGAGCAAGGAAAGCTGAACGATCAATTAAAGGCCGATATTGAGCGGGCGACTGTATTGCAGCGAATTGAAGACTTATATCGTCCATACAAGCAAAAACGTCGAACGAAGGCGATGATCGCTATCGAAAGCGGTTTAGAACCGCTGGCTGATGAGATGATGCAACAAACAAACAGTAGTATCGAAAAGTCAGCTGCTGTGTACGTGAACACGGAAAAAGAGGTTCACACAATCGAAGATGCTCTTGAAGGTGCTAAATTCATTATTGCGGAAAGAGTTTCTGAAGACGCCACAATGCGGGAACGTATCCGTAAAACTACGTGGTCTGCAGGACGCTTGACGGCTGCTTTGAAAAAAGGTGCGGAAGATGAGCGGAAAGTTTTCGAAAATTATTATGATTACGAAGAACCGTTGAATAAAATTGTTCCTCACAGAGTGCTTGCTATCAATCGTGGAGAAAAGGAAGATGTACTGCGTGTCGGTGTAGGTTTTCCGGCTGATCGGATTGTCGGAGATCTGGAGCGGGCGTACCTCAAACAAACAGGTTCGCCATCTGCATCTTATATAAAGAACGCATTGGAAGATTCATTCAAGCGGTTAATCGCTCCTTCTATTGAAAGGGAAGTACGAACAGCGTTGACTGAAAAAGCCGAAGCGCAGGCGATTCATGTGTTTTCCGAAAATCTTCGGAGCCTTTTACTGCAAGCTCCCTTAAAAGGCAGAACAGTTCTCGGCGTGGACCCTGCTTTCCGTACAGGGTGTAAGTTGGCGGTCGTAGATGAGACGGGTAAGCTTCATGATATCTCCGTGATATATCCACATCCGCCCAAACCGCAAAAAGAGGCATCGAAAAAAGTAATAATGGATTTATTGAAGAAATATCCGATTTCGATCATTGCAATCGGCAATGGAACAGCTTCAAGAGAAACCGAGAAATTCATTGTCGAACTAATTAAAGAAGCTGAAGAGCCAGTTTCCTACGTGATAGTAAACGAGGCAGGTGCCAGTGTCTATTCGGCGTCACCGCAAGCAAGGGAAGAGTTCCCTGATCTCCAAGTCGAACAGCGTAGCGCTGTATCGATTGCACGTCGTTTGCAAGATCCGCTGTCAGAACTCGTCAAAATTGATCCTGAGTCAATAGGTGTGGGGCAATATCAGCATGACGTGGCAAAAAAGAATCTGTCGGAGTCCTTGTCCTTTGTCGTAGAAACGGCAGTAAACCAGGTAGGTGTCAATGTCAACACCGCCTCTTCTTCACTTTTGCAATATGTTTCAGGGCTTTCAAAAACTGTAGCTGAAAACATCGTCAAAGCAAGGGAAGAAGCAGGTAAATTCAAAAAGCGAACAGACTTAAAGAAGATTCCAAGATTAGGTTCCAAAACATATGAGCAAGCAATCGGCTTCCTGCGCATACCAGAATCCAAAGAACCTTTTGATACAACAGGGATTCACCCGGAAAGCTATAAAATTGCAGAATCCGTTTTGAAAGAAGTAGCGCTGGATAAAACTCAATTGGGAACGAGTGAAGCGACAGAGGCTTTGGGGAAAGTCGACATTGCACAACTGGCTAGACAGCTAGAGGTTGGAGAGATCACGCTTAAGGACATTATCGAAACGATGCAACGCCCCAACCGTGACCCTCGTGACGACTATCCACAACCATTACTGAAAGCGGATGTTTTGGATATTAAAGATCTGCACGAAGGAATGGAAATGCAAGGGACTGTCCGAAATGTCGTGGATTTTGGTGCCTTTGTTGATATTGGTGTTTCCGAAGACGGTCTGGTTCACATATCGAAGATGAAAAAAGGATTCGTCAAACACCCATTAGACGTCGTAGCCTCCGGTGACATTGTGACAGTGTGGATCGATTCAGTTGATCGACAAAAGGGACGTATTGCTTTATCCATGCTGCCTTTATCTAAGTAAGGGAGAATATGAGTATGTCGGATGAACAACTACAACAACTAGTCGAGCAAATCTCACTCGACGTCTTCTATAAACCTTTCATCCATCAAGCAATCTTTAATAAAAGGTTGCGTACAACAGGAGGACGCTATAAGCTATCCAATCATTATATTGAGATTAATCCACTTGTTGTCCAACTTTACGACGAGGATGAATTGGTTGGAATCATCAAACATGAACTATGCCATTACCATCTTCATTTAGAAGGTAAAGGATATAAACATGGGGATACCGA
This sequence comes from Sporosarcina newyorkensis, assembly GCF_900167515.1. Lineage (NCBI taxonomy): Bacteria > Bacillati > Bacillota > Bacilli > Caryophanales > Caryophanaceae > Sporosarcina > Sporosarcina newyorkensis. Next base: position 1,664 of record NZ_FUYJ01000007.1, on the reverse strand, counting down.
TTTTAAAAAACTGTTACGACAGACAAATTCGCCACGTCATTGTAAGCCGCTTGCAGAGCGAAGAACGAAAAGTACGGTCGTCCACCATTATCGTTGTACTGCCTGTGGGTGCAACTATCAAAGACGAAGACGAATGGATTGCCGTAAATATCGTTGCGGAAAATGTGCGGGGAAGATCGTCAAAGTAGTATAAATAAAGAAAAGGGCTGTCATGAAAAACTGAAATGTCTTTTATATGGCAGCCTTTACTCGTAAATATTGGCAATGAACTCAGTGAGACGCGCTAAAGTCTCGTAGGACCATACCAGTCTTATATTATATATTCTCATCGTAATAGCGTTTTCCAAGAATGAATAAAAAGTTTTTTTGACCCACAAGCAAGTATTGTTAAAGTGAAATGTTTTCAGAAGGATCTTAGAATCGGGATAGAGGCTATACAAAATAAAACAAAAAAATTTAAAGTGAAAGCTTGTTAAATCAAGGTTCTAGAAGAATAATGAAAGTTTTTTTAAAAAGATTGATAAAAAAGGTTGACGAATTTGATGACCCTGTCTATAATAGGAAAAGTCGACTGAGACATGCGGAACAAATCGCACATTAGTTTACCGGACAATATAACTAAGGCCCCTTGGTCAAGCGGTTAAGACACCGCCCTTTCACGGCGGTAACACGGGTTCGAATCCCGTAGGGGTCACTTTAGTAAAATTAAACGAATGCCTAGAAGTCTGACGAACAGTTTATCAGTAGTGGGGTATAGCCAAGCGGTAAGGCAACGGACTTTGACTCCGTCATTCGTTGGTTCGAATCCAGCTACCCCAGCCATTTTTATAACATCACTTTTTAAAGTGTTATAAGGATCAAGTATGGTATTTGGAACATCTCGTTTTTTACTTTCAAAACGAGCCATTAGCTCAGTTGGTAGAGCATCTGACTTTTAATCAGAGGGTCACAGGTTCGAATCCTGTATGGCTCACCACTTTTTCAAAAAAAGTTGTTGACTTATCATTTCGATCATGTATAATAGAGTTTGTCGCTAAAACAGAGCGGTAGTGGCGGAATGGCAGACGCGCTAGGTTGAGGGCCTAGTGGGGGTTAACCCCGTGGAGGTTCAAGTCCTCTTTACCGCACCAAACATGCTATTCATTACAATTTATATGCGGGTGTAGTTTAGTGGTAAAACCTCAGCCTTCCAAGCTGATGATGAGGGTTCGATTCCCTTCACCCGCTCCATATTATTTAACCAAATGAACCTTGAAAACTGAACAGCAAAACGTTAACGAAATAAACGTTTGTGCATCGACTCTGTCGATGACATAAACAAAATGAGTATCTTAAATGATGCCAGCAAGAAATCGAGCTAACTCGAATTTCTCTTTTATGGAGAGTTTGATCCTGGCTCAGGACGAACGCTGGCGGCGTGCCTAATACATGCAAGTCGAGCGAATCTTTGGGAGCTTGCTCCTAAAGATTAGCGGCGGACGGGTGAGTAACACGTGGGCAACCTACCTTACAGATGGGGATAACTCCGGGAAACCGGGGCTAATACCGAATAATCCATTTATTCGCATGAAGAGATGTTGAAAGACGGTTTCGGCTGTCACTGTGAGATGGGCCCGCGGCGCATTAGTTAGTTGGTGGGGTAACGGCCTACCAAGACCACGATG
>NZ_FUYJ01000004.1:0-298052 GCF_900167515.1 Sporosarcina newyorkensis | reverse complement strand
AACACAGTACCCACTATCTTAACTACACCAGCGAAGCCGCAACTGCGGGGTCCGCCGTAGCCGTGAGACAGCTAGCGGTCTTTGCTAGTTGGCTCACGGCGGGAGGCAATCCCCCAGCGGCGAAGCGGCGTAAATGTACTACCCTGTACCTATTTAGGACTTACCTAAAATCGAGCGACGAAACAATAAAAAGTTAGCCCTTAGCTCGTTCAACCTGCTAAAATAATTTAAAAATTATATAGTTTCACAGACAACACCTAAACGATTTGCAAAGCGAAGTTATTATGTTATAATACTTTAAAAGTATCCAATAACTTAATAACTTTGACGCAATGTCAAAGGGGAGTAGCTATAGGGAAACCTATTTCATAATCGTCAATACGTGGCTGTCTAAACTGCCATCGGTTATGATAGCTGGATTTTGAACATACAAAATTCTGACTTAGCGAGACCTTTGCCTTTTATTAGGTGAGGGTCTTTTTATATTGTATAAAACAAGGAGGAATTTTGTTGGACGCGATTTTATTAGAATACGCATGGGTTCTTGTCGTACTGATCGTACTAGAAGGGCTATTGGCGACGGACAATGCAGTAGTGATGGCGGTAATGGTCAAACATTTGCCGAAACCACAGCAGAAGAAAGCATTATTTTACGGCTTGGTTGGAGCGTTTGTCTTCCGATTCACAGCTTTATTCATGATTACATTTTTGGTGAACATTTGGCAGATCCAAGCGTTAGGGGCAGCATACTTATTAATCATTTCAGGTAAGAATATATATGACAAGCTCACGCACTCGCAAAAAGATAATCCGAATAAAAAACCGAGAAAACAATCTGGTTTTTGGATGACGGTTTTGAAAGTAGAATTAGCGGACATTGCGTTTGCTTTGGACTCTATGTTGGCGGCAGTGGCGCTCGCTGTGACATTGCCAGAATTGGGTGATTTCCATGTCGGTGGAATCAATGGTGGACAGTTCGTTGTCATGTTACTTGGCGGTATGATTGGTTTGATTATGATCCGTTTCGCAGCTAGACAGTTTGTCGTTTTGCTGGAGAAATATCCGACACTCGAAACTGCGGCATTCTTAATAGTAGGCTGGGTAGGTGTGAAACTCGTCGTGCTGACATTGGCACATCCAGCGCTTCAAATTATTCCTGAGACATTCCCGCACTCGACGTTGTGGAAAACAACATTCTGGATCATACTGTTGATATTGGCAGTTGGCGGCTATTTGTTAGCCGTAGTGAAACAACGGTTGAAAGGGTAAACTAAATGCAACTCCTTCTAATATTTAGAAGGAGTTGCATTTTATCTTTATTCAGCAGAAGGCTCTCATCTATATGGTGATAAAATGAAAGCTGTTTTACTTCCAGTACAACGGGTGTTCAAATGCTTGCTGAACAAAGAGATAGCCTCGGACGGATGTCACATATTTTGATGGTGTTAAAGGTTAACTGACTGCGTCACGCAGACCTAAGCACAATTCAAAATCTAGACACAATTATACCGAAGCGTAATTGATTAGTTGGTTTAAGGTTATTAAAAGAGTGTAAAGTTCTTTGTAACGCTATCTTTTCAGCAAAGCATTTGATAAAGTAGGAAAATAAAGTTTCTGTTATGAAAGGAATTTGAAAAAGATGAAGCTTTCCCGAGAAGTTTTACATAAATTCACTCCAGCACAAATCATCGTATTCTATTACTTTTTAGCAATTGCTTCTTCTTTCCTGCTGCTGAACTTACCAGGTGTCTATAAGCCAGGCGTCCATGTAGCATTTATCGACAGCTTATTTACAGCTGTAAGTGCGGTAAGTGTTACAGGGTTATCATCAATAAACATCGGAGAAACCTACTCGGTTTTTGGCTTGTGTATGCTCATGTTGGTCCTCCAGCTAGGAGGTATCGGCATTATGTCAATTGGTACGTTTTTTTGGTTGCTCGTAAAAAAAAGAATTGGAATGAGAGAACGTCAGCTGATCATGGTCGACACGAATCAATATACATTAGCGGGTGTTGTGCAGCTCATTCGCCAAATTATTCAAATCATAGTCGCAATCGAATTGATTGGCGGGGCGATTTTGACACTTTATATCTCTCGTTTTTACGACTCGTTCAGTGAAGCCTTATTAAATGGGATGTTCATGGCGGTCTCTGCCACTACGAATGCAGGTTTTGATATTACCGGTTCTTCCATGAAGCCTTATTTTAATGACTACTTTATTCAATTAATATTAATGGTTTTAATTATTTTAGGAGCTATCGGGTTTCCTGTTCTAATTGAGGTGAAAAGTTACTTTTCGAAAAAAGTACCTCATTTCCGTTTCTCCTTATTTACGAAGATCACGACTTCTACCTTTGGCTTGTTATTAGTTTTCGGTACCTTGATGATTTGGCTTTTAGAATCATTTCATTCATTCAAAGGGATGAGGTGGCATGAGCAATTTTTCACGGCATTGTTCCACTCGGTTTCAGCGAGATCAGCCGGTCTTACGACGTATGACGTTACAAACTTCAGCGATGCAACCGACATATTCGTCAGTTCCTTAATGTTTATCGGGGCTTCACCCAGTTCGGTTGGAGGAGGGATCCGTACAACCACATTTGCCATAGCGATATTATTCCTGATCAATTTTGCCAAAGGGAACGATGTCATCCACATTTTTAAACGGCAAATTAAATTGGTTGATGTGTTTCGTTCATATGCGGTCATTCTCGTAGCTTGTGTTATGGTCATGACGGCATTGCTCCTTTTGTTGCTTACGGAGCCAGGCGTCCCGGTCGTTTCTTTACTATTCGAAATTACATCAGCATTCGGGACCTGCGGAATGTCGCTTGGAATTACATCGGATCTGTCTGTAGCTGGGAAACTCATCATTATGGTTTTGATGTTTATCGGGCGCGTAGGATTGATTTCATTTCTTTATACAATAGGCGGTAAAACGAATAAAACACCTTATCATTATCCAAAAGAACGTGTGATTATCGGATAATGATTACGTAAATAAAAGCAGGCTGAGAAAATATGGTCATTTTCTCAGCCTGCTTATTTTAATGCTTCTGTTCCTTCAAATTCTCTAAAACTTGGTCAGAGAGGTGGAAGTATTGTGCTTCTTGACTCGGACTATATTGGAAAATGAGATACCCGCGATCTTTTTTCACAGTGAGATCTTCTTCCAACTTGGCAGCAGTATCTGTGATGAAAACTTGTTTCCGGATCGTTCGATCAGTATGGCCGAGTGCTACAAACCTCTCGCCGAGTAGATGTGGGGAGCGAACCAAAAACTGATTGATCTCCCTCAATTGTTCTTCCTGTAAAGTAGAAGGGCCCCACCATATTTTTCTAGGGAGGAATTTCTGATGTGCCAGATAATCAATTTTTAACAGACTTCGTGCGATTTCTGTATCAACCTTCAAAACTTCTTTTAAAAATTGTTCCAAACGTGTGAACAAATCTTCAAACTGATGGCCGATTCTTGACCACCCTTGGTTTTCCCAAAAAGCGCCGAATAGCTGAAAGAAGTCGAAAGGTGTATCGACCAATTCGGTAACGATATATTCCATAGAGTGTATAAATCGACCTGAATTCCAATATTTTTCGAGAATGTCTTCTGTTTGTTTAATCTTCAGCATATCATCAAAGGACAACACATTATTTGATACGATTTCATAAGGAGCTGTGTCGATGAAACGATAACCGTATTGTTCTGCTTGAATTCGCAGACCAGTACCCCGCAGTAATTTTAAGAAACCTAATTGCAGCTCTTCTGGTCGTAAAGCAAATACTTCATTGAAAGTATCGCGGAAAGAATCGTAATCTTCTTCAGGCAATCCAGCGATTAAATCTAGATGCTGCGCAATTTTTCCGCCTTCCTTGACCATGGTAACGGTACGAGAAAGCTTACTGAAATTTTGTCTTCTTTGAACTAGTTCATTCGTCAGATCATTTGTTGATTGGACACCGATTTCAAAACGGAATAGTCCTGCGGGTGCATTTTCGTTTAAAAATTCAATGACTTCCGGCCGCATGATATCGCCCGTGATCTCAAATTGAAAGACAGTGCCTGGAACATGTTCGTCAATTAAAAATTGGAACATTTCCATCGCATAACTACGGCTGATATTGAACGTACGATCGACAAACTTTATCGTCTTGGCACCGTGTTTCATCAAATATCGAATATCTTCTTTGATTGCTTCCCGGTTAAAATAGCGGACGCCCACTTCGATTGAAGAAAGACAGAATTGGCAAGAAAAAGGGCAGCCACGGCTCGTTTCGATGTACATCACTCGATTTCTAAGATGAGGCAAATCCTCAACAAAACGAAAAGGGGATTGCAGTGTCCGCAAATCCAATTTTGGTCCAGGCGCTGTAATCTTCAACTGTTCATCTTGGCGATAGGCGATCCCTTGCACGCTCGATAATTCAGTTTTCCCGTTAATCGCTTGTAGTAAATCCTTAAATGTCCGCTCGCCTTCGCCAATGACGATAAAATCAATCTCTGGCACGCGTTCAAGCCATTGATCATAATCATAGGTCACTTCTGGCCCACCACAAACGATAATAGTTTCGGGACTCGTCAATTTAAGCAATCGAATGACTTTGATAGTTTCTTCAATGTTCCAAATGTAAACACTGAAACCGACAACATCAGGGGAATGTTGATAAAGTTCAGAGACGATCGAGAGTGTTGGGTCATGGATGGTGAATTCCGCCAAAGTACATGGGTATTCTGGCTCTGCGTATGCCTTAAGATAGCGGATTGCAATGTTAGTGTGTATGTATTTAGCATTTAAAGTAGATAAAACAATTTTCATGATTATACTCCTATACGAAAAAATATTGGTATACTTTAGGTAATTAAAAGAGACTATGGTCCTATGTAAAGCGTTCCAAAAATATGACATAATGAGAATTCAAAGGATTATATTTCAAATTTTCAAAATAGAGATTAGCAAACTTATCAAGTTACACTTTGAAATAAAAGAGGGAGGCATGTTTATGGTATTGAAATCAACAGATATCAATAAATTTCTCGAAAGTTCTCTTTTTAAAATAATTATTAATCACAATGGTGAAATATTGGGTATGACAAAAGCTTTTAAATCATTAGTGAAAGAAAATGACTTACCGAAATATATATCAGAAATTTTCGACGAACGACTACTCGTTCAAATTGAAAACATCCTAGTGCACTCTAGCTTTCAACAAATTACTGTACAGGAACGTGTAAAGGGATGTCTAAAAGATGACTGCGATAAACATGTCTCATGCTATATTATATACCAGCCTCGTAGTGAAAAGGCTATTATTACGATAAAAATGGATGAACAGACGAAAACCTTAAGTCAATTATACGAAAGTGCCTTTCAGACAGCTAAGATCCCGATGGCATTAGTTAATGAATGGGGATTCTTTGTGTCCTTGAATGAGGAATTCAATAAGACCTTCTTCGATCCAACTCGCGGGACTTCTATACACCTCAAGAGCTTCCTAGAAAACTTCCACCACGATGAAGAATTTTGTTATACGGAATACGTAGTTCAGGCGAAAAATGAAGGTGTTGCTCAAAGGAAATTGTCCTACCAGAAAAATGGTGATATACAATACTTCAACCTTCTCTTGGAAGTCGACTCAGCTACCGAGATGTTTATTTTGCGAGTCCTAGATATGACAGAACAGGAACATATGCTTCAATTGCTTGCACACTCCGACCAACTGTCCACGACAGGTGAAATTGCGGCTAGTATAGCACATGAAGTCCGAAACCCCATGACTACATTACACGGTTTTCTTCAGTTATTGGAACATGAGGTAACAGGAAGTGCCCATAAGTATGTAACTGTGATTCAAGGCGAAGTAAAGCGGATGAACGAAATTTTAAATGAAATGCTCGCTCTTTCCAAACCTCGTGTCGATGAAGTTACAGTATTTTCACTTACTGTCCTAATGGAAGAAGTATTGTTATTATTACAGCCGAAAGCCTTACTTGACCAAATAAACTTATTTAATGAAAATTTTATCACGGAACCCATTTTAATTAAAGCAAATCCGAATCGCGTCAAGCAGATTTTGGTAAATCTTCTTAAAAACGCGATGGAAGCAATGGGGCCAAAAGGGACGCTGACTGTTCATGTTTGTGAAGGAGAACAGCAAAATGTAGACATTCTAATTTCAGATACAGGCACTGGTATGAGCGAAGAGATGATGGAAAAGATTTTCTTGCCGTTTGTTTCTGGTAAAGCAGGCGGCACGGGACTTGGTCTTCCATTTGTCAAGAAAACGGTCACTGAATATGGTGGTAGCATAGCCGTTAGCAGTGAGGAAGGCGTAGGGTCTGTCTTTAAATTGACATTTCCGCGAGTGTCTGTCGTTGGCACCTGAACAGGACTTTAAATTTTAAACAAAAAGAAGGCCGATCTGCTGTATATAGCGGGTCGGCCTTCTATATAGATAGAGATTACTTGATCGTTGAAGCCATTTCTGTGAATTCTTTAATATGCTCATTGTCTTCTGTAGCATAAATTGTCACGCGTACTAACTTGTCCTCACGTTCCATCACAAAGCCTTTGAAGTATCCTTCATCGGATTTAGCTTCGGCTCCTTTTACGTTCGTAATGCCTTCACCTTGAGGAAGTTCTGCTTCGTCTGTTAATTCAGTCGGCTCAGCCCCATCTGTTGACGCAGCTAATAATTCTTCCATGTTTTCATACCATTCATCGAAACTGAAAGCTTCTTCGTCTTTCGCTGTCGTTTCAATTCGCATAAACGTTTCGCTGTCTTCGTCTACATATAAGCTATCTCTTCCAGGCTCTTCACTTGTTAATGTATATCCTGGCATCACCATAACCGAATAGTCTTGAGCATCACTTTTTGTTTCGACTGCGTCTTTAAGCAAGTCTTCTTCTTCTGTGCTGTCTGCTTCATCTCCCTCTGCAGTTGCACTGTCAACGTCTTCCTCAATGTCCGTTTCAGGCTCGTCAGCAGGTGTTTCCACTGCACTTCCATTCGTGCCGTCAGTTGATGAAGGATTGTCATCTGAATCAGATGTTCCGCAAGCTGCGAGCAGTAAGGATGCTGCAAATGAAGCGAAAATAATGCGCCATTTGTTGTTCATATCGATTCACTCCTCTATTTACGATTCTACTAATTGGACGGATAGGCGAGAAGAAGGTTTCATTCTGCCGCACTATGGATAATTTTGTAGCGTTTATGGTTGATAACGGTTTTTTCCTCCATCTCCAACTCATCGAAATCCTCCATATATGTCAAATCCACAATAACAGAGTTTTCATTGACTTTCTCCACAATCCCTTGTAAACCATCTTTGAATTCAATAATATCCCCGACTTCTGCAATCGTCATCATACAACTTCCTTTCTATCTTCATGAATTACTCTAGTTATGGTAGAGTGGTACAAATCTATTCCTGAGAATTACTTTCTAGTTTGCCTGAAAACTTACAAAAGGTAAAGGGTTATCTTCTAAGAAGTCGATAAAAAGAAAGTTCAATTACGTCTCGGCGTAATTGCGTCCAGATTTTGATTTGTGCTTAAGTCTACAGGAAGTAGATCATGCGGGCATTGGGCGATCTTAGCCTGCGTACTTCTGTTGTTCAGCGAGCATTTGAACAACCAATGAACAGGAAATAAAACGGCATTAATTTCATCATCTATACAGGTAGAGTCTTCCGCTGAATAAAGATAAAGTTGTCGGAAAGTGTCGACAACTTCATAGAGCTAATTATTCATGCTTTTAGTATAATATAAAAAGTAGCCTATTATGATGGAAGGTGTAGTGTTTGAACTGTAACTTTGAAATTCAAATCGAATGTCTTAGAAACCAGTTAATAGAAGTCGCTCAACATGAGGGGATGCATTCTGAGCGTACAATTATTCTGAGTCGTGAGCTGGACTTACTGATAAATGAATATGAAAGACAAAAAGAAAAAAGTTTTGAAAAAAATTTGTAATTTATGTTTATATATACGAAAAGGGGGCATAATATAATTGAACACAGCAACATTCTCATTTCCCCCTTTTGTGGATCAATCTTATTTATAAGATTGGTCCTCTTTTTTTGTATCCTTTATTGTAAATAAATTCTGACTCCTATACGATGGAATATATAAATGTATTGTAAGGAGTGATTAAATGAAAAATGAAAAGATAGCATTTATTGGGACCGGTGTGATGGGTGCGAGTATTGTAAAACATTTAGTAAACGCATCCTACGATGTAACGGTGTATACAAGGACGAAGTCTAAAGCGGATCCTTTGGTTGAGCTTGGCGTGCGGTGGGCAGACTCTGTAGGAGAAGCTGTGCGTGAAGCAGATATTATCTTTACGATGATTGGCATGCCGGCAGATGTGGAAGAGGTTTATCTGTCAGAGAACGGCATCTTTGCGAATGGTCGTCCTTCTCAAACGGTAGTCGATATGACAACATCGAGCCCGGAGTTGGCTATTGCTATAGCTCGAAAAGCAGAGTCGCTGCAGATGCACTCTCTCGATGCACCCGTTTCCGGCGGCGATATAGGCGCACAAAATGGCACTCTCTCTATTATGTGTGGCGGTAAAAAAGCGCTATATGATCGTTTGTTGCCGATACTTTCTGTTTTTGGAAAGCAAATTGTCTATCAAGGCGATGCAGGAGCGGGGCAACATGCCAAAATGTGCAATCAAATTACAGTGGCAGGAAATATGATTGGTGCGTGTGAAGCACTCGCTTATGCTATGAAATCAGGACTGGATCCAGATACTATGCTGCAGTCGGTAGCTTCTGGTGCCGCCGGTTCGTGGAGTTTATCGGCTCTCGGTCCGCGAATCATTGAAGAAGACTACGAGCCTGGTTTTTTTGTGAAGCACTTTGTGAAAGATTTAAATATTGCGTTACAGGAGACGGAAAGATTGAATTTAGAGTTACCGGGCCTGAAGCTTGCGCGCAAAATGTATATAGAATTGCTGGATCAAGGATACGGAGAAAAAGGTACTCAAGTCCTGATTAAACAATATATCGATTAAGTAATGAAGCATAGGGGCGTTCTAGTCCCTTTGCTTCTTTTTCTATTCAATTAACTTGTCTTTAGGAAACGTTACGTGAATAGTCACAAAGGGAAGTATAATCTAGGTATCTAGTCTTTTATAGCAGATTAAATAGCTGTATACTTATTGATAAAGGTGAATCTAACTGTATCTTAAGTATTAAAAATAATTAAAAGTGCACAATAGAATTTGTAAACGAAAGGAAGCGTCTCAAAATGAACAATGAAGAACCATTTGATCATTTTCTTCAAAAGGAAGAGCCGCAAGCTCACTCTACTATGGTCGTCATCTTAGATGTAAGCTCCAATCAACATATGAAGATTTTGTATACAAATGAAAGTTCTACATCATTCTTTTCATCGAGTAAACATTCGCCTGAGCAGTTTTTTGGTCTATATTGGTCAGCAATCCGAGAAGCTATAGTAGAAAAAGCTGCTACTCTAGGTTCATGCCAGATTTCTATTATCGGACAAGAGCCATTGAAAGTGACTATGAAGGAGTTAGCTGATTCCTCTAAAGGTTTTTTACTTCTCTTGGAATTTCAGAATTCTGTCTCCCGGAATGCCAATCAGCTATGGAAAGAAAAATATCAATCCCTTCTATTTTCCAATTCAGACGCACTGCTTACATTAAATGGACAAGGACAAATTACATTTTGCAACCCTATGATAAAAAAACTACTTAATTATAAGCCGAAACAATTGATCGGCAAGCCGTTTCATCAGCTTGTAAGTGAAGTAGATCAGCTAAGTTTCAGGCAGTTATGGTCTTACGTGAAACTTGGAAAGACATTTGAATTGCCGCACATCGAGCTAATGCATCAAAAAGGCCATGAATTGCTGGTTTCGCTAAAAGCACTACCTGTTGTAGTGAAGGGAGAGCATCTGGAGACACAAGTCATCTTAAAGGAATTACCGAACTATTTGATCAGTAATTCTAAAAGGTATTATCTTTCATACCATGATCACTTGACAGGACTGTGGAACCGCCGAATGTTGAAAATTCATTTCGCCCAAGATTCACTTCAGGCTGTGAATGAAAAGGGGAAACTCCGCATTATTCATTTAGGTATTGATCGTTTTAAAGTGGTAGTGGAGTCACTAGGCTATATGGCAGGCAACCAAATCTTAAGGATGGTTGCTGAGCGTTTAAGAAAGATTTGTACAGCGGGTGAGAAAGTTTATCGTAATAGTGGAGATGAGTTTATTTTTCTCGTTCAGGAATACAGCTTCGCCCAAACGGAGCGAATTTGTAATGAAGTGTTATGTTCTTTTAAAAAGCCTTTTCTGTTTAACGGCCAAGAATATTATTTATCTATTTCTATAGGGATTTCTACGTTTCCTGAACACGGAAATACCATTGATGAGCTGACGGAAAAGTCCAAGCAAGCTTTGTCCGTCACAAAACAACGAGGCCGTGCTCATTTTCGATATTTTGAAGAGGATATGAAGGCAACGTTTACAAATGAAGCGTTGATGGAATCTCACTTACGGCGGGCAATTGAGTTTGATGAATTGAAAGTTTGTTTTCAGCCGCAAGTGGAATTAGAAACGGGGACGTCCACAAGCTTTGAAGCCTTACTGCGTTGGAATAATCGCAAGTTTGGTGAGGTTTCTCCAGCCGACTTCATTCCACTTGCTGAAGCTTCCGGTATTATTCATGTAATTGGGGACTGGGTTATCGATCAAGTGTGCCAGCATTTGAAAGAGTGGCAGAAAAAACAGTATAAACCTGTGAAAGTTGCGATCAATATTTCACCAAGTCAGTTCAGATCAGAAAATTTTTGCGTTAAACTGTTTGATACCGTACGTAAATACGAATTACAGACGAATTGTATTGAAATTGAAATAACAGAGAGTGCGCTCATGAGGCCGGATGAAACGTTAAAGTCTTTACGACAACTTAAAGAGATGGGCTTTACTATTTCCGTTGATGACTTTGGAACGGGTTATTCTTCATTGAGTTACTTAAAAAAATATCCGATCGATATAATTAAAATAGACCGTTCTTTTATACAAGATATCGAAATGGATGCCAAAAATGAAGCAATTGCCAAAACGATCATTAATTTAGCACATAGCTTAGGTATGAATGTGATTGCTGAAGGAATTGAAACCGTTTCACAGGCTGAAATTTTGAAGGAATCCAAATGCCGGATTGCGCAAGGATTTCTATACAGTAAGGCTGTGCCATCAGAAGTCATTGAACGAGACTATTTAGAAATTCATCAGTAATGTGTAAAGAGACACATAAATTTCTGCCTTCTGCACAAACTTTATTGTAATGGATGTGCAAAAGGAGTGATGGATTATGTGGGATATATGGCTATGGCCCATGATTTTTGTGAGTGCTATTATGCTGTGGATTTGTTTGGCTGCAGTCAGAAAATCGAGTCGTTCGCTGCAATTGAATGAAAAAGATCAAATTCCTGAGACGGTAGCAGAGCATCCTTATACGATTAATCCGATACTCTGGATCATACTTATCGCCACTTTCTTTGCCTTGTTTGTAATTTTTTATTATTGGGCCTCTTCCTAATGAAGGAAGAGGTTTTTGTTTTTGGAAACAATTCATCTTTTGAGGTGAAAAAAGGCTATTTGTGGTATGATGGAATGGAAGCGGATACTTTTACTTTTTCATTGATAGTTTAACGATTTGACGAACAGAAGGAGCGATTACGTATGGTTTCTATAAATAATAAAGAGTTTCTCTTTGCGCCGATTGCTGACCAAATAATTTCTTCAGAAAAAGTTGCTCATGTGCAAATCGGTAATAACGCAGAACACGCTCTTCTCGTTTTAACGAAGACAGGTTATTCTGCCATCCCTGTACTTGATCACCAGTATCATTTAAAAGGCTTACTCGGGATAGGTATGATTACAGATGCCATTTTAGGTTTAGAACGTATTGAATATGAACGATTAGAGAATATTAAGGTAGATGAGATTATGGAAACATCGCTTCCGACGATTCGAGTAAATGAACGTTTTCAACGAGCGATGGACCTGTTGATTAATCATCCATTTTTATGCGTGACAGAAGAGGATGGGACGTTTGCAGGTATTTTAACTAGACGAGTAGTTATGAAAGAGTTTAAGAAATATCTTTATAATGTTCAAGCATAAATTGATAGTTTGTATAGTTAGATGACAACAAGGCTCCTCTTATGGAGTCTTTTTCTATCTAGAATGGAGTTGAGCGCTCAGTGCAAAAGGAAACAAAGCGTCCGCTCGTGCTTGCGGCAGTGATGCTGGCAATGTTTGTCGGAGCTGTTGAGGCGACGATCGTTACAACTGCCATGCCGACTATCGCATCTGAGCTAGGCGGTTTTTCACGTTATAGCTGGATATTTTCCTCGTATTTATTAATGAGTACCGTCACCGTATTGATTTATGGGAAATTAGCAGATGTCTTTGGAAGGAAACCTATATTCTTTGTAGGATTGACGATTTTTTTGATAGGCTCCATATTATGCGGTTTTGCGGGTTCGATGGAACAATTGATCATTTACCGCCTTGTACAAGGAATAGGAGCAGGGGCTGTCATGCCTATTGCCACGACGATTGTTGGAGATATATACTCAACCGAGGAGAGAGCAAAGATTCAAGGATACTTATCAAGCGTCTGGGGGATTTCTGCGGTTTCCGGTCCCGTCATTGGTGGTTTGCTTGTTCAATACGTGAACTGGCAGTTTGTCTTTTGGGTAAATGTTCCGCTCGGAATTCTCGCCATGGCAGGCATTTTCTTTTTCTTGCATGAGCCAAAAGAGACGCACAACGCATCGGTTGATTATAGAGGAGCGGTTTTGCTGACGATCGCCTTGTCATCAATTTTAGTTTGGCTTGTGGAAGGTGGACAAGCCTTTGGACGGTTCTCTTTAATCGGTCTGCTGTTGTTAGCAGTATCTGCTGTCATTTTCTTTTTATTTTTTAGACAAGAACAGTTGGCAAAGGATCCACTCATATCGTTTAGTATCTGGAAGAATCCCATCATTTTGTATGCGAATTTAGTCTCCTTAACAACTGGCGTTATTTTAATCGGTATTTCATCCTACTTACCTACGTATGTATCTGGTGTAATGGAACAGAAGGCGATTATAGCTGGATTTGCATTGACCGCGATGTCTATCGGCTGGCCATTAGCCTCATCTTTAGCCGGGCATCTGCTCATTCGTTTTGGACCGTTTCTCGTATCGTTTGCCGGCGGTATATCCCTTGTGGTCGGCTCGATGATGTTCGTCTTCATGAATGCAGGTTTAGGTCCGATTTGGGCAGCGTGTTCGAGCTTCTTCATTGGGGTTGGGATGGGGCTGACGAACACATCGTTTATCGTGACGATTCAAGGTGCTGTATCGCGAACGCAAAGAGGTTCTGCCACAGCTGCAAATATGTTCATGAAAAACTTTGGGAATACGATAGGTGCTTCCGTCTTCGGTGCTATTTTGAATGGTACGCTGCTTACGTATTTTGCGGCAGAAAAGTTAACGTATTCCGTAGATAATGTAAATAGCTTGCTGACGGAAGAAAGTCGATCGTTGATACCGATTAAAGAGCTTGTAAGCTTGCAAACCGGTTTAGAAAACTCGTTGCATTGGGTCTATATTGCAATTGCCTTTTTTGCATGGATTAGTTTACTGCTGATTTTACGAATACCTCGAGGAAAGGTGTATGAACATGTCGACAACTGAGTTAGATATTATAAAAGCGTTGGCGGAAGAAGGAAATATGCGAAAAGCATCGGAGCGATTACATTTATCCCAGCCTGCGCTTTCTCAACGACTGCAAACAATTGAAAAGGAATGGGGAATGCAGTTGTTCATTCGTTCCCAGAAAGGGCTTGAACCTACGCCTGCCGGTGAGCATGTGATCGCCTATGCGAAAGAGTCTTTAGCAAAACGGGATGAAACGTTGGAGTTGATTGCATCACTTGAGGATAAAGTCCATGGAACGCTGAAGATTGCCTGTGCATCAATCATTGGCCAGACATGGCTACCACAAGTATTGAAAGATTATGTGGCTTTGTATCCGGATGCCAAAATTTCATTGATGACCGGCTGGAGTTCTGAAATATCCAATGCGCTGTATGAAGGAGAAGCGCATATTGGAATTGTCAGGGGGCAGACGGACTGGAAAAGTAATCGCAAGTATTTATTCCGCGATCAGCTGTATTTGGTCGATCGAGAAATCTCGACAATCGACGAGTTGAAAGATACGAATCGGCATTTTATCCAGTTTAAAAGTGATTCGAATTATTATATGGAAATACAGCGTTGGTGGAACAAGCATTTCAATCAACACCCAAGCCGCCAAATTATCGTGGATCAAATTGAGACGTGTAAGCAATTGGCTTTGAATGGGATTGGTTATGCGATCTTACCTTCCATCACGCTCTCGGGCGACGAACGTGTGAATCGTATTCCTTTGTTGAATAGTGAAGAGGAATTTGAGCTGACGCGAGATACATGGCTAATCGGCTACAACTCCACTTTTGAACTGAAGCAAGTAAAGGCATTCGTGGAAATCGTTCAAAAGCATGCCGAGATATTAACGAAGCAATCATAAAAAGCACAAATACTGTATTCACAGCACTTTGGGATTTCAGCTTTAAGATAAATAGCGGCATTGGTTCGGGAGTTTGAGCTAGAGAAGGGGTGCCCTCCGTGAAGCGTACCGTCTGGAATGCAAATCCCGATATACACACTATTGATATTCTACTTTTTTGCGTTTAGTTTGATAAAAAGCTTAATTGAAGTTTAGAAAGCATCCATTTGGAACGTAGGTCAACGGTTCTTTTACCATTCGCCCATTCTTCTGGCGTCTGGATGGAAAACATTAATAAAAAGGCCTTTCCATAGAGGAAGGCCTTTTTGCTGTGGATTAGGTAGTCCTTGAAGACTGCAGAAGCTCTTTGTTGCTCTTTGCCCAATAGGCTGCGAGAGAAAAGCATAGTAACAGGATGAACATACCGACTACGTATGGAGAACTCATATTGATGTCGAAAATGTAGCCGGCCGTAGCGGGACCGACCATATTGCCTAAGCTCATATAGGCATTCATCATCCCGGCGGCATACCCTTGCTCTTTTCCGGCTAATTTTGAAACGAGTGTATTGACTGCTGGTCGCAATAAGGAAGTGGCGGTAGAAAAGATCGTTGCCACCAACAAGATTGTGAAAAATGTATTGACGAACAAGATGCCGAGCATGGCGAATGCAGCGACGATTAAATTAATCAATATTATACGCATCTCACCAAAGCGCCTGAAGAGTCGATCGATGACGAAAGTCTGAATAATAACACCGACAAATCCACCGACTGTGATAATAACTGCGATTTGAGAAGGTGTATAACCGTATTTGTGATCGACATAGAGTGAAATGGTGATTGGAAGTTCGCTAATCCGAAAGAAAAGACGAACATAACAATGAGCATCACAAAATATGGGGTTTTTGTAGAACGCCACATTTGCTGTAATAGGTTTTCAGCAGTCGTTGCACCCTGTAAAACAGGTTTAGGGTTGGGCAAGAAAATTAGTGAGAAAATCGCAGCGAAGAAGGATGCACCCGTTGCCGCATAGAATGGAAAGACCAGACTAATTTTCGATAGAAATCCGCCGATTCCAGGACCAATCATAAAGCCTAATGACATGGATGCGCCGAGAAGTCCCATGCCGCGACCACGGTTTTCGAGAGATGTAATGTCCGCAACAAAAGCCATTGTCGGAGGGATGATAAAAGCAGCGCCGAAGCCGGAAAAGAAGCGGGCAATATACAACATCCAAAGATCAGTTGATAAGCTGAAAGCTAACTGAGATGATCCGTAAATAATTAAACCGATAATGATAATACGTTTTCTGCCGTGTTTGTCTGAAAGGTTTCCAGAAAAAGGAGAGAAAATAAATTGAGCAAATGAAAATATTGCAATTAAGAGTCCAAGTGCTTGTCCTGCTACTCCAAATGTTCCTAAGTATTCGGGCATGATTGGAATAATAAGTCCGACTCCTGCCATCGCGATAAACATGTTGAACATTAAGATGTAGAGGGCAAAGTTTTTTGATTGTATGGCCATTCGACTGCTCGCTTTCTAGGAACTTTTTGTCTATCGTATCATAAAGCAAAGAGGATGACACTTGCTGTGCTTGTAATTTTCTTTGGTTTGATCGAAACAGAAAAAACCGGTTCCTAGTCTAAGGAACCGGTTGCGTGATCAATCTTCTTTTTTCATTTCATCCAATACTCGATTGACACGCTTTTCGAGCATCTTCATACCGCTGCCGCCTGCTTGGAAATGGCGAAGCTGTCCATCTTTATCAAAGACATAATAAGCAGGCACATATTGGTTTTCGAATGCGTCGCTTAACTTTAGTTCACTATCTACGAAAATGGGTTGAGTTATATCATGCTCGGCTGCTACTTTTTTGATTTCTTCTAGATTGGTATCGTCTTCTGAACGCGGCATATGCACAGCTACTACGTTGAGTTCATCTTTATATTGATCTCTGAAGTTGTTTACATCTGGCATTGCTTCTTTACAAAGGTGGCAACTAATAGACCAAAAGTGAATCAGTGTCGGTTTTTCTCCAACTAGTTCAGATTTAGTAGTTTCACCGTTTAACCAAGTTGTCGCACCTTGGAGTTCAGGCATTTGTGTACGTAATTTCATCCAAAGTTCCTCCTAGCTAAGTGTAAAAGAATAAATTTTATAAAAAAATCCCCACGATTGGTGTCATGCGTGGGGGTGCTTATCCATCTTGAAATCGGAGTAAATTAAAGTGTTTCTTGACCCGGGCGCCAGTTTGCAGGGCAAAGGCCGCCAGTTTGCAATGCTTGCAGTACACGAAGAGTTTCATCCACATCACGACCAATGTTATTATGGAAAACTGTTTGGTATTGAAGTTCTCCTTCAGGATTGATGATGTAAAGACCGCGTAATGCGATTCCTTCTTCCTCTATCAATACGCCGTAATCACGTGATACTGCATGGTTCGTATCTGCTGCAAGTGGGTAGTTAAGTTGTTCAAGGCCATTATCTTTGCGATCTGTATTAATCCATGCAAGATGTGTATGGATGGTATCAGTGGATACGCCGATTACTTCAGCATCCAAGTCTTCGAATTCATCATAGCGATCAGACATCGCAGTGATTTCTGTTGGACAAACAAAAGTGAAGTCCATTGGATAGAAGAAAAGAACTGTCCATTTGTCGTTTTTAATGTTTTCTTGTAAACTAACTTTCCCAAAAGATTTGTCAGCTAATACTGCCTCCATTGTGAAATCTGGAGCTTGTTTACCTACCATGCGCTCAGCCATTTATAAACCCCTCCAATTAATCTTGTATGCAAAACCTAGTCTGTATTGCACAATTCTTATATAGACTATCAAATAGTGAATCCAAATACAATTAGATTGACTTGAAAATTATAACAATTAGTAAATGTTAGTGAAGATAGTATATGCGAAGAAATTGGGCAAGCTAAGTGTAAGCTTACTCAAAATCTTGTTGGCAGTCAGAGGGCTTCAATGGTCGCGATTGGCAGGTTTGGCAATTGGGATCACAGATCATTTCACGCCATTCATCGCAGTCTTTGCAGTAGCGTGCATCAAACTCATCGCTATAATGCAGAGGTTCCATACACTCAATACAATGAGAGGCCATTTCTTTCCAAGATCGGATTTTCTCCTTGTTTACAAGAAAGATTCCCTCTAGTTGATTTTCTCTCGTTGCTGGTTCTGTTTTCCGATTCCGCTTGGCATCAGAATCCAAATAAAAAAACAAATGGTCTTCCAACTGAATCCCTCCTTAATCAATGGCTTTATTTTACTATGCCCGTTGCAAAAAAACAATTTTCATGACTATTTTCCTGTATGTTATATTTTCGCTTGAAACCACGAGAATATTTGCTTTCGGGATTGTTTTGTGTATAATGATTAGGTTTATAAGTTTTCATGTAGTATATGTAATAAGTAGAGTAGTGTAAGGAGGAAACATATTGACAAATCAACCGATTATCCGCTTTGAAAATGTCACGAAGCGATATGACGAGTCGACGACTGTACTCAATCGCGTTTCATTTGAAATGGAGCGGGGGAAATTTTATACATTGCTTGGCCCTTCTGGTTGTGGGAAGACTACAATCTTACGTTTGATTGCTGGATTTACAGAAGCTACGGATGGCACAATTCTTTTCAATGGAAAGAAGATTAATTCTGTTCCGGCAAACGAACGACAAGTGAACACTGTATTTCAAGATTATGCACTTTTTCCCCATTTAAATGTATATGAAAATGTAGCATTTGGATTACGCATTAAAAAAGTAAAAAAGAATGAAATTGACCGCAGAGTGAAAGAAGCGTTGAAATTTGTCAATTTGGCGGGCTATGAATCTCGAGAAATCACAGAAATGTCAGGTGGCCAGCGTCAGCGTGTTGCTATTGCACGAGCAATTATCAATGACCCTGAAGTGATTTTGCTGGATGAACCTTTATCGGCGCTCGATTTAAAGTTGCGGTCAGAAATGCAGTATGAATTGCGGGAACTGCAGCAGAGACTTGGAAAAACATTCGTCTTTGTAACACACGATCAAGAAGAGGCGCTTGCGATGTCGGATGAAATTTTCGTAATGAACAATGGAGAGATCCAGCAATCCGGCACCCCAATCGATATTTACGATGAACCGATCAACCGTTTTGTTGCAGATTTTATCGGTGAATCAAATATTGTATCTGGAAGGATTATCAAAGATTATTTAGTGGAGTTTACAGGTAAGCAATTCGACTGTGTGGACGGTGGATTTTATCCGAATGAGAAAGTAGACATTGTCATTCGTCCCGAAGATCTGGAGATGACCACGATTGAAAAAGGGAAGCTGAGTGTCACAGTAGATACACAGCTATTCCGCGGAGTTCATTATGAATTATCTACTTACGACACGGACGGTAATGAGTGGTTGGTCCATTCGACGAAGCCTGCAGACGTAGGCACGATGATTGGATTGGATTTTGCTCCGGCGGATATTCATGTCATGCGATTGAATGAATCGGAAGAAGACTTTGATGCACGTCTGGAGTCGTTTGGAGTGGCGGAAGATGAAGAATAATCCGCTGCGCTTTGTTTATGCCGTGCCGTATGCTGTGTGGATGCTGTTATTTGTCTTGGCTCCGATAGCGGTCATAGTCTATTATTCATTTTTTGATTTGTCGGGGAATTTAACGCTAGGTAATTATCGTAACTTCTTCAGTTCAATCTATTTTAAGTTGACGATGAGTTCTTTTTGGTATGCATTTCTAATTACTTTTTTTTCTTTGCTGATCTCCTATCCGACGGCTTATTTCCTTACAAAAACAAAGCATAAGCGATTGTGGTTGCTGTTGATCATCATTCCGTCTTGGATTAATCTTCTATTGAAGACTTACGCATTCATTGGTTTGATGGGGCTGTATGGGCCGATCAATGGTTTTTTGGAAACGATCGGAATCGGCAGTCAGCAGATCTTATTTACAGATTTCAGCTTTGTATTCGTATCGGTCTATATTTTTATACCATTTATGATTTTACCGATCTTCAATTCGCTTGATAAAATCAACCCGACTTTGCTTGACGCTTCGAAAGATCTGGGTGCGAGCAGTTGGGTAACGTTTAAGCGGGTCGTATGGCCAATGACGATCGATGGTGTGAAGTCGGGTGTGCAGGTCGTCTTCATTCCTGCGCTTTCTTTGTTCATGATCACCAGGTTGATCGCGGGCAACAAAGTGATTACGTTAGGGACCGCAATTGAGCAGCAATTCCTAGTAACACAAAACTGGGGAATGGGATCGACGATAGCAGTGTTCCTCATTATCTTCATGTTTTTGATCATGTTGCTGACATCAGGAAAAGAGAAAGGAGCCTCCGCTAATGGGAAAACTAAGTAGTCTGCCAAGGATCTATTTGGCCCTAGTTTTTGTAGTTTTATATGCTCCTATTTTCTATCTCATTTATTATTCCTTTAATTCCGGTGGCGGGATGTCTAATTTTGAATCCTTTACTTTGGAATATTATCAAGCGGTGTTCCAGGACACACGCCTTTTGATCATCGTCATGAATACGATAATTATTGCTTTGCTGTCTGCCTTGTTATCTACAACCATCGGGGTAATTGGAGCGTTAGCAATTTATTTCATGAAAAATAAATCCATGCGGCAAACTGTATTGTCATTGAATAATATCTTAATTGTCAGCCCGGATGTAATCATCGGTGCATCATTTTTAATATTATTTACACTGATCGGTGTCAAACTGGGATTTGCTTCCGTCTTAATCTCACACATTGCGTTCAGTATACCGATTGTGGTGATTATGGTGCTGCCTAAGCTGCTTGAGATGAGCACTTCTCTAGTGGATGCTGCACTCGATCTCGGGGCTTCTCGCAGAGACGTTCTGACACGTGTAGTACTGCCGTATATTAAGCCGGGGATTTTCGCTGGATTCTTTCTTGCGTTGACGTATTCATTGGACGACTTTGCGGTGACCTTTTTCGTGACAGGGAATGGTTTCTCGACGTTGTCGGTTGAAATCTATTCAATGGCTCGAACAGGTATTACATTGACGATCAATGCGCTGTCCGGCTTGATTTTCGTTATTACCATGGTATTGGTGCTGGGTTATTATATCATCGGCAATAAAACGAAATCACCTAACCAGGGGGTGAAGAGATGAAAGGGCTTGTAAGCAGTGCGGCAACCATTTTGCTCGTTTCTTTTGTCTTATTGTTCATCAACCTCCAGCTTGAAAATAAACATGGGCGAGTAGGGAAAGATACGATAACCGTCTATAATTGGGGAGAATATATCGACCCGGAACTGTTGAAGCAATTTGAAGAACAGGAAGGTATTAAAGTAATATATGAAACGTTTGATTCAAATGAAGGAATGATGGGGAAAATTGAGCAGGGCGGTACTTCTTATGATATTTCGGTGCCTTCAGAATACGCTGTTCAAATGATGGAGCAAAAGGATTTATTACTGCCTTTGGATTTTGATAAAATCCCGAATATCAAGAATATTGACCCGTACTTTATGAATCTCGCGTTTGATCCGCAAAATAAATATTCGATTCCTTACTTTTGGGGGACGCTGGGCATTGCCTATAATCCATCTCTTTTGGACGGACAGACTTTCGAGAGTTGGGAAAGTTTATGGGACGCATCATTGCGTCAGAAGGTGATTCTAGTCGACAGTGCAAGGGAAGTACTTGGTGTCGCATTGAATTCATTTGGTTATTCATTGAATTCGACTAGCTTGCAGGAGTTGAAAGAGGCTACGGATAAACTTGAAACAATGGGCCCCAATGTAAAAGCTGTAATTGGTGATGAAGTTACCCAGTTGATGATTAACAACGAAGCTTCTGTCGCACTTACATGGTCGGGTCAAGCGGCAGATATGATCTCAGAAAACGAAGACATTGATTATATCGTGCCTGAAGAAGGATCGAATCTGTGGTTTGATAATATTGTTATCCCTCGCACTGCTACAAACATTGAAGGTGCCTATAAATTTATCAACTTCATGTTGGACCCTGAAGTTGCAGCGCAAAATGCGGAATACGTAGGTTACTCTACGCCGAATGTTAAAGCGTTATCCTTCATGGATGAGGAAATCACGGAAGATGAAAGATTCTATCCGGATGAAGAGGCGAGAGAACATTTGGAAGTGTATAAGAATTTGGGACTGGAGACGCTCGGAGTGTATAATGAGTTATTCCTGAAATTCAAAATGGGATTACGATAAGGCAAGGGAGCCGGATGGTTTCTACGTAATGTGAGGAGCATGGATATGAAAAAAGAATTTGTGGTCATCGGTTTAGGGCGTTTTGGCGGCAGTATTGTCAAAGAACTGATCGAACTTGAAGCGGATGTTATGGCGATTGATAAATCACAGGAACGAGTGGATGAGTTTGCGAACATTGCTACACAAGCAGTAGCGGTCGATACGACAGATGAAGCGGCTTTGAGATCTTTAGGTATTCGAAATTTCGAGCATGTTGTCATCGCGATTGGTGAAAACATTCAAGCTAGCATTTTAACCACGTTGATTCTCAAAGAAATTGGTGTCTCTCGGATCACAGTCAAAGCGCAGAATGATTATCATGAGAAAGTGCTGCGGAAGATAGGGGCAGATCAAGTCGTCCATCCTGAACGTGATATGGGGAAGCGTATTGCAAATAATTTAGTTTCCAATAACATACTGGACTACTTGGAACTGTCGGATGAATATTCCATCGTGGAGATACAAGCAAACGATCATCTTGCCGGATCTTCCCTGATTGATTTGGATATCCGTGCTAAGTTTGGAGTAAATATCGTCGCGATCAAAAGAGGTACGCACATTCTGGTGTCCCCTCAAGCGATAGAACAAATCGAAGTCAATGATATATTGATTGTCATCGGTTCGGATTTAGATATTCATCGTTTTGAACGAAAGGCGCTACACTAATACTTAACAAAAAAGCAAGTGCAGATTAGATGCGCTTGCTTTTTGTATACCATTTTATAGTTCCATAATAACCGGAAGAATCATCGGCTTACGTTTTGTTTTTTCGTAGAGATACGGAACGAGTGTGTCGATAATATCGCTTTTCAATTGATTAACGGAATCTGGCTTAGTTTCCAATTTCCGTTTCAATGTTTTGGATAGCATATATTGGGCTTCGTTGATCATGGCGCCTGATTCACGCATGTAAACAAATCCGCGGGAAATCAAATCAGGACCGGATACAAGGCGGTTTTTCTTCGTATCGATCGTTGCGACAACGATGACTAAACCGTCTTCTGATAAAATTCGGCGGTCGCGCAATACTACATTGCCGATATCGCCGATGCCGCTTCCGTCAATGTAGACATCCCCAGAAGGAACTCGGCCGGCAAGTCTGGCTGTTTGATCAGTAAGTGCAAGCACATCACCGTTCGCCATGATGAATACATTTTCACGCTCTACATCGCAATCTACAGCGAGTTGTTCATGCATCGTCATCATACGGTATTCACCGTGAATCGGCATGAAGTACTTCGGCTTGATCAGACGCAGCATCAACTTCTGTTCTTCTTGTGATCCGTGACCGGATGTATGAATATTATTTAACGGACCGTGGATGACTTCTGCTCCTGCGCGGAATAACGAATTTATCGTCTTGTTGACGCTGAGCGTGTTGCCTGGAATCGGAGAAGATGAGAAAATCACCGTGTCACCCGGCTGAATTTGTACTTGTCTATGCGTACCATTTGCAATACGTGATAGTGCCGCCATTGGTTCCCCTTGGCTGCCCGTACAAAGAATCATCACTTCATTTGCAGGCAGGCGATTGAGTGATTGGGAATCGACGAATAAATCTTTTGGTGCATCGATATAACCTAGTTCTCGTCCGATCGTGATGGCATTGTCCATACTGCGTCCGAAAACAGCAATCTTCCTGTTGAAGTTTTGAGCGGCTTCGATCACTTGTTGCAAACGGTGGATATTCGAAGCGAAAGTAGCGAAAATGATTCGTCCATCTACAGTACGGAAGATATCATTCAAGCTTTCTCCGACTTTTCTTTCGGACATTGTAAAGTTCGGCACTTCGGCATTTGTACTATCTGATAGAAGACATAGCACGCCTTCGCTTCCTATTTTTGCCATCTTGTGCAAGTTCGCAGGTTCTCCTACAGGCGTGAAATCGAACTTGAAATCTCCTGTGTGCACGATATTGCCGGATGGTGTTTTGATTACAACACCAAAAGCGTCTGGTATACTGTGCGTTGTTCTGAAGAAAGATACGGCTGTTTTACGGAATTTAATAAAATCATCTTCTTCGATTTCATGTAGCTTCGTAGTACGAAGCAATCCGTGTTCTTCTAATTTATTACGTAATAAACCAATCGCAAGTTTTCCTCCATAGACTGGGATATTTACTTTGCGCAATAGATAAGGGATTCCGCCGATATGGTCTTCATGTCCGTGCGTGATAAAAAGTCCTTTGATTTTGTCGACATTACGTTCAAGATATGTGTAATCAGGAATTACATAGTCAATGCCTAACAAGTCATCTTCAGGAAATTTAATCCCAGCGTCAATGATGATAATTTCATCTTGGAATTGCACACAATACGTATTTTTACCGATTTCACCTAGTCCGCCTAGGGCAAATACGGCCGTTTCGTTATTTTTAATCGACTTCATTTATTTAGACCTGCTCGACCTGGAAGTGAGGGGAAGCTTGTTCGTACTCTAAATGTTCGCCTTCCAGCTTTTGAATGTATTCGATCATAATCTGGCGGTCTTGCAACTGATCGCGGACGGCCTTCTCTGTTTCGGCTTCAACGTATAAGCTCTGTGTGTTTTCGCGGACTGGAACTTGGTGTACGTTTTCATGGTAATAAACTTTAAAAATCATAATGAACTCTCCTTTTTTACGTTCGATATAAAACATATTCTTCATAATAGCACTTAATTTCTTTAAAATAAAGAAAAGCCCACCAATTGCTTGGCGGGCGTAAAAGTCTAGGCAATAGTCTTTTTACCGAGCAGGCCATTCAGTCGTCTAAGCAATTTGCGTTTAAGACGTTTGTACATGGCTTCATCACTCCTTGACAAGACTATACCATAATCTGAACTCTCTGTCAAGTTTTATTCCTTTACTCTCTTTCGAACGGGATAGCACCTGGGATATCTTTATAAGGAGCATTCTCATCAATATGGTCATAAAACATAATGCCGTTTAGATGATCCAGCTCATGCTGAAAAGCGATGGCAGGTAACCCTTTTAAACGTTTCTTTATTTCATTGCCTTCTTTATCATATGCTTTAATTGTGATGCGCGAATAACGTGGGACATATCCTGGTACGTCACGGTCTACAGATAAGCAGCCTTCTCCAGAAGAAATATACGTTTTTTCTACAGAGTGGCTTACGATTTTCGGATTAATGGCAATGAAGTTCGTCAAAGGTTTTTCATCGTCAGGTATATGCAAAGCAAATACTCTTTTTGAAGCATTCACTTGAGGTGCTGCTAGACCGATTCCTGAACGTAAGTTATATTTTTCACAGAGCTCTTCATCTTGACTGTTTACTATATATTCTAATAGGTCATCACATAATTGTTGATCTTCAACACTTAATGGGAAAGTCATCTCTTTTGCTTTCGCGCGCAAGGTTGGATGCCCCTCACGAATAATATCTTTCATTAAAATCATTTCTACTCTTCCTTTCGGATATGGTTGTTACTAGTATAAACGAACCTGAAAAATGGTGAAAGAGAAAAGTACGGAGAATAGTTTAGGAGGCTTCTTCTATGAAGAAAATAATATTGATAATTGCAATGGTCTCAGTGTTGAGTGCATGCTCTGAAGACCAGACAGTGGAACAGCAGCTTACAGACACGCTGGCCGACGTAAATGAAAAGGAGAAACAAGGAATAAGCTACGTGAAAAAGCTGAACCAGCAAGAATTAAAAGAACAAAAACGCTTCACCGATACGATGGAACTAACCCAAGAACAATATCCAGAAGTGAAAAAGCAAGTTGCTTCTTTGAAAAAATCAGCAAGAGAACGAACGATCATAATAGAAAAAGAAGAGAAAGCTTTAAGCGAGGCTAGAGAAGCGGCAGACAAGTTGTCTGCGTTGATTGACATAGTGGACAAAGCAGAAAAAGAGACGTTGGAAAAACTAATTCAAGCTTTAGAAGAACGTTTTGAAAAACATGAGCAATTGATTTCGGATTACAAAAACCTCATTGATGCACAAACTCAGCTGTATACTCAATTGGAAGACCGAGAAATTCGCTCCAGCCAATTACAAAAACAAGTTAAGGAAGTGAATATCTTAACTTCTGGTCTTCAACAGAAAATAGACGAATTCAATAAATCCACAAATGAGGTCAATCGATTACAAACACGTGCGTTTGGAAGTTTAGAGAAAGCGAAATAAGGAAAGAGAAAAGCAGGGAGAATATACCCTGCTTTTTTGGAGAGTCTAATTTCGGGAGGAATATTGACTAGTCAAACAGTGGAATTGCAGCATCTGTACCAATACAGAAGTCATATTGTTTTAGTACAGAGTGTTTTTTGAAAAGACAGGTAAT
The DNA here is from genome assembly GCF_900167515.1 of Sporosarcina newyorkensis. Taxonomy (NCBI): domain Bacteria; kingdom Bacillati; phylum Bacillota; class Bacilli; order Caryophanales; family Caryophanaceae; genus Sporosarcina; species Sporosarcina newyorkensis. Next base: position 271,921 of record NZ_FUYJ01000004.1, on the reverse strand, counting down.
GAGCGGAAACTCTTTAAATACAATGTTTGACCAAGCGCTCAGTTTTGAGTATACTTGGAAATATAGTTAGTTGTATTAATTTTATTCGAAAACAATATAATACAGATACGAAGGAGAGATCAAGATATGGTAGCTAAAAAAGGAAATCAGTATGATCCGGTGAAAGCGCTTCAACTGATTGAAAGCCAATTTGATATGGTGCAAATTCTCAATGAAGAAGGAAAAATCGTAGATAAGGACCTAGATCCGAAACTTCCTGACGAAGAATTAGTTGAATTGATGACTCGCATGGTTTATACACGAATTTTGGATCAACGTTCCATTTCTTTAAACAGACAGGGGAGATTAGGTTTCTATGCTCCTACGGCAGGTCAAGAAGCTTCTCAGCTTGCTTCTCAGTATGTTTTGGAAAAAGAAGATTTCATTCTTCCAGGTTACCGTGATGTGCCTCAATTGCTTTTCCACGGCTGGCCGTTAGATATGGCGTTTTTATGGTCAAGAGGCCATTATGAAGGCAGCGTTATTCCGGATGGTTTAAATATTTTCCCTCCTCAGATCATCATTGGCGCTCAATATATACAGGCAGCGGGAGTCGGTCTGGGTTATAAGAAAAAAGGAAAGAAAGCAGTTGTTATAACATATACAGGTGACGGTGGTACTTCTCAAGGTGACTTCTATGAAGGGTTGAACTTCGCGGGAGCTTACAAAGTACCGGCAATCTTCATTATCCAAAATAACCAATATGCAATTTCTACTCATCGGGATGTGCAGACGGCTGCAAAGACACTAGCTCAAAAAGGCGTGGCTGCAGGCGTGCCAAGTGTTCTGGTTGACGGCATGGATCCGTTGGCGGTATATGTAGCGACTCGTGACGCAAGAGAGCGTGCAATCAATGGCGACGGTCCAACATTGATCGAGACGATGTGTTACCGTTACGGACCGCATACAATGGCTGGGGACGACCCAACACGCTATCGTACATCTGATATTGACAGCGAATGGGAAAAACGTGACCCGATCGTTCGTTTCAGAACTTACTTAGAGGGCAAAGGCATCTGGTCTAAAGAACAGGAAGAAAAAGTTATTGAACGGGCGAAAGAAGAAATTAAAGAAGCAATTAAGAAAGCAGATGCGGCTCCAAAACAAAAAGCAAGCGATTTTATGAAAATCATGTATAAAGGCGATCTGCCATTTAATTTACAAGAACAATTGGATGTGTATGTTGGAAAGGAGTCGAATTGATCGATGGCACAGTTGACAATGATTCAAGCAATTACAGAAGCACTTCGCACTGAACTAAAAGCGGATGAAAATGTTTTGTTGTTCGGGGAAGATGTAGGTGCAAACGGAGGTGTCTTCCGGGCGACGGAAGGCCTTCATAAAGAGTTCGGGGAAGAGCGTGTATTCGATACGCCGCTTGCCGAATCAGGAATTGGCGGATTGGCAATCGGGCTGGCGTTGACCGGCTTCCGTCCCATCATGGAAATTCAATTCTTTGGCTTTTTATTTGAAGTAATGGATTCCGTTAGCGGACAATTGGCTAGAATGAGCTTTAGAACGGGTGGCCACTTCAATGCACCTGTAACGATTCGTGCGCCGTTTGGCGGCGGGGTAGCTACTCCGGAAATGCACGCAGATAGTTTAGAAGGCCTTGTGGCAGCGCAGCCTGGTTTAACAGTCGTCATTCCTTCTACACCTTACGATGCAAAAGGCTTGTTGATCTCTGCGATTCGGGATGATAATCCTGTAATATTCTTAGAGCATATGAAATTATATCGTTCATTCAGACAGGAAGTACCTGAAGAGGAGTATACAATTCCGTTAGGGAAAGCAGATGTTAAGCGTGAAGGAACAGATTTGACGATCATTGCCTACGGTGCGATGGTTCAAGAAAGCCTGAAAGCTGCGGAAGCGTTGGAAAAAGAAGAGTATTCTGTGGAAGTAATCGACTTGCGGACGATTCAGCCACTCGACATCGAAACAATTATTAACTCTGTCGAAAAAACCAATCGCGTGATCGTTGTTCAAGAAGCGCAGCGTCAAGCAGGGATCGCAGCGAATGTCGTAGCGGAAATCACTGAACGAGCAATTTTGAGTTTGGAAGCGCCTGTATTGCGTGTAACAGCGCCAGATACTGTTTATCCGTTTGCAGCTGGTGAAAATACATGGCTTCCGAATGCGAAAGATATAGCAGCAAAAGCAAAAGAAGTACTGACATTTTAATCAGACCAATTGTAAGACAATCCAGAAAGGGTGAATTACGTGACCTATGAATTTCGTTTACCGGACATTGGGGAAGGTATACATGAAGGAGAGATCGTAAAATGGTTTGTGAAACCAGGCGACTCGATCCAGGAAGATGATACATTGCTAGAAGTACAAAATGATAAAGCCGTGGTGGAAATCCCATCACCTGTATCAGGTACAGTTGAAGAAATCTATGTCAATGAAGGCACAGTGGCAGTTGTTGGCGATAAGTTAGTTCGTTTTGACGCACCGGATCATGATATTCCAGATCATGATGAGGGCGCTGGTCAAGATTCTTCATCCGAAGAAGCGAGCGCTGAAAAATCACATGAACAAGTGGAAGAGGCGTTTGGCGCAGCCGAAGCGAAAAAGCCGGAGCAGCCTGCTGATGATCAGCAACCTGTCGGAACAAAACAAGAGGGTTCTTCACAATCTGCTGATGAACATCGCAGAGTAATCGCTATGCCTTCTGTCCGTAAGTATGCAAGAGAGCAAGATGTAACGATTTCAAGCGTTACAGGCAGCGGGAAAAACGGCCGGGTACTTAAAGAAGATATCGATGCATTTAAAGCAGGCGGTCAGCAACAGCCAAGCGCAGAAGCTCCTCAAACAGAAGAGCCTGCGGTGGATGAAACTGTTTCAGAAAAACAGAAACCTGTATTTGAAGGTGAATTCCCTGAAACACGTGAAAAATTGTCTCCTATACGTAAAGCGATATCGAAGGCTATGTCGAATTCCAAGCATACAGCAGCGCATGTTACATTGCTCGATGAAGTAGATGTCACAGCACTTGTTGCACACCGAAAAGAATTCAAAGCGATTGCAGCGGAAAGAGACATTAAGCTGACGTACTTGCCGTATGTTGTCAAAGCTTTGGTAGCGACTCTGCGTGAATTCCCGCAACTGAATACATCACTGGACGATGCGACGGAAGAATTGATTCAGAAACATTATTACAATATTGGGATTGCGGCAGATACAGATCGTGGCCTTTTGGTACCTGTCGTGAAGAATGCAGATCGTAAATCCATGTTCTCTATTTCGAATGAAGTAAATGAATTGGCTGAAAAAGCTCGTTCAGGTAAATTGCAAGCTTCAGAAATGAGAGGCGCGTCATGTACGATCACGAATATCGGCTCAGCAGGCGGCCAATGGTTTACACCAATTATTAACCATCCAGAAGTAGCTATTTTAGGTGTCGGAAGAATTTCTGAAAAACCTGTAGTAAAAAATGGTGAAATTGTAGCAGCACCTATGTTAGCATTATCTTTAGTGTTCGATCACCGAGTAATTGATGGCGTAACGGGGCAATTAGCGTTAAACTATCTTAAGGAATTACTAGGTAACCCATCACTTTTATTAATGGAGGCGTAAAGCACATGGTAGTAGGAGATTTTCCAATCGAAGTAGACACACTCGTAGTCGGGTCAGGCCCAGGAGGGTATGTAGCAGCAATTCGTGCAGCTCAACTGGGACAGAAAGTAACAATCGTAGAAAAAGAGACGATAGGCGGCGTTTGTTTGAACGTAGGATGTATTCCATCCAAGGCGCTGATCTCTGTCGGACATCGGTATGCAGCAGCTCAAGATTCTGATTCTATGGGGATCACTACTGAATCTGTCAAATTAGACTTCTCAAAAGCTCAGAAATTTAAAGACGGAGTAGTTTCTAAATTGACAGGCGGCGTGGAAGGACTCTTAAAAGGCAATAAAGTTGAAACTGTTAATGGTGAAGCATACTTTGTGGATGCTAATACAGTACGTGTGATGACAGATAACTCTGCACAAACATATAAATTCAATAATGTGATCATTGCAACAGGTGCACGCCCTGTCGAAATCCCATCGTTCAAATTTACTGACCGTGTAATTAATTCAACAGGAGCTTTGAATCTGAAGGAATTGCCTAAAAAACTTGTCGTTATTGGTGGCGGATATATCGGCACTGAGCTAGGTTCGGCTTATGCGAACTTAGGTTCCGAAGTGACGATCATTGAAGGGGCAGATGACATTCTTGCAGGCTTTGAAAAACAAATGACTCAAATCGTTAAAAAAGGCCTGAAGAAAAAGGGCGTTGAAGTTGTCGTTAAAGCATCTGCTAAAGGTGTGGAAGAGACAAAAGATGGTGTAGTAGTAACGTATGAAGCAAACGGTGAAGAAGTAAAAGTCGAAGCGGACTATGTTCTTGTGACAGTTGGCCGCCGTCCGAACACTGACGAAATCGGTCTTGAAGGACTAGGCTTGAACATGACAGACCGCGGCTTGATTGAAGTGGATAAACAGTGCCGTACGAATGTTCCGAATGTCTATGCAATCGGTGATATCGTACCAGGTCCACAACTTGCTCATAAAGCTTCCTATGAAGCGAAAATTGCAGCTGAAGCAATTTCTGGTGAGAAATCTGAAGTAGACTACTTGGCTATTCCGGCTGTCTGCTTTACAGATCCTGAACTTGCTACTGTTGGTTTGAATGAACAACAAGCAAAAGATGAAGGTTATGACGTAGTAAGCGGTAAGTTCCCGTTTGCTGCAAATGGCCGCGCACTTTCTTTGGATGCAACAGACGGCTTCGTGAAGCTTGTTGCACGTAAGGAAGACGGTTTGCTTCTAGGTGCACAAATCGTTGGTGAAAATGCTTCTGACATGATTGCTGAAATGGGACTAGCCATTGAAGCGGGAATGACTCTTGAAGATATTTCTATGACGATCCATGCGCATCCTACACTTGGCGAGATTTCCATGGAAGCAGCTGAAGTTGCTCTTGGTAAGCCAATCCATATGATGACGAAATAAAACAACTAGAAATTAAACAACTCATGGGGATTACTTTCTCATGAGTTGTTTTTGAATTGAGAAAAGGGGTGGAGTTGTGATTTGGAAAACAAGGGTGACTGAGTTGTTTGGAATTGAATATCCAATTGTACAAGGAGGTCTTGCGTATTTAGCTTATGCAGATTTGGCTGCGGCAGTTTCGGAAGCTGGAGGTTTAGGGCAAATTACCGCAATGAGCCTACCTTCGCCGGAAGCATTGAAACAGGAAATACGCAGTGTACGAAAGAAAACAGCTAAGCCGTTCGGAGTGAACTTCGCAATTGGTAATCACGGCAGAGCGTATGAATCGATGGTGGAAGCTGCCCTTGAAGAAGATGTAGAGATTCTTTCGGTGACGGGTGGAAATCCGGCGCCTTTATTTGATATGCTAAAAGGAACGAGCGTTAAAAAGATGGTATTGGTAGCTGCAAGGAGACAGGCACAAAAAGCAGAAGAAATTGGTGCGGATGCAGTTATTGCTGTCGGACAGGAAGGCGGAGGTCATCTAGGGCGCGATGATATTGGAACAATGGTGCTGATTCCTCGAATTGCAGACGCTGTGAGTATCCCTGTCATTGGTTCAGGTGGAATAGGAGACGGCCGCGGCTGGATGGCTGCGCATGCTCTTGGCGCGGAAGGTATTGAGATGGGTACCAGATTTATCGCCACAAAAGAATGTGTTCATGCATCTGAAGCTTACGTTCAGTCCTTGCTGGACAGCACGGAGCAAGATACTACGATAATTAAAAGAAAAATAGGAGCACCGGCACGTGCATTGAAGAATGAATGGACGGAGCAGATTTTGCGGTTAGAGGCTGAGGGCGCCGATTATGAGGGATTAAAATCGTATGTCAGCGGCGAAGCGAACTGTAAGCTCATCCACGATGGAGCTGCAAGCGAAGGCTTTGGATGGGGCGGTCAGATCGCTGGAATGATTGACGACGTCCCGAGTGTTTCTGAGTTATTTGCTCGAATGAAAAATGAAGCTGAAAACATCCGAGAAAAATGGTATATCCAATAAGGGGAGAGCTAAATGGCTGAATATCAATATCCGCTGCGAGCAGATTGGTCTACGGAGGAAATCGTGTCAGTAATCGATTTTTTCACTAAAGTAGAACAAGCCTACGAGTCTTCTGTTGAGCGAGAAGATTTTATGAACCATTATCGTTCATTCAAGAAAGTTGTGCCCTCTATGGCGGAAGAAAAGACGTTGTGTAAAGAGTTCGAGGAAAGCAGCGGTTATGTCGCTTATCGAGTTGTAAAGTTAGCGAGAGAACGCAAAGCTGGAGAGTTGTTAAAAGTGTAATACTTATAAATCTAACACTGCTTGCATTGAAAAAAACATACTGAAAAACACGGTATCAGAAGTAAATTACTGATACCGTGTTTTTTTGTTCAACATATCAATCATAAGAATTTATCACAATATCATAGACAGGCAGAAGGTGATTGAACGTATCTGTGGCAAAGTTGTAAAATTGCTGCTCTGTCATTTCTGCTGCATCCTCTTTAGATAGATGCCGTCCGACTAGAAATTCAGCTTTCTTCACTGTCTGCAAGCGCTCCAACAGCTTTTTAAGGCCTTCTGTACGTACTTCGCTAATTAAGTCGACGTCCGGCTTCATATGATCCCCCGAAACAATGAAATCATTCGGCAAAGACGTCAAAACTTCCAAGTTTTTTTCTAACCGTTCTGCAATCCCTTTTTTATCAGGATTTTCATAAATAATTGCCAGCACGATGAATAAATGAGTGCCCCACAAGCCAATCTGAAAGTGAGGTAACGCTTTGTATCCTCTTTTCGCGGGAGCGAATGCCACCCAGCTATCTTTTGGTGGATTTACTGTACGTCTAGCATGTTTTGCAACATGAGGGAAAAATTCTCCTTTACCGTGAGTTGAAAGGGTGTGTGAAAAATGGTCTCCTAATTCCTTGAATTTCGGTTGAATTTTTTGTTGCAGTGCAGCCATGCGTTGATCAAGGCCTTCTATCGTAAAAACATTGAAATCTGTTGCTGACCAATAATTTTGAGTCAATGAAATTCTCCTCCAGTTTGAAATGTCTACGTTTATCTTATCAATAAACGGGGAATAATTTAAAATAACAAGGCTTCTAACCACTTAAAGTCGGAATTTTCACATACTATGATATAAGGCGGTTAGTGAAAGCTAATTAATTAAAAGGGGTGCTTACTCATGAAACAAGTTGTTCATTTCATACGCAAAGAAGATGTGGAAAGAGAATATGTCCGAACGCTGAATTTAGAACTTGATTACGAATTGGCGACTCTGTATGATGCATTGCAAGAAGAGGATTCAAAACAAGTTGAAAAAAGTAAACAACGGCTTGCTGAAATCCACAGCGAGTTGGAGACGCTAAATGTTTTCACAGCGTGAGTGTCGAATTGTAAAAGGCATCCCCATTTCCTTCAGATTTGAAGAAAATGTGACGGATGCCTTTTTACTTAACAGGCTGTAACCGTATTCTCTTCTGTTCTTTCTACTGTATGTTATACTAACACTAGTCGGAATGGGAAGAGGTGGCAAGATGAATCTTAATGCGATCGATCGATATGCAAAATCGTTAATCAAAGAGGCTGGCCACAAAATACGTGTGTCTTTTTTTAATACGATAGACATCGATTCAAAAGCAGATGCAAATGATTTAGTTACAAATATCGACAAGGAAATCGAAAGGTTCGTTGTGGATCGAGTGAAACAAGATTTTCCGGAACATAAAATTGTTTCTGAAGAGGGATTTGGAGATAAAATTACTTCATTGGACGGGACTGTATGGTTCTTGGATCCAATAGATGGGACGATGAATTTCATCCATCAAAGAAGGAATTTCGCTATTTCCTTGGGGATTTATGTAGACGGCGTGGGGATGCTGGGCTACATATATGATGTAATGGGTGATGATTTATATCACGCTGCAAAAGGCGAGGGAGCTTACTTCAATGATGAGCGACTTCCACAACTTGAAATAACGCCTCTTGAGGAAGCGTTAATTGGTATTAATGCAAGTTGGGTGGCGCCAAACACTAAGGTAGATAATGATAAAATTATTCAACTCGTAACTCGTTGTAGAGGAACGCGCTCTTATGGCTCTGCGGCGATTGAGTTAGCATACGTTTCATCAGGCAGGATCGATGCCTATATCTCGATGCGATTAGCGCCATGGGACATAGCGGGCGGCATCGTAATTGCCCAAGAAGTAGGAGCTGTAGCAACAAGCTTGCAAGGCGAAGCGCCTCATTTACTTGGGACGGATACATTTATTGTAACACGACCAGGTTTGCATGAGGAAATACTATCAAAATATATCCGACTAAAATAAAAAAGGGGCTGTTTGTTAAACCGGTTTGGTTTAATGTACAGTCCCTTTACCTGTATGTAAAATATAGTTACAATGTACCTTGTTCGCGCATACGAGCTTTTGTTTTAAAGCCATTCCCCATGATTAGAATAAGGGCGACGATGGCAAGAACGACAACAAAAATGCTCCGCATGCCTATCCCAATGCCGATCGCAGACATAGATAAAACGGCCCCAAGTGAATAAAGAACAAAAATCCACTTAATATCTTTCAAGAAAATCCCTCCTTATCAATTATGCCTCGGTGTAATTGTGTCCAGATTTTGAATTGTGCTTAGGCCTGCGTGACGCAGGCAGTTAACCTTTAACACCATCAAAATCGGAGGCTATCTCTTTGTTCAGCAAGCATTTGAGCACCCGCTGAACAGGAAATAAAACTGCAATCATCCCAACCACCTATAGAGGTGGAAGTCTTCTGCTGAAAAAAGATAAAATTAAATATTATTGAAATGAACTATCTTGTGCTATAATAACACAGTTGAACATCTGAAAAAAGATAAACGGAGTGAAAAAATGACAAACGAACGAGCAGATCTTAGAAATATTGCAATTATAGCCCACGTTGACCATGGTAAAACTACATTAGTTGACCAGTTGTTAAAACAGTCAGGTATTTTCCGATCAAATGAGCATGTAGACGACCGGGCGATGGATTCTAATGAATTGGAACGTGAACGCGGAATTACGATATTAGCTAAAAACACAGCTATTGAATATAAAGATACGAAAATTAACATCATGGATACACCAGGACACGCGGACTTTGGTGGAGAAGTGGAAAGAATTTTACGAATGGTAGACGGCGTAATCCTAGTTGTCGACTCGTTTGAAGGGTGTATGCCTCAAACTCGCTTCGTTTTGAAGAAAGCATTGGAAACGAACTTGAAACCAATCGTTGTAGTAAATAAAATTGACCGTGAATTCGCAAGACCTGAAGAAGTGGTTGATGAAGTACTGGAATTATTCATTGAGCTGGATGCGAACGATGAGCAATTAGAATTCCCTGTAGTGTATGCATCAGGCTTTAATGGTACTGCGAGTCTTTCGCCGGATCCAGCAACACAGGAAGATACTTTGCGTGTTCTATATGATGCGATTTTGGAACATATCCCGGCGCCGATCGATAATCGTGATGAGCCTTTACAGTTCCAAGTGTCTCTATTGGACTATAATGATTATGTTGGCCGTATCGGAATCGGACGAATTTTCCGTGGAACGATGAAAGTAGGCGAGCAAGTCTCCGTATTGAAACGTGACGGGTCTGTGAAAAATCTACGCGTGACTAAATTATATGGATTCATGGGTCTAAAGAGAGTGGAAGTTGAGGAAGCTTTTGCGGGAGATCTCGTGGCGGTTTCAGGAATGGGCAATATTGATGTCGGAGAGACTGTATGTCCGACGGATCATCAGGAAGCTCTACCAGAACTTCATATTGATGAGCCGACGCTTCAAATGAGATTTTTAGTGAACAACAGTCCATTCGCAGGTCGGGAAGGTAAATGGGTTACAGCCCGGAAGATTCAAGAGCGTTTGGATCAACAATTGGAGACGGACGTTTCATTACGTGTAGATCCTACTGATTCCCCGGACGAGTGGATCGTTTCAGGACGCGGTGAGCTTCATTTATCCATCCTAATTGAAAATATGCGTCGCGAAGGATATGAATTGCAAGTATCGAAGCCGCAAGTCATTATCCGTGAGATTGACGGTGTGCGTTCCGAGCCTTTTGAGCGTGTTCAGATCGACGTTCCAGAAGATCATACGGGTTCGATCATCGAGTCGATCGGTGAGCGAAAAGGTGAAATGTTAGATATGATCAATAATGGGAATGGACAAGTTCGTCTAATTTTCCTAGTGCCTGCGCGTGGGTTGATCGGTTACACAACTGAATTCCTTACATTGACTCGTGGTTATGGTATCTTAAACCATACATTTGATAGCTATAAACCGGTCACTTCAGGTAAAATTGGTGGAAGAAGACACGGAGTTCTAGTTTCTATGGAAAATGGAACTGTGACGGGCTACGGAGTTATGCAACTAGAAGACCGTGGTACAATGTTTGTTGAAACAGGTGCTGAAATCTATGCAGGTATGGTAGTGGGCGAGAGCAATCGTGACAGCGATTTGACGATTAACTTAACAAAAGTTAAGCACGCGACTAATGTCCGTTCTGCTACGAAAGATCAAACGGTTACGACGAAAAAACCGCGTATTATGTCACTAGAAGAAGCTCTTCAGTATATTGGGGACGACGAGTATTGTGAAATTACCCCACAAACGATTCGTTTACGAAAGAAAATTCTCGACAAGAGTGAACGTGATCGCGCAAATAAAAGGAAAAAACTTGGGGAATAATATAGATAGAAGGGAATGTATGGAATGAGAGTAGAGGATTCGGAAATGGTCTACAATCGGATGTCGGGAATCGCACGGATGGTCTATGAACTAGCTCCTAATTTCGACATCGCGGGCTATATTCTGTTCGCCCTCGTTTTCATCATGTCTGCTATTGTTTATAAGCTTGGATTTGCGAAAAAAATCAATTTTTGGCAGAATGTCGTAATCTATGCATTTTTGTTTATAGGGTGCTTGGTTTTGACTTTCTTGGCCTTCTTCCTTCCAATCGTAGAAGGATTGATCGTAGCCGCTGCCATTCTTATTATTTACCGTGTTCGTCGTTTAAATGAACATAAAAAAGACTCCGTTGTGCAATGACAACGGAGTCTTTTTATGTGAATAGAAGAATTCGACAGAGGGTACGGCACCGTTGATTTGCGTTCCGGGTGGACGCTTTCCGTGGGGCGCTCGGTGAGCCTCCTCGTCGCTTCTGCGGGTTCTCACCTGTCGCGCTGTCCCCCACAGGAATAGCCGTAACGTGGAACTACTTTTGCGAACAAAAGCGTAGCGTTGAGAGCATATCTTTGCCTTTCGCCACCCTGCACTCCGATCAACTGCGTATTTAACTGAAGTTATTGAGTGTATCTTCGCGCTCAGAAAGCTATAAAACAAGGAAGAACATCTCGGGACTTAAAGGCTTTTCATTACGAGCAAGCAAACACTTGCTGTAAACGAAGAATTCAATACGTATCCGAGCTAACTATCTAGATTGGAACAAAAGCAAAGTGTTAGCGGCACATTTCGCTTAATGTCTTTGAACATAATCAAGGAAAGATGCCCGTTTTATAATCTGAGTAAGGCTATTCTTCTTAGATTTTAAGAAAAAATCCAGTGAGATTGCTATATGCTTCTACATTCGAAGTAAGGATTGGAGCGGAAGATGGGGCGACTTCGGGAGGATCAGCGTTCTTCTTGTGGCCTTGGACTGTGCAAAGCGTTAGGAGTATGTGCTGTAAAAATTCTGCAAAGAAACACAGTAATTTTACAAATCGGACCCTTCGCTGTTCGATTAGCTCTAGCCACTCCCTACGGAAAATGTCTCCATTTGGAGCGCAAATCCTGAACCGCAATCCCAGCTTTCTTTTATTGATTTTAAACTCCACTACTCAGCACTTAAAATATCTATAAAGCAAAAAACTCCGTTGTGTGATGACAACGGAGTTTTTTGCTTTAAAAATCAAAAATCTTTTTCAGTTAAGTGTGAACTTCGATGGAAAACGAAGTTGCCTGTTGCTATTCTCGACTCGGTTAATTCGCTGATTCGCAGCTTGCATGTGGGACACATATATGTGTGAATGGGCCGATTTCGCAGCTTTTTAGCATGAGGATCATCATCTGCTAACTGGTCGATTTGGTCGCATAGGACGCATTTGACACGCATGCGGTCATCTCCTTCAATCCACTTCGATTGCTTGAACATGACGGATCGGGGAGTGTTGATTCGAGCCGTCCTTAAATAGTACATGTACAGGCCCGTCTTCTCTCAGAGGTTTGCCTTCATGACTGAATTTAAAAAGAATATTTGTAGCATCGGAAAGTGGATACGTGTATTTTTCATTGTCTTTTGTAATGAGTGAAAACGTTGATGCGCTAGCATTCGGCACTGCATTGTGAATGAAAGGCTCTAGAACCATAGCGAAGCTGCCTGTCAACATTTTATCTTTTTCATATCTTTTTTCACTTTTTAAAGTTGGCGGATATGTAGCACCTTCCATGATTTCTCTTGACCAGTGCTTGCCCATTTTTTCTTTATACTCTTCCATTTCATCTCTTTCAACAAAATCCTCTGTAAAGAAAATATCTAGATCTATACGCCGATCGTCAAATATCCAAACTGTAGGGTCCAATGTGATAGCGTGCTTCACATTACCTCTAATTGGTACAATTGATTCCAAAATTCTTCCCCCTCAATCATTATCCATTATGCCACGGCAGAATTATATCCGGATTTTTCGAGCTTGCTCTAAATCTCTGTGACATTCGCCGGAAGCTTTATCTGAATTCAACAAGCGTTTGAACACCATCTGAACAGTAACAAAATTGCATTTCCCTCACTGCCTTTAGAAGTGGAAGCTTTCTGCTGAATTCAAATAAACTATTTTAAGTATACCTTTTCATCATAGAAGTGAAAAGGAATTCATTTTGGTTATATATTTTCATCGGGTAATACTTGCAATTTTTAATTGCAAAAGATACAATTTAGACATCAACACCTTGCGGGAATAATGAATAATGGGGGCGTCTCCATGGATATAGAAGTTCAAGATACTTACAAAGAAAAAGCGATGAAGCAGCTGCATATAGATGCGGAGAAGATTGCTAAGTTGATAAAGGTTCAGATGGACAACTTAACTATGCCGCAATGCCCGCTTTACGAGGAAGTGCTCGATACGCAAATGTACGGGCTATCTCGTGAAATTGATTTTGCTGTGAAACTCGGTCTGGTTGAGCAAGAAAAAGGCCGTGAGATACTCGCGTTGTTGGAAAAAGAGTTGAACGTCTTGCACGAACTGTATACAAAAAAATAAATGAAAGACTCAAACTTCTCATACGGTTTGAGTTTTTTATTTAGGACGATGAGGTAGCTAGTACATGAAGACTTATGTAAACCGAATTCTACGAAACTTTGATTATCCGCTATTTGCAGTCTATTTGATGCTCTGTTTATTCGGATTAATTATGATTTACAGCGCTAGTATGGTATGGTCAGTAAATATTTATAATTTTGAACCAACTCATTTTTATCGAAAGCAGTTAATAAATCTGATTATTGCTATACCTGCATTTCTTATAACAGCCATCATACCTTACAGACATTATCGAAATAAAAAATTCTTGTATCTCACAGTTGGAGTAATGTTTGCTCTATTAATTCTTGTCAAGATGATTGGTTTCGGAGATACGGTAGGCGCGAAAAGTTGGATAGCAATTCCGGGATTAGGAAATCTTCAGCCGACAGAAGTAGCTAAAATTGCATTTATCATTTATTTCTCAGGTGTATTTGCGAATAAATATTATGCAGGTACGCTTGATGAAATTAAGACTACCATCATTCCGACATTCTCCGTATTGACCGCTTCACTTGTTCTAGTCATCCTGGAGCCTGACTTTGGAGCGACTATGATTTTGTTCCTTGTTGCGGTGTCAGTAATTGCAGCAAGTGGAATGAATATGAGGAATTATTTGAAAATTAGTAAGTTTTTTGCTGTATTAGGGGTTGCGTTGAGCCTCCTTTTATGGATAAAGTGGGATGACGTCATGACGGGTTCCCGTATCGGACGTTTTCTTGCATTCACCGATCCGTTTGAATATATTCAAGGGTCGGGTTTACAAATTGTCAACGGTTATATTGCAATAGGTGCCGGTGGCTTGAAAGGGGTGGGGCTTGGAAACTCTATACAAAAACTTGGTTATTTACCTGAACCTCATACAGATGTCATAATGGCAGTAATCTCAGAGGAAACTGGTTTGTTGGGTACGACGGCTGTTCTAGGAGGTTTGCTTTTCATTGTATCGAGGGCGTTTATTGTCGCCTTGCGCACGAAAGATGCACATGCAAGAATGTTGGCAGCCGGTGTCGGTAGTCTGATTTCCATTCAGACACTAGTAAACTTAGGTGGTTTAACAGGATTAATTCCATTAACAGGTGTCACGCTGCCGTTTATTAGCTATGGCGGTACGTCTGTTGTCTTCTTGTCGATTGCGCTTGGTATACTGATGAATGTATCTATGTTTGTGAAGTATGAGAAATCGAAGTAGAGAGGATTGTGTTGTTGGTGGAGAGAAGAGAGATTAAAAAAGTGCTGGTCGCAAACCGCGGGGAAATTGCGATCCGAGTGTTTCGAGCATGTACAGAATTAGGTATTGCTACAGTTGGTATTTATTCAGCAGAAGATCGTGCATCTTTACATCGATATAAATCCGACCAATCGTTTTTAGTAGGTGAAGGAAAAAAACCGATCGATGCCTATCTGGACATTGAAGGGATTATAGACATTGCAAAGAAAGCAAATGTTGATGCGATTCACCCGGGTTATGGATTCCTAGCAGAGAATGCAGAATTTGCGGCTCGGTTGGAAGAGGAAGGTATCATTTTTATCGGGCCAACATCTAAACACTTAGAGATGTTCGGGGATAAAGTGAAGGCGCGCGAGCAAGCAATTGCAGCGGAAATTCCAGTCATTCCAGGAACGGACGGACCGGTAACTTCTGTCGAGGAAGTAGAGGCTTTCGGTGCGCAGCATAAATACCCAATTATTATAAAGGCTTCATTAGGCGGAGGCGGACGTGGCATGCGTATCGTGGAATCTGCAGATGAAGTACAAGAAGCGTATAATCGTGCGAAATCTGAAGCGAAATCAGCTTTTGGTTCGGATGAAGTATATGTAGAAAAGTATATTAACCAGCCAAAACATATCGAAGTGCAAATACTTGGTGATACATATGGGGAGATTGTCCATCTGTATGAGCGTGATTGTTCGATCCAGCGACGTCATCAGAAAGTAGTAGAAATTGCACCTTCCATCTCTTTAACAAATGAATTAAGAGAATCTATTTGTGAAGCTGCTGTCAAGTTGGCTAAAAATGTAGGCTATATAAACGCTGGAACCGTTGAGTTTTTAGTAGCAGACAACGAATTTTATTTCATAGAAGTCAATCCGCGTATTCAAGTGGAACATACTATAACTGAAATGATTACAGGTATCGACATTGTCCAATCGCAAATTCATATTGCAGGGGGCGAAGAACTTCATTCTGGCAAAGTAAATATTCCTGAACAACAAGACATTCCATTGTTCGGTTATGCGATTCAGTCTCGTGTAACGACGGAAGATCCGCTAAACGATTTCATGCCGGATACTGGAAAGATGAGCGTGTATCGTTCCGGAGGCGGATTTGGGGTTCGGTTAGATACAGGAAACGCATATCAAGGCTCTGTCATCAGTCCATACTACGATTCATTGCTAGTCAAAGTTTCTACGTGGGGACCGACATTTGGCGATGCTGCAAGCAAAATGCTCAGAAATTTGAAGGAATTCAGAATCAGAGGGATTAAAACTAACATTCCATTCCTTGAAAATGTAGTATGCCATGAAGACTTTTTATCTGGCGAATACAATACGAGCTTTATTGATGAAACACCCGAGCTATTTGTCTTTGATAACAGACAAGACCGCGGTACGAAAATGCTATCCTATCTTGGAAACGTTACCATTAATGGATTCCCAGGCATTGATGACCCGACACGACCTGTTTTGCACCCGGTGAGGATTCCTGAGATTGACAAGAATGCTCCGCTGCCGAAGGGGACAAAGCAAATATTGGACGAGCAAGGTCCGGATGGGTTGGTCGACTGGATTCGCAAGCAAGAAGATGTGTTACTGACGGACACGACTTTCAGAGATGCACATCAGTCTTTGTTAGCAACACGCATGAGAACATCTGAATTGACTAAAATCGCTACGGAAAGTGCGCATCTACTGCCAGATTTATTTTCCTTTGAAATGTGGGGAGGCGCCACATTTGATGTTGCTTATCGTTTCTTGAAGGAAAGCCCGTGGGATCGTTTGGAAAGACTTCGTGAGCAAATTCCGAACGTATTGTTCCAAATGCTCTTTAGAGGTGCTAACGCAGTCGGTTACACGAATTATCCGGATAATGTCATACGGGAGTTCATTAAGGAATCTGCGGCATCTGGAATTGACGTGTTCAGAATATTCGATAGCTTGAACTGGATCAAAGGAATGGAAGTTGCCATAGATCAGACGCGCGCGTCAGGCAAAATTGCAGAAGCAGCAATTTGCTATACAGGTGATATTCTCGATGATAATCGTGCCAAGTACACGGTCAATTACTACAAAGAAATGGCGAAAGAATTAGAAGCAGTCGGTGCTCACATGTTGGCAATTAAAGATATGGCGGGGTTATTAAAGCCTGAAGCTGCCTATCGACTAGTATCCGAATTGAAAGCTACTACTGATCTTCCAATTCATTTGCATACACATGATACAAGCGGAAACGGAATTTATATGTATGCCAAAGCGATTGAAGCAGGTGTGGATATCGTTGACACGGCAATCGGCGCAATGTCTGGCATGACATCTCAGCCTTCTGCTAACTCACTGGCATATGCACTGCAGGATAACCAGAGGAAAGTTCGTGCGGAAACAGAGTCCTTAGAAAAACTTTCTCATTATTGGGAAGACGTAAGAAAGTATTACAAGCCATTTGAGAGTGGTATGAATAGCCCGCACTCCGAAATCTATGTTCATGAAATGCCGGGAGGCCAGTATTCCAACTTGCAGCAACAAGCGAAAGCGGTCGGTCTTGGTGAGCGCTGGGAAGAAGTAAAGAAAATGTATTCTCGTGTAAACTTCCTGTTCGGAGATATTGTGAAGGTAACTCCATCTTCTAAGGTAGTAGGGGATATGGCACTTTTCATGGTTCAAAACGACTTGAATGAACACTCAGTCATTTCTAAAGGTCAGTCAATTGATTTCCCGGAATCGGTTATTGAATTCTTTGAAGGCTCGATCGGACAACCTTATGGCGGCTTCCCGAAAGAACTGCAAGAGGTAATATTGAAGGGCCGAGAAGCGATTACAGTTCGTCCTGGTGAGCTGTTAGAACCTGTTAATTTTGAAGAAGTATTGAGCGAACTGACGGAAAAGATGGAGAAGCCTGCTACGATGCATGATGCGCTAGCTTACGTCTTGTATCCGAAAGTGTTTGAGGAATTTATCGAAACGAGAAAACAATTCGGCGATGTTTCGGTAATTAATACGCCTGAATTCTTATATGGTCTTCGTTTAGGCGAGGAGATCGAGATTGAAATTGAAATCGGCAAGACTTTGATTGTTAAGCTTGTATCGATTGGAGAGCCGCAGCCAAATGGAACTCGAGTACTTTACTTTGAGTTGAATGGTCAGTCGCGTGAGGTCGTCATTCAAGATTTCCAAATCGAGACGAAGGACGTGAAGAAACAAAAAGCAGACCCTTCAAATGAGACTCATATCGCGGCTACAATGCCAGGAACTGTACTTCAAGTAGCTGTGTCATTAGGCGCTAAGGTGAAACGTGGAGAACATTTGCTGATTACAGAAGCGATGAAGATGGAAACAACGATCCAAGCTCCATTTGATGGCGTCGTGAAAGCAATTTACGCTGGTCCAGGAGACTCTATCTCGACTGGTGACTTACTAATTGAAATAGAACACTAAGAAACAGCTCCTACAGCCTTATGTGGCTGCAGGAGCTGTTCTATGGTCAAACATCCATATGAAAAAGCGTACAGAGCTGTTAAACAACTTTTGTACGCTTTATAGTGAAGTTTAATTGATTACTTCGAACGACTTCTTGAAACAAGGAGCACTAAATACGTCAATAAACCAAATAATAATGTGATGAAAAGCGAATGCAACAAGGCAATGTAAAGGTTTAATTTCGTTAAAACAACGATCATCCCTGTTGTCGCTTGTGCGAGTACTAAAGCAAATGCAGAAATCCAGCCCCAATAAATCACGCGCTGATCGCTATAGTGCTTAATAGCCTTAATCGCGATAAAACCGATCCACACAACAATGAGAGCCGCAGCCAAACGGTGTCCCATTTGAACCCATTCATACATATTAAGAGGTAGGCTGAATTCGTTATTTCGACAAAGCGGCCAATCCGAACAGACGAGACCGGAATTGGTGTGACGAACGAGCGCCCCTGTATAAATAACGAAATAAGAATAAATGGTTACTCCGATTGTATGAAATCGTAATGAGGAACCTATCCTGATTTTATCTGCGTCAAATTTTTGGTCGACCTCGAAAATCAGTAATGTCAACAAAAAGACAGCTGCGAATGAAATAAGGGAAATCCCGAAGTGCAAGGCAAGAATAAAATCACCTTGACCCCATAAAACTTGAGCTGCTCCAATTAATGCTTGGAGTATTAAAAAGAATACGGCCATAAAGGCTAAAAATTTTGTTTCACGTATATGACCAAGAGATTTCCATGACCATACCGCCAAGACTACAATGAAAATTCCTACGCCGCCTGTTACAAGACGGTGGGAAAACTCAATGAGTACTTCAGCAGTAATTTCATCCGGAATCAACTGGCCGTTACAGCCGGGCCAGTGTCTGCCGCACCCCATCCCGCTGTCTGTTTTTGTAACGAGCGCTCCTCCGAGCAAGATTGCAAGCATGCCAATAGTTGAAGCGACTCCGAACCATTTTAAAAATCGATTGTATTGCAAGTATGAGACACCTTCTTCTATGATTTGACCATTTGCATCAGGCCAATCTAAATGATGTTTTGCCCAAAAACGCAAAAACTTAGTAAAGTATATGA
The DNA here is from genome assembly GCF_900167515.1 of Sporosarcina newyorkensis. Lineage (NCBI taxonomy): Bacteria > Bacillati > Bacillota > Bacilli > Caryophanales > Caryophanaceae > Sporosarcina > Sporosarcina newyorkensis. Next base: position 252,747 of record NZ_FUYJ01000004.1, on the reverse strand, counting down.
CTTCGCAAAAGTATAGAAATAACTTGTGTTTCGGGCACACGTTCCAAACATTATGATATCTAAAAAAACAATGAAACACAATGCCGTAGGTCAATAAACCAGCAAGGTGAAAGGCTTTTCACAAATTGTTCATAAAAAAGCCTCTTTAACTTCACAAATGCCCTGTAGAAATGCTTTACTATATAGTAGGTGAAGGACAAAGACGCTTAGGTTGCACTAAACAGCTATAAATTGCGAAATGGTCTAGAAATTTTCGACGAATTTCGATATAGTAAGTGTTAGGGTCTTTGCTGAAAACTTTGAAAGGAGGGTTATTATGTCAAACGGTCGAACGCTTTCGACGGTTGCAAATCCCAAAGTGGAGACAATTACATTATGGAAAGACTTTTTGGCGCTTATCAAAATAGGTATCGTCAATTCAAATTTGATTACTACGTTCACCGGTCTATTTTTGGCATTTCAATTCACTGGGAAGAGTTTTCTCCATAACATCGATCTATTGGTATTTGCAATTTTGGGTACTGGGTTAATCATTGCAGCTTCTGGAGCTCTGAATAATTTGATTGACCGGGATATTGATCCAATCATGTCGAGAACGAAGTCTAGACCGACAGTAACTGGAAGATTTAAAACGCCTGCTGTATTGACATTGGCGATTGTTTTTCTAGTAGCTGGAGAAGTTCTATTGTTCTCTGCTTCCGGGATGGCTGGTTGGCTTGGAATCGCTGGCGTATTAGCTTACGTCGTTCTATATTCCATGTGGTCAAAACGTCAGCATGTCAGCAATACGGTTGTGGGAAGTTTATCGGGTGCAATTCCACCCCTTATTGGATGGGCAGCGGTCGATCCTACACTGCCGATGGGAGCCTGGGCATTGTTCCTGATCATGTTCATATGGCAGCCACCCCATTTTTATGCGTTGGCTATGCGCAGAACTGAGGAATATCGTGCAGCGAACATTCCTATGCTACCTGTAGTAAAAGGGTTTGAACGGACCAAGAAATCCATGCTTATGTGGGTATTATTGCTTTTTCCACTGCCTTTCTTACTTCAAGGACTCGGCACGGGGTTTGTGGTATTTGCAACTTTGTTGAATGTCGGTTGGCTTTATTTAGCTATTAAAGGATTTAAAGCAAAAGAAGATTTGAAATGGGCAACATCTATGTTTGTGTATTCATTGAACTACATGACTATTTTGTTTGTATCCATGATTATTTTCTCACTATTCATCTGAAATACGGAATTCTTTCTTTAAAACAGGAATTCATCATAGAGAGGCTCAAGTCCTCCATTAAGTAGAAAAACATTTTTTTAGAAAGAGAGGTATTAGTTAGCGATGATTAAAGGACTCAAAAAGTGGCGTCTCTTTTCTTTATTAGCGGTTTTCGCAGTGTTCTTAGCAGGTTGTGGACAAGAAGAAATCTCAACTTTCCAACCAGCTGGGCAAGTCGCTAAAGATCAGTTCAACTTGTTGCTGTTAGCTTCAGGAATCATGTTACTAGTCATTATCGTAGTAGTAGCAATCTTTTTAATTGCACTAGTACGCTTCAGACGTTCCAAATTGGGTGAAGATCATATGCCTGAGCAAGTGGAAGGGAGTCATACACTAGAAATGGTGTGGACGTTCATTCCAATTCTATTGGTTCTGATCCTTGCAGTCCCGACGGTTTACTACACGTACAAACTTGGTGACGTAAAAGCAATGGAAGCGGTCGATGAAGATGGAAATGCTGAAAATCTAGTAGTAGATGTTACAGCAAAATTGTATTGGTGGGAGTTCGAGTATCCTGACTTAGGAATTGTTACAGCTCAGGAGCTAGTCGTGCCTACACACGAAAAAGTTTATTTCAACTTGATCGCTGCAGATGTAAAGCACTCATTCTGGATACCTTCAGTAGGAGGTAAACTAGATACGAACGTTGAGAACGTGAATAAATTTTATCTATCATTCGAAAAAGAATCTGAAGGCTTGAAGGATGGCGTTTTCTACGGAAAATGTGCGGAGCTTTGCGGACCTTCGCATGCTTTGATGGACTTCAAGGTGAAAACTTTACCGAGAGACCAGTTTGATGACTGGGTTGCTTCAATGCAAAAAACAGCTGATGAGCCTGTCGTTGCTAATGCTGACGGTGAAGAAGTATTCGCACAGAGCTGTATCGGATGTCACGCAGTTTCAGGAGTAGGGGAATCTGGTGCCCAAGGTCCGAACTTAGCTACATTTGGAGATCGTAACCGAGTAGCTGGTTTCCTAGAGCACGATGAAGAGAATCTGAAAGACTGGATTCGTGATACACAGAAACATAAACCAGGCAATATAATGCCTTCATTTAGCGAAGATCAGATTTCTGACGCGGAGCTAGATGCATTGGCGGATTACTTAATGGGCTTAAAAGTCGAAAAATAATTTTCAAACGGAAATTGAATAGGAGGTAACACAGTGAGTTCAGTTGCTCAAAAAAGAGGCTTTGGCGCAACACTCTGGGATTGGCTGACGACAGTCGACCATAAGAAGATTGGAATTCTTTATCTCCTTGGGGGATTATTCTTCTTCGTCCTTGGTGGTATAGAAGCGATGATCATTCGTCTTCAATTGATGACGCCAAACAACGATCTCGTAAGTGCAGGGCTTTTTAATGACTTAATTACAATGCACGGAACAACCATGATATTCTTGGCAGCGATGCCGATTTTATTTGGTTTTATGAACGCCATTGTTCCGCTTCAAATCGGGGCACGTGACGTAGCGTTCCCATTCATCAACTCATTAGGCTTTTGGATGTTCGCCTTTGGTGGATTATTCCTAAACATTTCATGGCTTTTCGGTGAAGTTCCAGATGCTGGTTGGACATCGTATGCGTCCTTATCACTTCACTCACCGGGTCATGGCATTGATTTCTATGCAATTGGGTTACAAATCGCCGGTGGTGGTACATTAATGGCAGGGATTAACTTCCTTGTTACAATTATCAACATGCGTGCACCAGGGATGACGTACATGCGTATGCCATTGTTTACATGGACTACGTTTGTTGCATCAGCGATGATTTTATTCGCTTTCCCTCCATTAACAATTGGATTGTTCTTCTTGACGTTTGACCGTATGTTCAGTGGTAACTTCTTTGATCATACAATGGGTGGTAACACGATTATTTGGGAGCATATTTTCTGGATATTCGGTCACCCTGAAGTATATATCTTGATCTTGCCCGCATTCGGTATTTTCTCTGAGATCTTTGCGACATTCTCACGTAAACGTCTCTTTGGTTATACAGCGATGGTATTCGCTACAGTATTAATCGGTTTCTTAGGATTCATGGTATGGGCTCACCATATGTTTACAGTTGGTCTAGGACCGACAGCAAACGCGATTTTCGCAGTTGCAACTATGGCGATTGCTGTACCGACAGGTGTTAAGATCTTTAACTGGTTGCTCACAATTTGGGGCGGTAGCATTAAAGTTACAACGCCAATGTTGTATGCTCTAGGATTTATCCCTTCATTCGTAATGGGTGGGGTTACTGGAGTTATGCAAGGTGCTGCACCACTTGACTATCAATTGCACGATACGTACTTTATCGTAGCTCACTTCCACTACGTTATCGTTGGTGGGGTTGTATTAGCAATTTTCGCGGCACTTCACTACTGGTGGCCGAAAATGTTCGGTACGATGTTGCATGAAGGCCTAGGAAAAATAACGTTTGTATTCTTCTTTATCGGCTTCCACATGACATTCCTAATTCAACACTGGTTAGGTTTCTGGGGAATGCCACGTCGTGTTTGGACATTTATGGACGGACAGGGCTGGAATATGGCGAACATGATCAGTACGATCGGTGCGCTCTTGATGGCGATTGGTTTCACTGTAATGGTCATCAATATCGTTATGACAACTATTAAGAACGAGCGTGTTGGAAATGATCCATGGGGCGATGGACGTACACTTGAGTGGGCGATCCCTTCACCTCCAGTGTTCTATAACTTTGCTCAAACTCCATTGATTCGTGGTTTGGACACATTATGGGTTGAGAAGATGGACGGAAGTAAAGAAATGATTACGCCGGCTGAACCTGTTACGGATATTCATATGCCGAATGGTTCAATCATTCCATTATTGATGACATTAGGATTGTTCATCGCAGGATTTGGTGCGATGTTCCACCAAGAGACTTCTTGGGGACTTCCTGTATTGATATTTGGTCTAGCGTTTACATTTGTTATGATGGCTGCACGTTCATTGAAAGATGATCTTGGATTCTATGTAACAAAAGAGCAAATCCTTGAAGATATGAAGAATGAAAAAGGGGGGCGTAACTAATGGATTTGAACAAGAAATTCACCCCTGAAACATGGCCGGCTCATCCTGAGAAGGCTACCCTGGAAGCAAAAAACAAGTTCGTTGGTTTTTGGCTTTTCCTTGGCGGAGAGACAATTCTATTCGCTACTTTGTTTGCAACGTATATGGCGCTGAAAAATAAAGGGCCAAGCGGCTTTGGTTTTACTACGCAAGAGCTGTACACATTGCCATTAGTATTTGTTATGACGATGTTGCTTCTGACATCTTCATTGACAAGTGTTTATGCGATGTATCATTTGAAGAGTTTCAATTTCAAAAAGATGCAATTATGGTTAGCCCTTACTGCATTTTTAGGACTTGGATTCTTGATGCTAGAAGTCTATGAGTTCTCTCACTATGTTCAAGAAGGCTTTACGTTTAATAATAGTGCGTTCAGTTCCTCTTTCTTTACACTAGTAGGTACACACGGTTTTCACGTAGCAATTGGTTTGGTTTGGGTTACATTATTAATTTTCCGTAACTCCAAACGAGGACTGAATTTGTATAACGCAACTAAGTATTATACATTCTCACTATACTGGCACTTCATTGACGTAGTTTGGGTATTCATCTTCACTGTAGTCTACTTGATGGGAGTGATTGGTTAAGATGGCGGATATTCAAATTATTAAAAGATCTCCAGCTGAACAGTCATTGGCACAACGTCGTGCGAAAGAAGCGATGCGTAATCAAGTTGCAATGTTTTCTTTGATGATCTTCTTAACCCTCATTTCATTTTCGATGGTAGTTGCTCATCTATCTGACGTCGTTGGTTTTTCTAAATTCTTTGTCATTCCAACATTATTCCTCTTTGCAGCGGTTCAAGTTGGGTTACAACTTTACTACTTCATGCATATGAGTGAAAAAGGACATGGCATTCCACAAATGTTTATGTTTACAGGCGCAGTACTAGGATTTTTAATTCCATTAACGTTTGTAACAATCGTTTGGTGGTAATTGTACTAAAAAGAGCTTATGGATTCTTCCATAAGCTCTTTTTTTGTTGATCGTGAAATTGTCAAAGTTCGTACATTGAGTTATGGTTTAGTTGCTCGTATAATGGAAAGAGGGATGTTATCCGGGTAACCTTGCTGTGCGAACGTATTGTTTTGCATAATATATACAGCTTAGATTGATACTTAGGAACGCGGATCCAGCAGCTTGATTATAAAAGGAGAGTGACTGTATTGCCATTAAGTATTTTTGGTTTTCGGGCGTTGTGGAGCCCTTATTTCTTATTAGCTATCGCACTTGGCATAGTCCTATATTATCTTATCACCGTTAAATGGAGAGATCGTTTTGAAGGGTCTGAACCAGTAACTAAGCGTCAGATCAGCTACTTTCTAGCTTCGATGGTTTTGTTATATATAGTTAAAGGCTCGCCAATGGATTTAATAGGTCATATTCTGTTCTCTGTTCATATGGCACAAATGGCATTATTGCTTCTGGTGGTAGCACCATTTTTCATAATTGGTATCCCCAATTGGGTATGGGAAAGACTGTTAACTGTTGCGATTTTTAAAAAGCTTTTTATGCTGCTAACTAGACCTATAATTAGCTTATTGTTATTCACCCTTATGTTTTCGATGTACCATTATCCACTTATTTTGGATCAAGTGAAGTTAAGTTTGCCGTTGCATACCGTCTTCACAGTGACACTTTTCATTTCTGCTATCTTTTTATGGTGGCCAGTCGTTAATACAGTAAAAGGGCAACCTCAATTGCATGGTTTGAAGAAAATTGGTTATGTCATATTAAGTGCTTTACTGATCACGCCTGCTTGTTCATTGATCATTTTCGTGGACGTCCCGGTTTATGAGACGTATAGCAGTGGAGAAGCGTGGCTAAAAGCAATGGCATTGTGTGTGCCTAGCAGTACACTTGCCGGGTTATCAAACATCGGCTTGTCAGGTCCTGAGCTTTTTACGGACATGCCGACACTTTATGATCAGCAATTAGGCGGTATTCTGATGAAAGTCATTCAGGAGATTATATACATTGTAGTAATCGGACGTATTTTCATGAGCTGGGCAAAATATGAAAGAGAGAATGCTGACGAAATTACACGTCAAGATTTGCTAAAGCGTCAGAAATTAACGATGCATGGCTGACTGAGAACAAAAGGGGTTAATAGGGATGGAACTTCCGTTATTACCGACTATTAGTACATTTTTCATTGTATTATCAGCAATTTTAGTTGCAATTGGCTGGTATTTAATTCTTCAGAAGAAAAAGCTGGCTCATCAAAAAACTATGGTTGCGGCAGCTGTATCTGCTGTACTGTTCTTTATCATTTACATTTCACGGACCATATTTATCGGTAATACTTCTTTCGGCGGACCTGATCATCTAAAGATTTATTACACTGTATTTCTGGTCTTCCATATCATCTTGGCTACAGTAGGGGCTGTATTTGGGGTTATAACGATTATTGCCGGATTTAAGAACAACTTGGCGTTGCATCGGAAAATAGGTCCTATTACAAGTATGATTTGGTTTGTCACAGCAATTACTGGGGTAGCTGTCTATCTGCTTCTTTATGTTTTCTATAAAGGCGGCGAAACGACTTCTATGTTTAAAGCTATCTTGGGGATTTAATTGAATAATAAAAGGGTATATCTCATATTCCGAGATATACCCTTTTTGCATTAAATCTTGAAATTCAATTTGATGATGCCAGCTTCCCTCGCTGTATTGAAGAGAATGACGATCATAGGTCCGATAAAAAAGCCCAGGACTCCAAATAACTTCAATCCAATGAACATGGCAATTAAAGTAGGCAATGGAGACAATCCGATTTGTGAACCCATTACTTTCGGTTCGACTGTACGTCTGATGATCAGCAGAATAATCGCCAATATCGCGAGTTTTGTACCCAATGCTATGTCCCCTGAAACGTACTGATAGATTGACCAGGGAGCCAGAATAATGATGGAACCTAGTATGGGAATGATATCAATGATCCAAATGACAAGGGACATCACGACTGCATACTTAGGGGCAATTAACAATAATCCAATAAATGAAACAACAAGAATGATCAGGCTTACCAACAGTTGTGCTTTAGCAAAACCTAATATCACGCTGTTTAATTTATTCGTCATATAGTGAACTTTTTGAGCTGTCGTCTCAGTCAAATGCCGATAAAAAGTATTCTTCAAATTTGGCAGTTCAAGCATGAATAAGAATAAAGCAATCATAAACACGATGAAACTGACTAAGAAATTCGGTATTTCGGAGATCAATCCCAAAATTTTATCATAGCTCAAAAGTGTAATCAAAGAAACACGGAAGGATTCAATAATCTCGTTAAACTCATTCTCAAGCATTTTAATAATATCTTCGGGCATTCCTACTGTGTATTGAAAAAGTTTACTTTGTGTATTAATCCAAACGCTAGAAAGGGAATTCAAGTAGTTAGGAATCTCTTTAGTGAAATGGACGATTTTCCCTATGAGTGTATTGACGGTATAGAAAAAGAAAAATATACTGACACCCACAAAAGCAATAAAATTCACTATAACGGATACTTTTCTTTTCCATTTAAACTTGCGCTCCACCCACTTCACGAGAGGGTCTAGAAAAAGAGCCGTTAAAAATGCTAAAATGATAGGTATTGAAACAGGCAAAATAAAAAACGCAATTACTAATAAAACAACAGTAGTTAAAACAATCATCAAATTTCGTTTCGTGAGTAATTTCAAAAGTCATCGTCCTCCACATAGGTACTGAGTTTATTATAACCAAACAAGTGGAGTAATAATAGGAAAAAGCCGAAGAACATTATGCTCGTCGGCTTTTTTCATTGTTACACACTATATTGCTTTAGCTCGTCATACACTGCTTTAGCAGTTAGTTCACAATCTTTGACTAAGCTTGCGGGAAATTCTTCACCTTCGCCGTATTCGACGCCAAAAGGATAATAATACTTACCAAGGACAGGTTGCTTCAAGCGAACCGTTGCTTTTCTGCCGTCAATATCGCCTTCGACCAATTCGCCGAAAATGCGTAAGTAATATGTACCTTCTCGAATGACATACTTTTTGTCAAAAGTTACACGCTCATAATCCCATTGTCCTTCAAGAACAAGACCATTCTTCAACATAACTTCTTCCATTAACTTTAGATCCGTTACAAGGCCATCAATGCCTATATTTTCAACATACATCTGTAAATCCCCTTTCATGTTCGTCCAAACGAATACTTATACCATTATATCATAGAACAAATTAAATTTACTTGCAATGACAACATTGTGTCAACGCTTTCTGTACCATCTTATATAGGTGACTACAGCAGTCGGATTCTGTACAATAAGGGAAAGAAACGTTCTAGGGGAGATAACGGTTTAAGTATACTAGTAATAAAGGAAAGGGAGATTACATGTGGAGAGTAGGTTGGAAAATACTTCTCATTTTAGTTGTCGTTATGGGAATTTTTTATGTGATGAGTGACAGGATTAGTGAAAACGAGCCGCTTGAATCACCTGTCCAGCATGGCTCTCCCATTGCTGTACCTGAAAAAGGCCAATCGATGGGAGGGCAAAATATGCCAAGACCCGAGGAAGGAATATCTTTACTTGTCGGGCAAAAGTCAGAAAAGCTGGAGGAAAAGTTCGGCAAGCCCGCACGGATCGAACCTTCGAGCTTTCAATATGAATGGTGGGTATATACGGGCGAGCCGAGTTTTCTGGCGGGAGTTCTAAATGGAAAAGTGAACCAGATCTATACATCTGATGAAATTGCAGACGTTGCACCTTTCACGATTGGACAAAATGTACAGGAGATCCATCGTTTCACACCCATAGAGTCAGAAATAGATGTAGCGATAGAAGAGAATGTATATACTTTTTCATTGAACAGTGAAGATATTAAAAACCGAATTTTGATCCCGTATGAAGGCTTATATGTACAGCTTTATATCGACCAAGTGGATGAAGAGTTAGAAGGGGTCCGGTTCCTCAGCCCAAGTACGCTAGTGAAGCATCAGCCTTATGATATGACGTATTTAGGAGAAATAATTGAAGCTCCAAAGCCTTCCTCTGCTGTTCAGACAGAAGTCGATCGGTCGATGGAGCGGCAAACATTTGAGCTAACGAATCAACTGAGAGAGAAACATGATCTGCCCATTTTGGAGGAAGACACGAAATTGGCTACGCTATCGTGGGAGCATAGCCAAGAAATGATTTTCCAGAAGTACAGCTCACACAGTGAAGAGCCAGTGGAGAATTTTTCCGAGCGTTTGAAAGCGATGGAAATTCAAGCGAATAAAGCTGGAGAAAATACTGCTTTTAATTATATTGATGCGATTGAAACAGTTCATGGCTGGCTGAATTCACCGAAACACAGAGAAGTTTTACTCAATCCATCTTTCACGCATACAGGTATCGGAGTGTATAACAAATACTACACCCAATCATCCATTGCAAAGACACAGGAATTAACTGACTAAGGAAGAATCCAAGTACCTTCCTCATTAGACGCGATGCCTCTTATATGGAGAGGCGTCGCTGTTTTTTTTGCATGAATGGCGGCTTTCTTCTGAATAATGGGCCGGCTGCAATCTAATAATGGGAGAAATTCGTCGAAGGTTAGTTTATCAAAACGTTCATAATGAGTTACTGTGCGCGGATCTGCAGACATGACGGCCGGCACATCCTTATAAAATTCTACATGGCTTGCTTGGAGCGCGGCTGCGAGAGCGATAGCCGTTAAATCACTTCCACCCCTTCCGAGTGTCATGAATTGCCCTTGTTTATTCATCCCTTGAAAACCCGGAACAATTAAGCAAGAATGAGTCTCCAGCGTTTTCAACAAATGGGATGTATTAATTTTTTCAATTGCTGCGTTACTGAAATCACCGTTTGTCCGAATGCCTGTATTTTGTCCATAGATGATCGTGTTGTCTATTCCCTCACTTACTAATTCCGCGGACATCACGGCGGATGCGATGAGTTCTCCGCAAGCAGCGGCTAAGTCTTTTGCTTCGCTGGATTTTTCGAAAGCGTCTGTTACGTTCAGCAATCGATCCGTTGAATACGCATCATCCCCGCGCCCCATTGCAGAAACAACTACGACTACTGAACGATACTTTAATAAAGCTTTTTTAATATGTTGAATGCACTTCGCCCGTTGTTGCTGATTCTGCATAGCGACACCACCGAATTTTTGGATAATCATAGAATCCCAACTTTCTTCGTGACATTCTTCTTACAGCCCTCATAAGATACAGTGAAATTATGTTTCGTTTCATTATATTCTGCTTTGAACAAAATGTTCGGGAAGGGGCGAGACTCCGTGCTTTTATCTGAATTAATGAAGGATTGGCCATGTACGTTGCTTAAAGGTTCTATCCGTCAAAAAATTAATGGTATCACTGAATCTTCAGAATGTATTAAGGAGGGATATGTGTTTGTAATAAGGAAAGGCACTGTACGCGATGGATTGGACTTTGTTGAGGAAGCATTAATCAAAGGGGCGAATACGATCGTAGTGGATCGAGTCAATTTGGATCTTTCAAATATTCCTTCGGAGATCACCGTTCTACTGGTTCCGGATAGCTCCTTATTTATCTCTTATGGAAGCGCGAAATTGGCTGGGACCCCAGGTGAGGAACTGACGATCATTGCGGTTACAGGGACGAATGGAAAGACGACTGTCAGTCATTTCATTGGTCAATTATTAATGGCTGCAGGATGCCGGACAGCTATAATTGGTACGACGGGGGTTTATATGAATGGAGAACTGACAGAGACCATACAAGATTCCATGACTACAATGCCGGCAGAACGTTTGCATCCTATTCTAAGACAATGTGTAGATCGACAAATTACTCATGTTGTACTTGAAGCTTCTTCTTTAGGCCTATCTTCTAATCGATTGGCGCATTGTCCTATTTCAATTGGCATCCTCTTGAATATAGGGGTTGACCATTATGCTGAACACGGAGGAAAACAGCAATATATAGAGGCGAAAAAGCGTTTGATTCTGTTAGCTGAAAAGCTGATTGCCAATGAAGACGACCCAATTTGTTATGAGATGAGCAAGGACTCAGCGAGCAAGCCGATGTATTTCAGTGTTGCGCATTTGAATGGTAAGCCTTATCCTGCCGACAAACTTAAGGAGTCTTCTTTTTCTGTGTTGGGAAAGCATAATGAAATGAACGCAAGAGCAGCTATTTGTGCATTATTGGCATTAGGGTATTCATATAATGAAATCCATTCCAAATTGTCTGCGTTGTGCTTGCCAAAAGGGCGACTTGAGAGATATAGCCAAGACGGGGTAGAAATCTATGTAGATTATGCGCACACACCGGATGCTTTGCAAGTCGTACTAGAGGCTTTGTGTGCGCATGCAAGCCAGAGGGTAATCACGGTGTTTGGTTGCGGCGGAGATCGGGATCATGAAAAGAGACCTCAAATGGGGGCGATAGCTGCACAGTACAGCACGCATGTCATACTTACTTCAGATAATCCGAGGTCTGAGGAACCTTCGCAGATCATCTTAGACATCTTGGCAGGTACTACAGGCTTTCCTACGCCGATAGATGTCCTGCTCAATCGAAAATATGCGATTCAGTATGCGATACGAATAGCTCAAGCTGGAGATGTCGTATTGATTGCTGGGAAAGGTCATGAACAGACACAGCAGATTGGCGATAAAGTTTATCATTTTTGCGATATGGAAGAAGTAAAGCATGCTTTTTTCGAAAAAAACCGTTTGGATTGAAATTCTTAATGAATAGGCGAACGGGTTCTTTTTTGGTATGATGGTGGAGATAGGAGGTGCGGCAATTTATGATGATGACGGATGAATGGATGCGTGTCATCGATATGGCGGAAGAACTTTCCGATATGCTGCTGCGTTCTGAGGTTGTGAAAACCTATCAAGACGCGTACGCCCGTGTGTATTCAAATTCTGATCTGCGGAAAAAGATCATTGATTTTAATAAAATGAAAGAACAATATGAAGAGGTTCAACGTTTTGGACGATATCATCCTGATTATAAAGTGATCATGAAGGAAATACGTCTTCAAAAAAGAGCCTTGGATTTGCGCGAAGAAGTGGCGGCTCTACGTTTGGCAGAAAACGATGTCCAATCGCTTTTGGATGAAGTCGGTATTCTGATCGGAAACTCCGTGTCAGAAGCTGTGAAAGTTCCTGCTGGAGACGGAGCATTCACAAACAGCTCCTGTGGCGGAGGTTGCAGCTCAGGCGGCAGCTGCTCCTGCTAAGCGTAAATACTTCTACAATTTCTTTCTACGAGAAAACCCTGCATTTAAAATGCAGGGTTTAGTTTGTTGGCGAACATTAGAGTAATAAAGTCGAATTAATGCCGGAGAAAAATAAAGCAAGAGGAAGTAGGCTTGCGTTCCGGAGATTTGCGCTCCAGATGGGACGCTTTCCGCGGGGCGTGCGGTGAGCCGCTTTCCTCGCTTCGCTCAGTCCAGGGTCTCACCTGTCACGCTAATCCCGCAGGAGTCGCCCATCTTCCGCACCAATCTCTAAAAGTGAATTGTGACACATAGTGAACTCTCTGTAGATAGTGTGAAGTGCGAGTTAGAGCCTACCTAAACAGAAAAGAAAAATACCAGTGCTTTCACTTGGACGTTACTTCTTGTATTTACAACAATCTTAGGATAGACGGTCAACTCATTAAAGTTAGGAAGATACGCTAGTTGATCGTAGTGGAAGGCGACTCCTGGGGGATCAGCGTGCGCCTTGAGACCCCCAGGAGAGGAGGCTCAAGCCACGCCCCCCGGAAAGCGTCCGCCTGGAACGTAGATCAACGGTGCCGTACCCACTTGCCAAATCTTTTGTTAAAAAGCTTAACCCTTGCAAAAACCATGCAACTGTTTTAGTTTTCATTGAAATAGCTCAAGACCTGTTTAGGTTCTGTTGTGATAAATCCGGCGATTTCCAGTTTAGATAGTTTTTGAATATCAACTGTGTTGGTTAACTCATATAGCACTGTGATATTCAATTGCTGCAAAAATTGCACGAACCCATCCGATGCAAGAGGGAATACTCCGATTTTCTCCGGCAGGCAAAATAAGTCCGCGTTTGGTTTGTATAAATGACCAAATTTACTCGAATACGCCACGTAAGCTTTTTTAATTTCCTCGTTGCCGGCACCCAACGCAACAGAGTTTTGTGCATATAAATTAAAGCGATCGATTTGTTCATCATATGAACTTGTCACTACAACCCGATCTGCAGCATCCATCTCTTTCAGCAATCGCCACAACTTCGAAGGGATTAAGCTGCCTTCATATGTATCAGGCGAGTCACTCATTGAAATGACATGCAAAAGCTGCGGGAACGTTTCCAGCAGTTCGCGCAGAGATACAATAGATGAGGCCTCTTGATCTGCAAGCGATTCGGAATCATCAATAACAGGAAGTTTCTCATTCTGTAATTCTGCTAACGTATAGTCTGCAATAACACCGGTAAGCTGTAGATCATGGCTCGGTGCTAAAATAATTTCTTCATCTTTTGTAAGCCGGATATTCACTGCAAATCCATGTACGCCCAAATCGGCTGCATTTGTGTATGCTGTGAGCAAATGGACGGAAGGGTCTTCGGCAATATCGACATTTGCTAATACTGCTATTTCAGAAAATTGAAGCGCTTTCTTCTCTGCCCGCGGCTCTTGTTTCACAACAACTTTTGAAGCCGCCCAAGCAGCAACACTCGCGGCTCCTACAGTTAAAGCAACTTTTGTTTTCCTCCCCACTCAAAAACCTCCTCAGTAGTCAGTCATTCTCCACTGTATTTTTTTCTCACCCAGCTTTTACTGAATATATACCTTACCTAGTGTAACTCATTCATTGGAATGTGCGCAATCATTGATTGATGGATATTTAGCCGATGAAGATGTCCGCTCTCATGGTATGCAACATAATATAAACATTAATCATGCAAGGTTGCAGGACTTTTCTCACCTATGGTATTGTATGGAGTAAGAAAGAGGGGGAGAATTATGATTGATCGGCAAGGAATAATTGTCTATCTCCATCATTTAAAACAAGCAAAATCATTGCGTAAATTTGGGCATGTTCACTATATTTCTAAAAAAATGAAATACGTCGTCCTATACTGTGATCAAGACGACGTGGAAGCTACGATGGGCAAATTGGAACGTTTGCCCGCTGTGAAAAAGGTTTTGCCTTCCCAGCGGCCGTTCGTAAGCACCGTATATGAAAATGCCAAACCTGATAAAGCCAAAGAATATGATTATAAAACTGGCCTATAATGTTTTCACTGAAGTGGCGGCAACAAATGATTCAAACGTAAAATGCCGATAATGTACTGGTAAAACAAATCTTTTTCAGCAAATTGAGATGAATGCTTAACTTCTACTCTAATAGGTGATGCATTCATCGCTTCTGCATGCTCAACAAACAAATTATACCGTTTGGATGGTTTATCTGCGGAATATGTGATGCCTTCACGGCAAATATAAATCGGCATATAATGGCTGTCGGCACGTGCCGGTGAAAATGATACGGCAAATGAAAGACGTTCAGCCGGACCGTCTCCGGATGAAAAAATATAGGATTTATAGATCCTGTGGGAATTCGTAGACATTAACTCAAGTAATTCGTAAATGTCACTATAGCCTTCTCCCAATTCGATAAAACGTTGTTGAATCATTTTAAAATTCTTCCTTTCATGCAATTGGTTCATGCAACTGCCGTTGTAGTTATAGTCTTGTGAATGGATCTTATCCATCATACCATGTGATGAGGTGTTGTACTTTGAAAATCATCTTGAGAATTTTGCTTCTTTTACTAGGAGTAAATGCAGGTCTTCTTTATTTGCATTATAGTCAGTCGGCTGCAGCAAATGGGGCGAAAGATCATCCGGATACGTACCGCCAAGAAATAGAAGTCATTAATCGGGCAGATGGATTATACATCCGTCATCACTTTTATGACTTAGCAACAGGCCGATATGAAATAATTTGGCCTGAGGGGAGTGTAGAGCAAGAATGTTTGACTGAGGGATCTGTTTCCTGCTCTCGATTGAATGAAGCGGGTATCGCTTTCGATGAAGGAGAAGGAGATCAGCAGTCCATAGCGTATAAAATACCGAAAAAAGAGTCGTTAAAAGATCGGAAGTTATTCAAACGACCTTTTGTGTTGCTTCAAGATGCCAAACCATTGACAACGGTCTTTCATATGACGGATGAACAAAATATCGGTGGCATGTGGGTGAATGGTCTGGAACGAGTCGGCAAAGCGGATAAAGAGCGGATTTCCTATCGATTATATCGTGGAGTCGGCTTTGTTAATGAGTTGTATTGGCAACCGCAAGATGTACCGATTGCGTATTCCGGTAATAAGTTGTCTGTATACGGCGAAGGAATCAAAGAGAAGCAAATCAAAGAGATGGAGAGCATATTGGAGGAGATCGGCGGTGATCACGTGAGCGTGGTATTGTCGCCTCTCAATAAAACTCTATATGCGCAGCGCTTTGTAGTAGAGAAACCGATGAATATGGACCAGGTAGTAAAGCAAGTAGCTCGAATGAGTGTCCAGTCGCGTTTTATGATACCGGCGAATGAGCCATCGATGAATAGTATGCTGGCATCCATTCTTGGCGATCAGGCAATTGGGACGAAAGCTGAACAAGGTGCTTTTAATCGTCTGAAGGAATCATTGGACGAAAAGAAATACAGCGCGTTCCGTCAAAAAGTACGTGGGCGAATTGGACAAGAATTGTCGGCTGCGCAGTTAGACGAGGAATTGCAGAATGTAATGAACTTTGATTCGCAGTATTTCCAAAAAACGATGCATGAACAGCAATATAGTTATCCATTTTTGTTGTTGGACTCGCGAAATGTGTTGTTGGATGGAGAAGAAATAAAAGATCTAAAAGCGGTTGTTCAAGATGAGAAAAGCTTTTATCCGGCAGACGAATTATTAACACGGATGGGTTATCAAATCACTTCAAATGATCAATCCATCTATATTGAAAGTCCAAAACGTAATTACCGCTTTTCCAGGATCGAACCTTTTTACGTCATGAATGACCGGAAATACGACTACCAAGAAGAACCGTACAAGTATATCAGCGGAAAGTTATATTTCGATGAAGTTTGGTTAAGACGGATATTTTTAGTGTTAATTGAGAAGTCCGATGAGTCAATCGCCATTGAACAGATTGAACAGCTAATAAAGGAGATGGAAAAAGAGTGAGGGTCATTTCTGGTTCCAGAAGAGGTACGCCGCTAAAATCTTTGCCGGGTACTTCCACGCGTCCGACATCCGACAAAGTAAAAGAATCAGTATTCAATAAAATTGGACCATACTTCGATGGAGGGACTGTCGTCGAACTCTTCGGCGGCAGTGGCTCTATTTCAATCGAGGCGTTATCTCGGGGAATGGATCAAGCGATTGTTTTTGAAAAAAATTCGAAAGCCTGTGCAGTCATTAAAGCCAATGCTGAAAAATGCCGATTGGAACAGCAAGTACATATTGAACGAAAAGATGCAAGACAAGCTGCTGCGGTCCTGAAGCAAAAGAACGTGCGGATTGATTTGTTATTTGTCGATCCGCCTTACGCAGCAGTGGATTATTATGATGGTATAAAAGAACTCATCGATCAGGGCCTGGTAGCGGAAGATGCAACGGTGGTTTGTGAACATGAGAAAGAAGTAACATTGCCTGAACAGTATGAAGCGTATACCCAAATAAGCTCTAAAATATATGGAAATACAGCTATCACAATTTATGAGAAAAGAGGATAATCGCATGTCAAAAATCGCAATCGTACCGGGAAGTTTTGATCCGGTGACGAATGGACATTTAGATATTATACAAAGAGCAGCCAGGACATTCCCGCAAGTGCATGTGGCGGTCATGAATAATTCTTCTAAGAAACCGCTTTTTACAGTGGAAGAACGGATTGCACTAATCCATGAAGTAACTTCTCAGTACGACAATATAACCATCGATTCATCTTCAGGACTACTCATTGATTACGCGCATAAAATCAATGCATCTGTTATCGTCCGTGGCTTGCGGGCGATCTCAGATTTTGAATATGAAATGCAGATTACGTCTATGAATAGAGTGCTTGATGAGAGTATTGAGACGTTTTTCGTTATGACGAAGAGCCAGTATTCTTTCTTGAGTTCTAGTATTGTTAAAGAGGTTGCTCAGTACGGCGGTGATATCTCTTCTCTCGTTCCGCCACATGTGAATAAGGCATTGATTGAGAAATTCCGTAAGTAATAGATAGTTGAAAATGCGATATACTACAGAATGAGGCTAGGACAGAAGGTTTCATAACGATAAAAAAACCGAACGAATACAAAACATTCAATCAAAGTTTTGTAAAATAGTTCGGTTTTTTCTACTGCAAAGGTATTGTAGACTTGGAGCTGCCTATGGAATTTCCGCTGCGGGCAGGGACGCTTTCTTACCTCTAGTCAAGGGTTTTGTTAGAATAAAAGATACGTACTATGATTTACTATCCGAATAGGCGTGTGAAACCACAGCTAGTGAGCACCCCGGGATTTCCGCTCCAGACGGTACGCTTTCCGGGGGGCGTGGCCTTGAGTCTCCTCGTCCGCTTCGCTTCCTGTGGGGTCTCACCATATGCGCTACATCCCGCAGGAAAAGCCGTGACGAAGAAAGGCTTTTGCGAGCATAAGCGAAGCGTTGGGAGCACATCTTTGCCTTTCGCCCTGCCCTCCGCTCCAATCCTAATTTTTGTATACAAGGCAGTTTGTTAGCAATTTACATTCTTAAAAATCCCAAATTATGAATTAAGCACTGGGTTTCTATGCTTCAAAATTGAACATAGTAAAACTATCTGTATTCGGGGCCAAGACAACTGTCCTACCGTACAAAATGTAGGATTTGCCCGGAAAGCGTCCCTGCCTGGAGGGCGAATCCCTAACCGCACACTAAGTAACCCACACCTTTTTGTGTTTTTTGCGATTGTTCGTCTTTCATTATGACCAAATTAGTTTTGTCCCGGTCCCATTTTTCGTCAGTACGGTAATTACTTAATAAATCAAGATAAACAGCAGAGGGACCAGAACGGTATTCCAAGCTCTTCCGATGATGTAGGGTAGGATGCTGATGCCAGCACCTTTTGCCAGCGTCATGACTTGTATGTGGATGCTTAGACCGTTAATTGAAATGATGGCAGCTATGAGCATCGGATACATTGCGTCACCGCTAAAATGTTCCGTGGCGGATTGAACACCAGAAGTCATTTCAAAGACCGCTAATAATAAGGTTTTCGAAATACCCATATCGATAGGGAAAACACTCGAGACTAAATGCGACAGGACATTTCCCAATGAAGAAAAGAAAATCACTGTGGTGGCTACCAACAAAATGACTGAAGAGCTATCTTTAATTGAACCCAGCAGAGGAGATGTCTTTTGATCGCGTTCAACAGGTGGCTGCGGCACTGTCTTCACCCGTTGTTTCCTCAAAAACACTAGCAGTACAAGGAAGAACATAATATTAGCCAAATGTATGGCGATAAGCAGTTTCCAGCCGCTCGCTACGCTGCCGAAAAGTTCATTCCCAACAAATCCGATTATAAACATCGGTCCAGGCGCATGACAGGCCGCGAGCAGCAAACTGCTTTCGGTTGTAGAAATTTCACCGTTCTTCTTCATTTCGCTGACTGTCACAGCACCAACCGGAAAACCTCCGAAAGAACCGAGTACATACGCTTTTATGTATCTGCTCCATTGACTCGAAGGAAGATGATTGCTGGGCATTTTCAATAGCCATTGCGTTAAAATGATATAGGGCAGCAAGTAGGGCAGCAGGGCATGGACAAATAATTGAGCACCTGAAACAGCGCCTTCGTGTGCAATATCGGGCTGGATAATGAAGAGGATGATCAAAGCCCAAATGACCGTAACATTTATCATAGGCAAGTGTGGCGGATAGGAAAATGGCTATTCAAATCTCTCTCTCCTTCCTATATTTTGAACTACAATGAAATCTACCGTAATATATATGTTGTATTCGTACAGGCTATTAATGGAGGTGTGCTTTTATGAAGATGCGTAAGTGGGGGATATTGGCTGTAGTCCTTGTCCTCGTAGCGATTCTGGCCTTATATCCATTAGATATGTATATTTCCCGGCCGGGAGGCGCTTATAATTTGGAGCCGCTTGTAGAAGTGGAGGGAGGAGATTCAGACGATCGCGGGACTTTTAGTCTTATGACCATCGCAATTGGGAAAGCAACGCCTATTACTTACGCGTTTTCTTTTGTGTCAGATAAAATGAAACTGATGCCTGCCACGAAAGTGAGAAGGCATGGGGAAAGCGACGAAGAATACTCTGTGCGGCAAAAAAAATTAATGACAGACTCCAAAATACATGCGATTTCTGTCGCGTTTGATAAAACGGGACTGCCGATGGAACGGATTTTTAAAGGTGTGTATGTTGCTGGAGTGATTCCGAACGGGGCCGCTGACGAAAAATTGCAAATCGGTGATTTGATTGGGTCAATTGATAAAAAAAAGCTGTCTTCTGCTGAACAATTTATGGATGAAATTAGCGCCAAAGAAGAAGGAGCCGAAATAAGCCTTCAAGTAAAGCGTGGAGACCAGGAGTTGACAATTCCTCTGCAATTAAAAAAACTCCCAGGAACTGATCAACGCATAGGTCTCGGCATTCAATTCGAAGAACAGATTGAGCTCCAGACAGAACCGAAAGTGGATATCTTTACAGAAGATATCGGTGGTCCTTCGGCAGGATTGATGTTCACGCTAGAGCTAATGAACCGCTTGTTGGATGAAGATTTGACGAAAGGTTATAATATTGCTGGAACAGGAGAAATGTTGGAAGACGGATCGGTTGGGCGAATCGGTGGAATCGACTTTAAAGTGATTGCGGCAGATCGCCAGGACATCGAGATTTTCTTTGCACCTGACGATGACCTGCCTGAAGAAGTTAAGAAGAAAAATCCACAGTTGGTGTCCAATTATGAAGAAGCAAAAGCGACTGCAGAAAAAATTGGTACCAAAATGAAAATCGTACCCGTAAAAACAGTGGATGATGCGCTGCGCTATTTAGAACAGTTAGAAGAAAAGTAAAAGGGCGTTAGACAAAAATCGGCGGCGTCCTATAATCCTGTCCGAGTGTAGGGGCAGGTGATTGGATGCCGGACATGTAAATATCCGTACTTTTTATATCCATCAGCAAAGAAGGGTCGGACAGCGAAGCCACTCTGCTGACAAGGGGTAATGGCAGTTGTTTCTTTATGGAACGTAAATAGCATCGTCCTGACTCTGTCATGCCGAGCAATCGGATATAAGAGGGATCTGTGATTTGCTCGCGTGTAGCTTTCCGATAACCTGTTAAAATATGAACGAGCATTCGTTGGATGCTCGTCCATGTGTAACGTTTGGATTTGACAGCTTGCATAAACCCTTGAAAAGTGGTCTGTTCTTTTGCTGCGCGAAAAAATGAAAATTCAATGCCTTCTCTAATGTCCGCGATTTCTGTAAGCCGTTCTGGCTCCTCGCGAAGAATGCTATAACGCAGAAGAGGATAAAGCGCATCCCAACTTTGAAAACCATTCAGATCTTCCCAGTTTTTCAATAGACGATAGCTTGTTGGCGGCATAAAAGGTTGCACGTCTTCAGCCGATTCGTTTGTGAAAATGGACTTCCGGATGCTTGTCGCACTCGCTACGGAGTCGGCAGGCAAGGCGGGATCATGGTAATGCGTTCCTATTCGCTCGATTGTCAGCGGAATCATGGAAGAGTGGATGTCATTTGCTGCTTGCATATAATGAAATCCTAAAATGTTATTTGGTTCGGATAAATCGGCTAAGTCGATCGATGTATCATGGGATATGGCTTCATAGCCTTTTCGCAATGCGTTCGGATAGCTTATCCCTTCTCTCATCGCTTCTTTTATCGCACTTTCGTAAAGTTGCTGCTGTGTAGAAATTAAAGTGAGACTGTTCGTAAAAGGTGCAATGGATCCTTCCTCGCTGCCAAAACAAAAATAACTGCAATAAAGCGCGTCAAGAAGTTGGATGGCACCTTTGGCGAACTGAGGAGCATGAGCAGTAGCAAATGCATACGGCAGTTCGATGACAAGATCAGCTCCACCGGCAAGTGCCATCCTTGTCCGCGTCCATTTGTCCACTATGGCAGGTTCTCCACGTTGCAGAAAGTTTCCGCTCATGACGGCAATAATGGTGTCGGCGTCTGTTTGTCTTTTTGCCTCTTGCAAATGGAAAAGATGGCCATTATGAAATGGATTATATTCGACTACAATTCCAGTAGCTATCAATGTAATCATCCTTTCTGCTTGTGTATAGTGAATTATAACGTTAAGCTTGATGAAGTGACAAGAAAATATCTTGACATCCATTATTTAAAATACTATAATCAACATTGTTGTCTTGAGGTGATAGACATGAAATGGTCCATTCATCAATTACGGAAACATAGGCAAGGCCCGCTACTGCTTGACGAAGCAGTAAATTTAGATTCCGTCAAAAAGCGGAATGAAGAAATTAGGGCAATTCAGCCTGTTCGAGTAAGCGGAACATGTTCAATTGGTGAGAAAAAGTTAACATGCCAGCTCCGGCTAGAAGGTTCGATGATTTTGCCTTGTGCACGTACGTGGGAAGATGTCGATTATCCTTTCTCCATTGAATCGATAGAACAATTCAGTTGGGATCAGGAAACGCTTTTGACAGATGATGAAATTCATCCTGTTGAAGGAGAAATAATCGATTTTACGCCTGTATTGGAAGAACTCATTTTGCTTGAAATCCCGTTACAAGTATTTTGCAAATCAGCAGAAGATGTGCAGCAGGCAGAAGGCAAAGGATGGTCCTATACAACCGATGAAGAATTGGAAGCGAAACGGCAAGAAGAAGCAGAAGAAAAAGTAGATCCTCGTTTAGCGGGATTGGCTAATTTTTTTGAAACCGATAAAGAGTAAACCCTTATAAGGAGGTGCCCCCCAATGGCAGTACCAAAAAGAAGAACTTCTAAAACGAAGAAAAATATGCGTCGAACTCATTTCAAAATTGAAGCGCCAGGTATGACTACTTGCGAAAACTGTGGCGAAATGAAATTGGCACACCACGTTTGCAAATCATGCGGACACTACAAAGGAAAAGACGTTGTAGGCGAATAATTTAGATTCTACACAGCGAATAGAAGACTGCCCTGAGACCATGGCTCAGAGCAGTCTTTTTTGTTTTTCTTAAAAATGGTATGCTAAGTGGAAAAGGGGGAATTGTTTTGTCTTTTTCATTTGAAATCGAACCAACCATAAATGGGGAGTCCATTGCGTATTTTCGTATCATGAGACCTGAAATGAGAAATGCGGTTAACTATGACGTTATGTCAGGTTTGGAAGAATTCTTGGATCGGATTGAGGACGACCCGGAAATTTCATTTGCAGTCATTTCTGGTGAAGGCAATTTGGCGTTTTGTTCGGGGGGCGACCTAAGTGATTTTCACGGCTTCCAAACAGCGGAGGATGCTTGGCCGATGTTAAGCAGAGGAGCTAAAATTCTCTATCGTATTGCGACATTGCCGATGCCGACGATTGCCTTAATAAATGGAGCAGCAGTTGGCGGTGGCTGTGAGCTTGCCACGGCTTGCGATTATCGTCTGGTTGCCTCCCATGCGAAGGCAGGTTTCATTCAAGGTACTTTGGCAATTACTTCGGGCTGGGGCGGAGCTACATTATTGTTCGAGAAGAATAGCCCTCATGATCAACTTCTTCAGTTGACAAGCAGAGCGAGTGTTCATTCGGCAGATAAGTTGAAAGAACTCGGATGGGCTACGGAGGTCTATAATGGAGATGCTGATGCGGCTTTGGATCAATTTTTAGCACCTATGCTAAAAGTGCATCGCAATGTACATCGTGCATATAAATCTATCGCGACAAGAAAATGGCAGGCGAATAATTTGAGAGAAGCGATGCAAGAAGAAGCGCGTGTCTGTTCTGTGCTTTGGGAAAGTGACGCGCATCATGAGGCAGTTCAAAGGTTCTTGACTAAAAATAAGTAAAGTTTGACAACCGAAAAACATACACTGTTGGGGCACTATCTATTTACTTGTAAACGATTTCATAAATAAGTTACACTAAATGGAATAAGCCTTATGCAACAACCATCTCGACAAATAGAATACGAGGAGTGATTGTATGCAAGAAGTGAAAGCTGCTATGGCAGGCACGATTTTTTCGATTGAGATAAAAGTGGGAGATGTTGTAACGAGAGGACAAGTCGTTTTGATCATGGAATCTATGAAAATGGAAATCCCTTTGGAAGCGGAAGTTGACGGCACCGTTACCGCAATTAACGGGAATGAAGGCGATTTTGTAAACGAAGATGATGTGTTGGTGACAATCCAATCTTGACGGAAGGTGGGGAGTTTATTGACAAACAATTCGACAGAGACAGCTTATAATGCAAAATTGAAGGAAAAGGCCAACCGAGTCTTTACTGGCGGAGCCGAAAAATATCACAATAAACTTGAATCGCAAGGAAAATTATTTGTCAGAGACCGCCTTCGCTTGCTGTTTGATGAGGGGGAATATGCGGAAGATGGCAAGTTTGCCAATTGTGAAGCAGTCGACCTTCCAGCAGACGGAGTCGTGACAGCGACAGGTAAGATAAATGGGCAGACAGTCTGTGTCATGGCCAATGACTCCACTGTAAAAGCAGGTTCGTGGGGAGCACGGACGGTTGAAAAAATCATACGCATTCAGGAAACTGCTGAGAAACTACGGGTTCCGCTGCTGTATTTAGTGGATTCTGCCGGCGCCAGGATTACAGACCAGTTGGATATGTTTCCGAACCGCCGAGGGGCAGGACGGATCTTTCACAATCAAGTTCGCCTATCGGGTATGATTCCGCAAGTGTGTATTTTATTTGGACCATCGGCTGCTGGCGGTGCGTATATTCCCGCATTCTGTGATATTGTCATCATGGTTGAGGGAAATGCGTCGATGTATTTAGGGTCGCCTCGGATGGCAGAAAAGGTCATCGGAGAAAAAGTGTCGCTTGAAGAGATGGGCGGCGCGCACATGCACTGTTCAGTCAGTGGATGCGGGGATGTCTTGGTTGAAAGTGAAGAACAAGCGATCGTTGAAGCCCGGAGATATCTATCCTACTTCCCGGCACATTACGAAGCCCCTGCCAGGGCAGCGAAGCCTGGAGAAATAAAGGAAGGACGTTCACTGGAAGAAATTATCCCTGAAAATCAAAACGCACCATTCGATATGTATGAAGCGATCGATCGATTGGTTGATGAAAATAGCTTGTTTGAAATTAAAGAGCTGTTTGCCGCGGAAGTGATTACGACACTCGGCCGGCTTGACGGTCGTCCGGTCGGAATTATCGCGAATCAGCCAAAAGTAAAAGGCGGCGTATTGTTTGTTGATTCGGCAGATAAAGTGACCAAGTTCATCACGCTTTGCGATGCATTCTCCATTCCGCTGCTTTTCTTAGCGGATGTCCCTGGCTTTATGATCGGAACGAAAGTCGAGCGGCAAGGAATTATTCGCCACGGTGCCAAGCTCATCATGGCGATGAGCTCCGCAACCGTTCCCAAAATTTCTGTGATAGTACGTAAAGCGTACGGAGCAGGCTTATACGCAATGGCAGGTCCTGCCTTTGAGCCGGATGTCTGTATCGCGCTGCCGACTGCCCAAATAGCTGTCATGGGCCCTGAGGCGGCTGTCAACGCGGTGTATTCCAATAAAATCGAAGCGATCACCGACCCGAAAGAAAAAATTGTATTCATTAAAGAAAAACAGCAGGAATATAAACAGGAAATCAATATTTATAAAATGGCTTCTGAAATGATCATCGATGAAATCGTTGCGCCGCATAAACTTCGAGAAGTACTAGCGGATAGGTTTGCATATTATGAAACGAAAGAAATCGCTCGTCCCCCGAGAAAACATCCCGTTTATCCTGTATAATAGAGTCAATCGAGAGAGGCGCCTTTGATGGGTCTCTCTTTTCAAGGAGGAAAAATATGCGGTTTGTAGTAGTAGGTGCAGGCTCCATAGGGTTATTGATCGGCTCTTATTTGGCGCAAAATAAAGCAGACGTGACATTTTGGGTGCGGCGGGAAACGCAGGCAACCCAGCTGAAGCAAGGCTTGATTCGATTGGATGGTTCTAAAGCGCGCACCCGTTTTGAAGTGGCTGCCGTGACCAATATGGAAGATCTTCCGCTAGACGCCTTATGGATTATTGCAGTGAAATATGATGCATTGCAAGAGGTATTGCCGGCTATCAGCAGCCTGCCGCGACAGCCGGATTTGCTATTTATCCAAAATGGTATTGGTCATTTGTCGCTCGTCGATCAATTTGAACTTGGCCATGTTTCCTTCGCCACAGTAGAACACGGGGCAGGAAGAGTGGACGATCGAACGGTTCTTCATAATGGGATCGGTCCGATCACGATCGCCGTGGATGAAAAAAATGAACAGACAATCAAGTGGCTGGAAAAAATTGATCCACAGTGTTTTCCTATACAAATACAAGAAAATGCCGAGAAATTGCTGCTCAGAAAAGTGTTGATCAACTGTGCGATTAATCCGCTGACTGCGATCTTGCAAGTGAGGAATGGACAGTTGACGGAAAACTTTCATTTCTATCAGCTTTTTCGTCAGCTGTGCGAGGAATTACTCACCAATTTTCCGGAGATGGAAGATATGTTGACATTTGAGGACATCGCATTGGTCTGTCAAAGGACAGCCAATAATCAATCCTCTATGCTAGTGGATCGAATAAAAGGAAATGCGATGGAGATTGAAACGATTGTTACAGCAGTTTTACATAAAATTGAACAAAGGAAAGGGCACGCCCCAATCTTGAAAAATCTTGAAATGATGCTGCTCGGTATTAATGGGAGTGAAGAAAGCTAATGCTGCAAAACATACTTGGCGGACTTTTGTTATTTCCGTTTCTCATATTAATCGTCTGTTTGATACTTTCAAAAAAAATAGGCGTATCGCCGTCGAGACGATTCGGTTTTGCTGTTGATTGGACTACACCATTTTTAGGCGTTTCAGTGACAGTGCTCATACATACGATTTGGGACCAGTGGCTTGGGTTCTATGTAGCAGGAACCGTCTGTATTTTGGCTATTTTATTTTCTATTGTTGAGCGTTTACAGATGAAAGAATTTCGGACGTTTCTTGTACTCCGCAAGACATGGCGAGTCTACTTTCTGCTTTTGACATGTGCATATATTCTCTTGCTCGGGATAGGGATTGCATTGCAAATCATACAATATGCCAATTGATCAACATCTCTTCAGGCGTATCTATTCAACCTGTCTGAGTGAGATGATATACTTGCGTTAGTATTTGACATAAAGGAGTTTATGAGATGGAACTGGACACAATGGAATTGCCAAGAAAAAACAAATTAATGGAAGCTTATCAACATGATCCTCAATTTTCTCATAGATTTTTCGATTATGAACTGTCGGCTGCTGGATATGAAGCCAGAGCACAGGAGCTGATGCAACGTTCTTTCCAAAGGGCCGAGCTTGCAGCTGTGATCGAACAATATATGCAGCCGCACGGAATTTCCCCGCTAGCAGCGCAGTATATTAAAGAGCTTTCTTCAGACGCATTCGTAGTGATCGGCGGTCAGCAGGCAGGGATTTTAACAGGACCTTTATATTCTGTACATAAAGCGGTTTCGGTCATTTTAATGGCTCGTCAGCAAAGAGAACTTCTTCAGAAACCTGTTGTGCCCGTTTTTTGGATTGCAGGAGAAGATCATGATATTAATGAAATCAATCATACATATACCGCGAACCTAGGGAAGGCGGTGAAGCGGCAATTCAAACAGCCGACCGTGCTGAAAACCATGGCTTCAGATACCGTATATGACCAGAAAGAACTGACTGCGTTTATCAAAAAAATCTTCAAAAGCTATGGAGAAACAGCTTACACGCATGATTTATTGGAGAACGTACTGCGAACTGTGGAGGAACAGCAGACGTATACCGGATTCTTTACTTCGCTAATGAACGAGTTGTTCACTCAGCATGGTTTGTTATTTCTTGATGCTGCCTACAAACCGCTTCGTCAGTTGGAGTCAAAGTACTTCTCGCAAATGATTGAGAATGCGGATAAAATGGCTTCAACCATTTATTCGGCAGAGCAGGACCTGCATGCCATGGGTCATAAAAAGCCGATCGAATCCGAAGCGCAGGATGCGAACCTATTTTACGTGCATGAAACAGGCCGTGTGCTGCTGAAAAGAAAAGCGGGGAAATTCGTTAATGAGCAGACGGGTCTGTCTTTTTCAGAGGAAGAGATGCATGAAATCGCAGCCGAGCAACCTTGGTTGTTAAGCAATAATGTGGCAACACGGCCACTCATGCAGGATCTCGTGTTTCCGGTTCTGGCTTTTGTCGGAGGGCCGGGGGAAATTGCGTACTGGTCATTATTGCGTGAGGCTTTCCATACGCTGGGGATCCGTATGCCCGTTATCGTCCCAAGATTATCCATCACATTAATTACGAGAAAAACGCAAGAAGCTTTGAAACAGACAGGTTTAACAATCAATGAAGTACTTGATGGTCAACTTCCTTGGCGCCAAGAACAATGGATGAATGAGCAGCGGGATGAGCAGTTCGACTCACTTCTTGAGGAGTCAAAGAAACTGCTCGAATTGCAGTATGAGAAGATGCAATCCCATTTATTGAAAACGGATCCAGGGCTGCTGCCTGTAGTGAAGAAAAATCTCCAGTTCCATCAGAGTCAATTTGATTACCTTCAAAAGACTAAAGAGCAGTCCATCTTACGGAAACATCATGTGCAATATGAGCGCTACCAGACGCTTAGTGAACAGCTCTTCCCGGAAGGTTCTTTGCAGGAACGCTTGTATTCACCTTACTTTTTCATCAATCAATATGGGGAAGGATTCATCGATCAATTACTGAAACAGCCTTATCAATTCGATGGTTCTCACCAATTGGTTTATCTCTGATCTACTAATAGCGTGCCTATATATTTAAATGCCCAGCTAACTCTCCAAGGATTAGCTGGGCTTCTTAATCATGCCTGTTTGTTAGTGAATTCATAAAACATCCTTTGAAGTTATTATTAGCAACTCTAATCGACTGATTTTTCACTCGAAATTTGTTAGAATATAAATAATAACTAGAAAGGAAGGGATTAGAGATGACACATCAAGACAGAACTAAGATCAAAATAGACAAGGATAAAGAGATGCGGACAAAGGAAATAGCAAAAATGATCAGCGAAGGTGGTTTAGGAGCTGAAAAATATTATGATATTAAGATAAAATCTTCAGCAACAGAGAAAGAAAGAGAGGCGAGTGAAAAACCGGAAAAAAGTAAAGAAGACCACTAGAAGTTTGCTCATTTTTAGGTTTTTTTAAAAAAACATGCATCATTATCACCTTAAAAGCAAAGTGATTATTTCGACAAACAGAGGTTGGGACAAAAGGGTTCCAAACGATTAAAAAACCGAACGATTACAAAACATTCGATCATAGTTTTGTAATCGTTCGGTTTTTTCTAATGCAAAAGTATTGCAGACTTGGAGCCGCCTATGGAATTTCCGCTGCGGGAAAATCCTAACCGCACGCTAAGTAACCCGAACTTTATTGTGTTTTTTGCGATCGTTCGTCTTTCATTATGAACAAATTAGTTTTATCTTAGCCCTGTTTGTTTATCTAAATGCTACATAATACGGATATAAAACTACAACCCGCACAAACTGTAGTGCACGGCATAAACCTGTCTATCCAATTGAATGGTTGGCTGATTGCAAGATATCTGCACATCCATCCATCTACCTTCCTCAAAGTTACACTTCATCCTTTCCCATAGCACATTTCATGACCCTATCTGTAAGTTAATTCAGCACATATCATATACCTCAATAAGAAAATATGGTCTTCCAAAATTCGTTAAGGTTCCCCCTTCGACGGAGAGATCGACAGTGACTGACAAGTTATAGGTCAAAGGTCACTTTAGGAGCTTCAGACTTTTAGGAGAGCTTTTTACCGGAGCTTGAAAAATTTTGAATGGATGTACGCTGAACTGAAATTGATTAATAAACTCGCAGAACATGCGGAAAAACATGAATACATAGCGAGAAAACGCGCAAACCAATAACTAAAGAAGTACTATTGACACATTTTATTAATTATGCAAAGAAAAATAGCCAAGTGGGTGGAGGAAAGTGGGGGGATGTGGTACATTATTTCATATAGTGGGGTGAAGGGTATGTTCATGGGGGAATATCAACATACGATTGATATGAAAGGCCGTTTAATCGTTCCTTCCAAATTTCGGGAACAGTTAGCAGAAGGCTTTATTTTGACCCGCGGACTAGACAATTGTCTATTCGGATACCCACTGGATGAATGGCAACGACTCGAAGAGAAGTTGAAAGCGTTGCCGGTTACGAAAAAAGATGCCCGAGCATTCACTCGTTTTTTCTTCTCAGGGGCCGCTGAAGTAGGGCTTGATAAGCAAGGCAGAGTAAATATTCCTGCCAACTTGCTGGAGTTTGCTAAGATTGAAAAGGATTGTATGGTCATCGGCGTATCAAGCCGAATCGAGATTTGGTCTACAGAACTTTGGGAAGCGTACTACGAGGAATCAGAGGAATCATTTAACGACATTGCAGAAAACCTTATTGATTTTGATTTTTGAAAGCAGGCGTTGTAATTATGTTTAACCATACAACAGTTTTATTGCATGAAGCCGTCGAAGGCTTAAATGTAAAAGAAGACGGTATCTATGTGGATTGTACCCTTGGCGGTGCAGGACATAGTGAAGAAATTGTTAAGCTTCTTTCTCCGAAAGGTCAGCTTATCTGTTTTGACCAAGATATGACAGCTATTGAAGCAGCAAAGAAAAAATTAGAAAAATATGCAGCGCAAGTGCAATTTGTTCATGCAAACTTTAAAGAACTTAAAAAAGAACTAGAAAATCTAGGTATTACTGAAGTGGACGGCATTTTGTATGATCTCGGCGTTTCATCACCACAGCTGGACACGCCCGAAAGAGGTTTTAGTTATCATCATGATGCACCTCTCGATATGAGAATGGACACCTCAGCCCCCTTAACGGCATATGAAGTGGTGAATGAATGGCCGTATGAAGATTTGGTGAGAATCTTTTTCCGCTATGGCGAAGAGAAGTTTTCGAAGCAAATTGCCCGAAAAATTGAGGAAGCACGAAAAAATGAACCAATCCGCACAACAGGGGAATTGGCGGAGCTTATCAAAACAGGTATTCCAGCCGCAGCCAGAAGGACAGGCGGACATCCGGCTAAACGAGTCTTCCAAGCGATACGTATTGCAGTGAATGATGAGTTGGGAGCGGCAGAACAGTCGCTGACAGACGCATTAACCGTACTGAGAGAAAAGGGCCGGATAAGTGTCATTACATTTCATTCGTTAGAAGACCGTTTATGTAAAAATATCTTTAAGGAAGCAACGTCTATGCCAGACCTGCCGCCTAATTTACCTGTAATACCAGAGGGAATGGACCCGGATTTTAAGCTGATTACTAGAAAACCCATCGTTCCTACAGATGAAGAAATCGAACGTAATAAAAGGGCTAGATCAGCAAAATTACGGATTGCAGAGAAAAAGTAGAAAAGGGGAAATCGAGAAATGGGACTAGAACAACGGAAACTATACACTCCACATACGCCGGAAGTCGAACAGCATACACCGAAAGAACAACAGCATGTTGTCCGCCGTGTCAAAAGACGTTTTTCTAAAGGCGAAAATATATTGTTCGCTTTATCTGCAGCATTTACGATCTTTCTTTCTTCGATGCTCCTACAAACGCATTCCGATTTAAATGCTGTGAATAAAGAAGTACAATTGCTGAATTCAGAAATTGATGAAACTACAAAACAGAATACCGAATTGTCCATCCAAGTGAGCGATAAGTCTACGTATGAGCGCATTTGGAAAAAAGCACAAGAAAATGGCTTGAACCTCAACAAGAACAATGTAAAGGTCGTGCCGGGACGATGAAGAAGTTTCGTTTTCAATGGGGAGCCTTTCTAATGTTTGTAGTATTCGGAGGGCTCTTTTTCATATTATTCGGCAGAATTCTTTTTATTCAGCTGACTGGCCAAGTAGACGGCAAAGAACTAGCCAAAATCGCGGCGAACCAATATGAAAAGCATAGTGTTTTGCAGGCGAATAGGGGGTCTATCGTAGACCGAAATGATGACCCGATTGCATCCGATACACTCAGCTACCATGTAGTGGCAGTATTAAGTGAAGCTGCGAGTAAAAATAGTAAAAGAAATTATCATGTGGTTGATTATGAAGAAACCGCAAAAGTGTTAGCGAAGTATATACCCCTTGAAGAGCAGGAAATCTTGGCGAAAATGAAAAATGCTAAAGAGGGTACTTGGCAAATTGAATTTGGTCGAGCCGGTAGGGATTTAAAACGTGAAACAGTTCTCAAGATGGATGAGGAGCTTGAACGCAAAGGCTTGACGGGAATTTTGTTTGTGGAAGGCAAGAAACGATTTTATCCGAATGGCCGTTTTGCTTCTTATCTAGTAGGCTTTGCTCAAAAAGAAGAAACCGAAGATAAGAAAGCTATAACCGTCGGCAAGATGGGGTTGGAAAAGACGTATGATAAGCAATTGGCCGGAAAAGATGGAAAGGTAAATTACCAGTCTGATAGCTGGGGATATATCTTGCCATCGACCGATAAAAAAGTGGTGCCACCTAAAGACGGCCATACAATCAAGCTAACAATCGATAAAACGATTGAAAACTTTGTAGAAGAAGCGATGGACCAAGTTGAAAAAGAATATGCACCCCAGAAAATGTTGGTGGTCGTATCCGATCCGAAAACAGGTGAAATTCTAGCGATGAGCCAACGACCGACATTTAACCCGATGACGAGGGAAGGATTGACGGAAAACTGGCTGAACGATGCAGTAGAACAGACAATCGAACCTGGTTCTCCGATGAAGATGTTCACACTGGCTGCTGCGGTCGAAGAGAATAAATGGGATCCAAATGCATACTTCAAATCGGGATCCTACAAAATTTATGACCGAATCATTCGTGACGTCAACGGCACAGGTTGGGGGACGATCACTTTCCTCGAAGGACTTCAGCGATCTTCCAACGTAGGAATGGCCTATTTGCTTGAGAGAATAGGCGATCGAAAATTCATTGAATACATTCATGACTTCGGCTTTGGAAAACGTGTCGGAATTGATTTGCCGAACGAAGCAAAAGGTGTTGTGCTCGATAATTATCCGGCAGAACGCTTAACCACATCATACGGTCAAGGTTCTACTGTTACGCCGTTGCAAATGATTCAGGCAGCTTCTGCTATTGCTAATAACGGCGTCATGATGAAACCATATGTCATTGATAAAATTATCGACCCGAATACGAACAAAGTTTTAGAGGATCATAAACCGGAACAAAGCGGCTCTCCAATATCTGCTGAAACAGCGAAAAAAGTGCGGGAAATATTGGCTACTACAGTAACTTCAGATAAAGGGACCGCACAAAAATACAATCTGCCCAATTATGCAGTAGGCGGGAAAACAGGGACAGCTGAAATTCCTAGAAAGA
The DNA here is from genome assembly GCF_900167515.1 of Sporosarcina newyorkensis. Classification (NCBI taxonomy): domain Bacteria; kingdom Bacillati; phylum Bacillota; class Bacilli; order Caryophanales; family Caryophanaceae; genus Sporosarcina; species Sporosarcina newyorkensis. Next base: position 219,806 of record NZ_FUYJ01000004.1, on the reverse strand, counting down.
AAGGTCCGGGATATATGTCCGGCTTTGGCAACTATCTGTATTCATTCCTTGGAATGGCACCAATAGATGATCCGCAACTATTGATTTATGTGACAGTACAACAGCCAAAATTAAAGGCTGGAGAATTTGGTTCCGATCCTGTATCGAAAGTGTTCAACCCGATTATGGAAAATAGTTTAAAGTATTTAAACATTGCTCCGGAAAATGAAGCGGAAATACCAGTCAAGAAAGTCGGTAATTATGTGGGGAAAGATGCCAAGACAGTTGCAGGACTTGCGCAGCAGGAGGGCTTTAAGCCGATCACTATAGGTGAAGGCGGAAAAGTGACAGAACAAATCCCAGCGGCGGGAACGAAATTGACGGAGAACTCAGTTGTTCTCTTGAAAACATCTGGAAAAACAACTCTCCCAGATTTCCAAGGCTGGTCTAAAAAAACAGTGCTGTCGTTCAAACATCTTTCCAATCTGGATATACGGATAAACGGTGAAGGGTATGTAGTTGGTCAAAGTGTAACCAAGGGGACGAAAGTAAGCGCCGATGACCCAATTGTCATTGAGTTGCGTACACCTGAAGAACAATATAACGATAAGAAGTCTAAAGAGCAAGAAGAAGAGGAAGTAATCATGGGCGGCTAATGAATAGGGCGCATTCCAGTGACATACCTTAGTAGAAAAACAAAAGGTAGTGAGTCATTGCGGTCTTTCATTGATATGCAGTCGAAGAAACGTTTACGAGCAGCCTTTATCATTTTCTTTATCAGTATGCTGCTAGTTGTGGGCAAATTATTTCACGTGCAAATCATTAAGCACGAATGGTTAAAAGAACGAGCAAAAGAAAACTGGGATCGGGAAATTCCTTTTGGCGCCATGCGAGGTGACATTATGGATCGCAATGGCGACCTGTTGGTGGGTAATAAATTAGCGCCTACTCTATATTTTATGCCCTCTCAAAATCCAGATATCTCCAGTTCGATACCTGATATCGCCAAAATTCTTGATTTACCTCCAGAAGTATTGGAAGAGAAAATGAAGAAAAAGGAATACATGGTAAAACTGGCACCAGAGGCAAAGAACATAGCGAAACAACAAGCAGATGAAATAACGAAACTTCAAGTACAAGGCTTGTATGTAGGTGTGGATTTTGTTCGTCATTACCCATATGACGACTTGCTGGCTAGGTTAATTGGATTTACTGGGTATGACAGTAAAGGATTGGCAGGAATTGAGTATGCGTATGATGAGATTCTGAGCGGTGTTGGTGATAAAATTAGACTGTTTACAGATGCGAAAGGAATTCCGTTGCCACATGTCGAAGATGGTTTTGAACATGGGAAAGAAGGATCATCTCTAGAACTGACCATTGATTTGAAAATGCAACAAATCGTGGAGCGTGAACTGATCCAAGCGATGGAGAAGTATGAAGCTACGCAAGCGTTGGCGATTATCATGAATCCTAAGACAGGGGAATTGCTATCTCTCGCATCCGTCCCTGGCTACGACCCCAAAAATTATCAATCGACGGATTCGACTATCTATAATCGCAATTTACCGGTTTGGATGACATATGAACCTGGCTCTACCTTTAAAATCGTCACTTTAGCCGCCAGTCTTGAAGAAAAAGTCATTGATTTGGAAAATGAAAGTTTTTATGATCCAGGCTACACGATGGTCGCGAATGCTCGCTTACGTTGCTGGAAGCGAGAAGGACATAAAGACCAAACGTTTCTTGAAGTCGTGGAAAACTCGTGTAACCCAGGTTTCATCACGATGGGGCAGCGCTTAGGAAGTGAAAAGCTGGATCGATATATCCGGTCATTCGGATTTGGTGAAACGACGGATTCTGGAATCGCAGGTGAGGCGAAAGGGATATTGTTCTCCAAAGAAAAATTTGGTCCTGTTGAACAAGCAACGACATCTTTCGGACAAGGAATTTCCGTTACACCGATACAGCAGGTTCAAGCAGTAGCCGCTGCTATTAACGGAGGAAATCTTTTCAAACCATATATCGTGAAAGAAATAAAAGATTCCGAAGGGAAGACATTGAAAAAGTTCGAACCAGAACTGAAAAGAAAAGTAATCAGTGAAGAGACTTCTGCGCAGGTCCGACATGCACTCGAATCTGTCGTTGCTAATGGTTCCGGACGCAATGCATTTGCGGATGGTTTACGAATTGGCGGCAAAACCGGAACGGCTCAAAAAGTAGTTGATGGTCGATATAAAGATGGTGATTATATTGTTTCATTCATTGGTTTCGCACCGGCGGATGACCCTGAACTACTCGTATACGTAGCAGTGGATAGCCCGAAAAACTCGGTTCAATTCGGTGGTGTTATTGCCGCACCTATTGTCGGGCGGATCATAGAAGAAGTGGCACCGATTGCGAAGATCGAAAGAAGGAAAGACCAGCTCGAAAAAGAGTACAGATGGGGGGATGCTGTTACGTTTCGCGCGCCTGATCTACTGGGCATGAGTGAAAAAGAATTGCTTGCCCAACAGTACACGTTCAAAATGGAGTGGCACGGCAAAGGCAAAAAAGTCATTCGTCAATTGCCGGCTCCGAATACATTAATGACCGTGGAGGATACGATTCATCTGTACACAGAATAACAAAAACAGCAGAACCAATATGTATCTGCTGTAAATTAGAAGGAGAACCTATCATGACACTCGGTACGACAGTCACGACAATTGCTGTAGCATTCTTTGTTTCAGCAATTGTCGGGGTGATCATCATCCCATTACTCAGAAGGCTGAAATTTGGCCAAAGCATTAGGGAGGAAGGTCCACAGGCGCATATGAAAAAAGCCGGTACCCCTACAATGGGGGGACTTATCTTCCTAATTTCCATTACAATTTCAACACTTGCTCTATCTTACATAAATGATTCGCTGACAACTCATACAATTGTATTGCTAATTGTGCTGCTCGGTTTTGGGTTCATTGGCTTTTTGGATGACTTCATTATCATCATAGCGAAAAGAAACTTAGGATTGACATCGCTGCAGAAGTTAATAGGACAGATCGTAATTGCGATCGTCGCTTTTTTCTTGTTGAAGTTAGGGCCATTCGAAACAACAGTCACCATACCGTTCACTACGATCGGGTTGGATCTAGGCGTATTTTATGTGGCGTTTCTTATTTTTTGGCTAGTCGGCTTTTCCAATGCCGTCAATTTGACAGATGGACTGGATGGTCTCGTTGGCGGAACATCGACGATTGCATTTGCAACGTTTGGTGTGTTTGCTTTAGTTTACGAGCAAAATGACATTGCATTGTTTGCGTTTGTTGTGGCGGGTGCGATGCTAGGATTTTTATTGTTTAATATTAAGCCGGCTAAAGTGTTCATGGGAGACACAGGTTCATTGGCGCTTGGCGGGGTACTTGCCATGATGTCCGTGCTGATCAAACAAGAATTACTATTGCTCGTGATCGGTATAGTTTTCGTTGTTGAAACCTTGTCAGTCATCATTCAAGTTATCAGTTTTAAGTTGACAGGAAAGCGTGTTTTCAAAATGAGTCCGATTCATCACCATTTTGAATTATCAGGATGGTCTGAATGGAAAGTCGTCGTTGTATTTTGGGGAGTGGCATTATTGGCTGCTCTCGTACCGGTCTTTTTGGAGGTCATGTAGATGAAAAATATAGAGCAATTCATAGGGAAAAGAGTGTTGGTTGTTGGTTTGGCTAAAAGCGGTCTTGCAACTGCAGGTTTACTGCGGCGTCTTGGAGCGGAGGTAGTGGTCAATGACGCCAAGCCGCTTGAGGGGAATGAGGAAGCCGCTGAACTTCAAGCGCAAGGTGTTGAAGTAATTGGCGGCGGTCATCCAAGTGATTTATTGAAACGGGATTTTGACTTTATCGTGAAAAGTCCGGGGATTCCGTATAGTAATCCATTGATTGCGAAAGCAGTTGCTGCAAATAGTACGATTTGGACCGAAATCGAATTGGCTGGAATAATTAGTGAGGCACCAATCATTGCGATTACCGGTTCAAACGGTAAAACGACAACGACGACTCTGCTTTACCACATGCTGAATATCGGGAAGAAAAAACCGCTTATCGCCGGTAACATTGGAACGGTTGCTTGTACGGTAGCGGAAGAAGCAAAGTCGGATGAAGTTATGGTATTAGAAGCATCTTCATTTCAATTAGCAGGCACTGAAAATTTCAAGCCTAAAATCGCCATTTTTACTAATTTGTACGAAGCTCATTTAGATTATCACGGTTCGATCGACGAATATTTGGAAGCCAAGTTACAGGTTGCTCGAAATCAAACAATGGATGATTTCCTGATTTACAATGATGATCAAGAGGTTGTGAGCCGATCCGTTGAATCTTTGTCTTCTCAAAAAGTTCCATTTTCTGTGGAAGGGAAAAAAACTACCGGTATTTCAGCCGATGAAGAATGGATTTATTGGTTGGGAGAGCCATTTATTGAAACAAGAATTATCAAATTGCCAGGACGTCATAACCTGGAAAATATCTTGGCGGCAACTGCGGCTGCAATTCTCTCAGGATGTGAAAAGTCGGCTATTGAAAATGTCTTGAGTTCGTTTACGGGTGTCCGTCACAGGATGCAATATGTCAGGGAGCTGAAAGGCCGCACCATTTATAATGATTCAAAAGCAACGAACACTTTGGCCACGAAAAGCGCTTTATCCTCATTCCGCACACCGATTGTCTTAATAGCGGGGGGCTTGGAGCGAGGACATTCCTTTGAGGAATTGCGTCCCTATATGGCCAATGTGCGTGTTGTAGTTGCGATAGGGGAGACTGCTCAGCGTTTTACCGAATTCGCAACGTCGTGCGGTGTCCCACAAACGTTCATCGCTTCTACTATGCCAGATGCTGTGCAAATTGCTTATGAATCAAGTGCAGAAGATGATGTCATTTTATTATCGCCAAGTTGTGCCAGTTGGGATCAATATCCAAACTTTGAAATCCGAGGAGATCAATTTATTCAAGCGGTAATGAAATTGTAAATGAGTTGTAATAGTAGGAGCGTATAATTGAAAAGCGACTGATTAATTTGCGGAAGGATGCGAACGCTGGAAAGAACATATCGTGCAGTCTTTTTGACATCTGCTTTGTTGCTGTCGGTGATTGGGCTCGTGTTTGTCCAATCGGCGGGTTCTTATTGGGGAGAAGTGCATTATCAGGATTCCTCTCCATTCATCGTCAAGCAAGCGATTTATATGGCTGTTTCTTTAAGTATCGCCTATGCATTATATAGAAGCCCATTGACTTCACATCCAAAATTTTGGACATATTTTTATGTGGGTTCGATCTTGATGTTAGTAGCAGTTTTAATTCCTGGCATTGGAGTTGTGCGAAACGGCTCTCAAAGTTGGATAGCACTCGGACCGATCAGTTTGCAGCCCGCCGAGTTTGTGAAGGTTGCCTTGCTTGGAAAATTGGCCAGCAGTATGAAGCGGAATAAGAAGAAATCTTGGCAATGGCAAGATTTCGCACTCATTTTATTGCCGGCTACTTTAATTATGATGCAACCTGATTTAGGTTCTGCCGTCATAATGATCGTTTCTGCTTTTGTGATTCTTTTCTTAGCGGGCTACCCACTCTCTTTCTTTATTTTTCTTTTTGTTTCGGGAGTGACTGCATTTATCGGGCTGATTTTAGCGGCACCTTACCGATTAGATCGAATAAAATCGTATATCGATCCATGGAATGACCCGTTAGGAACAGGTTTTCAAGGAATTCAATCCTTGTTTGCCATAGCACCAGGCGGATTGTTCGGACATGGACTTGGAAATAGTCGTCAGAAGTTCTTATACTTACCAGAACCTCAAAATGACTTCATCTTTTCGATTATTGCGGAAGAAATCGGTTTTATCGGCGCAGCATCTATCATTTTGCTTTTCATATTATTGTTGGCATCGACATTTGGTATCGCCATTCGGCTGCGTGATTGGAATTCGTTTTTGGTCGTATCCGGTATGGTGTCCATGATTATCTTCCAAACATTTTTAAATATGGGTGTCGTTTCGGGGTTACTGCCCGTTACAGGGGTTACATTACCTTTCATTAGTTATGGCGGTTCATCGCTATTGACAACCTGGCTAGCGGTTGGAACGATCTTACACTTTTCAAAAGGCAAAAGGATGGGCTGAAAGGAGAACAGCGTATGGATAAAGTAATCGATATTGAAGAACGAATCCCATCAATGCGTAAGAAGCGCAGGAGGAAGACGAATAAAAAATTTATTCTACTCGTTTCTTTATTCTTAATTGTTCTCCTTTCATTGCTGTATTTTCAATCTCCATTGAGTGATGTTAAAGATATAACCATCAATGATACGAAGTTATCTGATGGGGCTTTCTACAAAAATCAGAGCGGGTTGTTTACCGGTCAATCATTGTGGGGGTTCCATACAGAGGACATCGAAAAGAGATTATTGAAAATCACAGGTGTAAAAGAAGTCACGGTGTCCAGAAAGTTCCTCAACAACGTCAAGATTACGATTACTGAATGGGAACCGATAGCGTATATAGAAGATAAAGCACGGTATGATTTATTGCTGGTGAATGGGGATCGCATTGAAGCGAATGAGGCAGATTCGCTCTTGCATGCACCTATTCTTTCGGGGTTCACTGAGCCGGATGTGATTGAACAGACGATTCAGCAGCTTCAGAAGATGGACAACTCTGTCTTTGAGTTGATTTCAGAACTTCAATATATTGAGGAAGATAAAATCCGGGTATTCATGAACGATGGATATGAGGTGCACGCGGCGATCATGAGCTTTGCTGAAAAAATGTCCTATTATCCTGAAATTATTGCACAGTTGCCTAAAGAAGAAAAAGGTGTACTGGACATAGAAATCGGTGTGTTCTTTAAAACGTTTACTGACTATTATGCCGAACTGGGACAGGGGGAGGAAGATGGAGAAGAAACCGAAACAATCGAGTAAAAAAAGAGGAAAGCAGTTGCTATACTCTGTCGTCTTCCTTGTGCTCGGCTTCATTCTTGCTTTCTCCTATCGAACGATCGGCAGCAATCATAAAGAGTTGGATGAAGTACAATCCGAACTTTTTTTGCAGGAAGAGCAATATAGAGAAGAGTTAATTGGGCAGCAAGAACGAAATAAAGAATTAACCGACGAATTATTAAGTAAGCAAAAAAAAGTGCATGAATTCGAACAAGATTTTTCCAGCAAGCAGAAAGATCATGCAGTGCTGGTGGATAAAGCGCAAGATTTACGTTTACTATTAGGTGTGATTCCTGCCAAAGGTACAGGCATCAAGGTAACAATGGAAGATTCGGATTATGATCCATCTATACAAAATCCGAACGACTATATTGTCCATGAAAGCCACGTATTACGTGTGGTCAACGAGCTGAAGATAGCGGGTGCTCAAGGCGTGGCAATTAACGGGCAGCGAGTCAATTCCAATTCGTACATAAAATGTACAGGCCCTGTTATTATGATTGATGGCCGGACATTTCCAGCCCCCTTTACAATCGAAGCAATTGGCGACCCGAAAGTGCTGTCTCCTGCTTTGCATTTGAAAGGAGGGGTAATAGACGGACTGCTGAGAGATAATATCGTTGTCACAACAGAGGAAATAAAAGAAATTCAACTACCAGCAATCCGTGATAAAGCCTAATCTTTATGCAGTAGAAGACTCTCACTTCTCTTAGGTTGTGGAATGAATGCGGTTTTATTTCCTGTTCAGAGAGTGTTCAAACGCCAGCTGAACAAAGATCAAGAGGTAGAGGGGGGTTAGAGTGAGTGGGAAAGTAAACTGGAAGTTCACATTAATTTTATGCATTGTCGGCTTCATGCTAGCTTTGCAATACAATTCCATGAACACACCATCTACCCGAGATACAAGAGATATGTGGGCCATCCGTAATGAATTGGCCAAAGAAAAGAAAATTCATTCCGAGTTATTAGGTGAGATACGGGAAGTGGATCAAACGCTTGCTTCCTATACAGAATTAACGAATGAAAAAACAGCTGAAGCTTTGCAGAATACATTGGATAAATTGTACAAACAAGCGGGTTTTATGCCGACCACGGGTCCAGGCTTTGTAATAGAAGTAGCACCATCTCCTGAAAGTATCGCGTTCGGTTATGAAGTGGAGCCTTTATCATCTGAGCTTCTAACCCGGTTTATCAATGTGGTGAATCAATATAAAGGTAATGAATTGGAAATTGATGAGAAACGTTTCACAACACTTAGTTGGATCCGAGATATTAATGGAAAGTTAACCGTTAATGGGGAAAATGTTTCTACACCGCCATTCAAAATCAAAGTCGTATCGCCGACAATTGAGGATAGTAAGAAACTCTACAATCATTTGCTTTCTTCTGCGATACAAGACGAATTTTATTTGGATAACCTTATCCTCACCATCAGTAAGCCGGTAGATCATATAACGTTACAAAGCTGGACGGGTGGTTTCGAAAATCAATTTTTAAAAGAACAAACGAAGGAGGAATGACAATATGTGGCTACCACTGCTTGGGCTGCTCCTTGGCGTTTCACTTGGTTTGCTCTCGGATATTCAAATCCCGCAAGTCTATAATAATTATTTATCCATCGCGATTTTGGCCGCATTTGATACACTGTTTGGCGGAATTCGCGCTCATCTTCAGCAAGTATATGACGACAGAGTATTCGTTTCGGGGTTCTTCTTTAATATTCTCCTTGCAGCAGCTTTGGCATTTATTGGCGTGCATTTAGGCTTAGACCTTTATCTTGCAGCAGTCTTTGCCTTTGGTGTTAGGTTGTTCCAAAACATAGCTGTAATCCGTAGAATTTTGCTGGCAAAGTGGACATCGAGGAAACAAAATTCCAGTACGAATGTCTGACGTAAAACATTTACAGAAGAGGGTGCTGAAAATATTTAGACAAAGTAGTCAAAATACAATAGAATGTAAGTTAATAGTTGCCTTTAGGAGGTGTCAATAATTGAGTCAATCATATAATTATGTATCACTTGATATAGGATCATCCACTATTAAAGTGTTGATCGGAGAAATGGATCATAACTCCCTGCATGTAATCGGTGTGGGAAATGTTCAATCAGCAGGCATTCGAAAAGGTACAATTATTGATATCGATGCAACGGTTCAATCAATTCGAAAAGCAATTGAACAGGCGGAGCGCATGACGGGCTTGAAAATAGAAGACGTTGTTCTCGGAATCCCGGCAAATGGCGTGCAACTTCAAGATGTCAAGGGAGTAGTGGCAGTCAATTCAGAGAACCGTGAAATCACTGATGATGATTTAGAACGCGTCATGAAATCTTCTCAAGTGATGAATGTGCCGCCTGAAAGAGAGATCGTCAATCTTGTCCCTAAACAATTTATTGTAGACGATTATGATGAAATTACTGATCCTCGTGGTATGATGGGGGTTAGATTGGAAATGGACGCAACGTTAATTACGACGTCCAAAACTCTAGTACATAACATTTTACGATGTGTGGAACGGGCGGGATTGCAAATACGTGAGATTTATTTGCAACCTTTAGCAGCAGGTACCTTCGCATTGTCGGAAGACGAAATGAATCATGGAACAGCCTTTATCGATATTGGCGGCGGTTCCACTACGATATCCGTATTTGCAGAAAATCGTTTGGTCAAAACGTCTGTGTTGCCGATCGGCGGAGATCATATTACGAAAGATTTGTCGATTGTTTTAAAGACACCGACTGAACAAGCCAGAATGATTAAGCATCAACACGGACATGCCTTTTATGATGATGCTTCAGATGATGAATTATTTGAAGTGCCGGTAATTGGGGCAGACTCCAAGGATCAGTACAGCCAGCGTTATATTTCTGAAATCATCGGTTCACGTTTAGAAGAATTATTTGATTTGATATTAGAAGATTTATATGAAGCTGGAATACATGACTTGCCTGGCGGAATCGTCATTACCGGCGGCACGGCTAAATTGGATGGTGTTTTACAATTAGCGCGTGAAATTTTCAAGACAAGAGTTCGTCTGTATACGCCAGAATATATAGGTGTAAGAGAACCGATGTATTCCACTGCAGTTGGCTTAATCCGCTATGCATACATGGAAGATGTTTTCTTTGGTCATGAAGAAGGACAGGCTAGTCTGTCTCAAGCGGATGAAGCGGTTTATGAGCCAGCTGAACAAAACACCAAATTGGTCAGACCGAAAAAAGAAAAAGGCGAAGGCTTCATGAAAAAAGCCAAGAAGATGTTTGATAATTTCTTTGAATAAGAAATAGTGTAGACGGGAATTGCAGATAAAGAAGAGGAGGAGTACCAATGCTTGAATTTGAGACGAATGTAGATGCATTAGCAGTAATAAAAGTTATTGGAGTAGGTGGCGGCGGGAACAACGCAGTGAATCGAATGATTGAACACGGGGTGCAAGGCGTTGAATTTATTGCAGTTAACACAGACGCCCAAGCATTGAAACTTTCTTCGGCTGAAGTGAAGTTGCAAATTGGGGAGAAATTGACTAGGGGTCTAGGTGCTGGTGCGAATCCTGAAGTAGGGAAAAAGGCAGCAGAAGAAAGCAAAGAACAAATTGAAGAAGCATTACGCGGAGCAGATATGGTATTTGTTACAGCGGGAATGGGTGGAGGTACGGGTACGGGTGCAGCACCTGTCATCGCTCAAATTGCTAAAGATCTAGGTGCATTGACGGTCGGTGTCGTGACACGTCCATTCACGTTTGAAGGAAGAAAGAGATCGACACAAGCCATCGGTGGAATTACCGGCATGAAGGAAGCTGTCGATACATTAATCGTTATTCCAAATGATAAATTGCTTGAAATCGTCGATAAAAATACACCAATGCTTGAAGCGTTCAGAGAAGCCGACAATGTATTGCGTCAAGGGGTTCAAGGTATTTCCGATCTTATCGCGGTTCCTGGACTTATTAACTTGGACTTTGCAGATGTCAAAACGATCATGTCAAATAAAGGTTCTGCCTTGATGGGGATCGGCATGTCCACTGGAGAAAACAGAGCAGCGGAAGCAGCCAAAAAAGCGATTTCCAGTCCATTGCTTGAAACGTCCATCGATGGTGCAAAAGGCGTCCTGATGAATATTACAGGCGGCTCTAACCTAAGTTTATTTGAAGTACAAGAAGCGGCAGACATCGTAGCGACAGCATCCGATGAAGATGTTAACATGATCTTCGGTTCCGTCATCAACGATAACCTAAAGGACGAAATCATCGTCACAGTCATCGCAACCGGTTTTAACGAAGAACACCTGACAGCACCACGTCCAGGCAGAGGCCCAGGAGTTGGCAGCGGCATTCGTCAACGCGAAAGCAAGCCGGTTCAACAACAGGCACCTACACCAACTAGACGTGAAGAGCCTCGTTACGAGCAACCTGAGCCAAGACAGCCACAAACGAACCAACACGAAGAACAACTGGACATCCCAACGTTCTTACGCAACCGTCAACGACGTAAATAATTTATAAACCAAAGCTTTCCACATGAGACTAAGCTCTCTAGTGGGAAGCTTTTTTATTTTGCATGCTCCTGTATCCGATGTATTCAATTTTAGAAGCTTGTTTTGTCCCGTGGCTCGACTGATAGTGGGTTCTGGCAAGAGGTGGGGGTGTACATTGACACCGCTTCGCCGCTGGGGGATTGCCTCCCGCCAAGAGCCAACTAGCAAAGGGCGCTAGTTGGCTCTTGGCAACGGCCGACCCCGCAGTTGCGGCTACGCTAGTGTGGTTAAAATAATGTGTGTGGTGTTTAATCTAATATCCTCTTTGTTGTTAGTGCTAGCTTGTGCAGAGAATGAACTTCTTTTTTTCTACATGCTAAACGCGGGAGCCATCCGCAAGCGCCGAAGTGGGTTCAGTGAAGTTACTCTTTTTGTTGTTACGTTGCTCGATTTTTTAGAATATCCGAAATAAATACAGGTTTGTACATTATCACCGCTTCGCCGCTGGGGGATTGCCTTCTGCCATGAGCCAACTAGCAAAGAGCGCTAGTTGTCTCACGGCAACGGCCTACCCCGCAGTTGCGGCTACGCTAGAGTGCGTAAAGTGCTTGAGTATAGTATTTAAAAAAGTACTATTACGTTGTCTCGTAGCTCGACTTACAGTGGATTCAGGCAAGGATATAGGGTTGTACATTGTCATCGCTTCGCCGCTGGGGGATTGCCTTCTGCCATGAGCCAATTAGCAAAGAGCGCTAGTCGTCTCACGGCAACGGCCGACCCCGCAGTTGCTGCTTCGCTAGTGTGGTTAAAATAATGTGTGGTGTTTAATCTAATAACCACTTTGTTGTTAGTGCTAGCTTGTGCAGAAAATGAGCTTCCTTTTCTTCCATTTGCTAAACGAAGGCGCCTTACAAGCGGTAGGCGTAGCGACGAGACAGACAGGCGGTCTTCCTGACTGGCTCATCGCGGGAGCCATCTGCCAGCGCCGAAGTGTGTTCGATGAAATTACTCTGTTCCTGGTCCTGTCTTGCATTTAACTCCACAAGCAAACTACTCAAACTTTGTCGAAGGCTTTGCCGGAAAGCGTCCGCGTCCTGACATTTTTTTTAGGAGGTCCATGATAATCTATTCCTAAGGAGGCCGGCATATGTATGGGGAACTAATGATAGGAATCAACATGCTCTTTAACTACGCCATCCTGTCATTCACGAATAAAGTAGGAAACCATCAGACGAGCAGAAGGAGGCTATGGAGTGCCTCGTTTATCGGAGCCTTCTTTATTACGTTGTTTCCATACTCCATGCTAGCGATCATTGTAACTTTTTTGGGCATGACATATATCGCCTTTGGACAAACGCTCAGCAGTTGGAAAAGCTCCGTCCTTGCGGTCCTAATCGCTGCATTTTTTGCAGGTGGACTTCTGACACTCGTCTATGCAAATGTCCCAACCATGCAGAACAACAACTTATTGTTAATTGCTATCGGACTAACTTATCTCTCACTTTATATTGTGAAAATCAAATGGCTAGATACACGCAAGAACACAAGCTTAATTCGTTATACACTGGATTCCGTCGTGCAACTATGGGGACAATCTATTCCGTTAAAAGTGTTTATTGACACCGGCAATCATTGTATTGAGCCGATTTCAGGAGCTCCTGTACATTTTATTGGATATCAGGCAGTAAAAGAACAGTTACCTGCCGATTTTGCAGATGCTTTGGAAAAATGGAAACCAGACAATTCGCCTGATCTATCTGGATTTCCTTCTGTGTATCAAAAAGATCTACGACTTATCCGCCTACAAACTGTACAGGGTGCATCTTGGACTGTTGGTATCAAATTCAAAAGCTGGTTGGTGGATGAACAGCCATTGCCTTCAGGATATATTGTCCTAACGAAAGAGCAACGTCAATATCCACAAGGCGCATCAGCAATTTTGCAAGTCAGCGCAATGGAAGTGATGAAAGAAGAAAGGAGAACGGATACATGTTAATTGAAGTGAAAAAATGGGTTTCCTTTATCGCAGGTTTTTTTAGAAAAAAGAATGGAACATTTTATATCGGAGGACATGAATCCCTCCCTAAGCCACTGGACAAAGAACAGGAAGCCAAAACAATTCAAGCATTAATGAATGGCGATCCAGCCGCACGTGATACTTTAATTGAGAAAAATTTAAGGTTAGTTGTGTATATTGCAAGACGTTTTGATAATACCAATACGAATATTGAAGATTTGATCAGCATCGGAACAATTGGCCTTATAAAAGCAATCGAAACTTTTAAAGCTGATAAAAATATTAAGCTCGCTACGTACGCATCGCGCTGTATTGAAAATGAAATTTTGATGCATTTACGCAAGACAAGCCGAATGCGTTCAGAGATATCATTCGATGAACCGTTGAATTCAGACGCGGATGGGAATGAATTGCTGCTATCAGATATTCTGGGTACAGATGAAGATATTATTACAGATGATGTTGAAAAAAAGTTGGAACGTCAATATATGATAGATGCGATTCAATGCCTTGATGAGAGAGAGCGATATATTATGGAACAGCGCTTTGGACTGATGGGCACAATGGAAATGACACAGAAGGAAGTTGCGGATTTATTAGGAATCTCACAGTCCTATATTTCAAGATTGGAGAAAAAAATCATTTCCGAGCTTCGTGATCGGCTCAACCAGCCCATTTCTTAATTGGACGTATCGGTAGAAATTGGCGATTCTCTAAACCGCATATTCTAAAGCGTTGAGGACAAACTACTTTGTACACTCACCTATAGAATGCGGAGGAAAAGCCAATGGTACGTACAAGAGTAGAAATTTGTGGAATCAATACGTCCGAGCTGCCATTATTAACAAGCGATGTGATGAAAGAAACATTCATTCGTTTGCAAAGCGGCGACGAATTTGCCAGAGATGAATTGGTGTTTGCGAATTTGCGGCTCGTACTTAGTCTTGTTCAGCGTTTTAACTATCGTGGTGAACAGGCTGACGATTTATTCCAAGTAGGATGTATTGGTTTGTTGAAAGCCATCGACAATTTTGATTTAAAGCACAATGTTCGATTTTCCACTTATGCCGTGCCGATGATCATCGGAGAAATCAAGCGGCACCTAAGGGATCATCATGCTGTTCGTGTATCCAGGTCCTTGCGTGACATCGCTTATAAAGCCATAAAAGCAAAAGAAGAGTATATTAATGAACACCAACATGAACCACGTATTTCAGATTTAGAAAAAATAACGGGCATCCCGGAAGAAGATATTCTTTTCGCACTTGATGCTATTCAAGACCCGATGTCTTTACACGAACCGATGAACAGCGATGGCGGAGATCCAATCTACATGATGGACCAACTGCAAGATCAACGTGTCTCAGAAGAACGCTGGATGACCTATGTCTCCATAAAAGAAAGTGTAGAAGAGCTAAATGAACGCCAACAACTTATTGTTTCAAAAAGATTCTATTTAGGCCAAACGCAAACCGAAATAGCCAAAGAACTTGGAATATCACAGGCGCAAATCTCGCGTATTGAAAAACATGCAATGGATAAAATCCGTCTGGGGATTGAACAAAAGAACAGCTAAAAGGTTGATTGAACATTTTAAAAGCATTTTATGAAGATGGGAATACAACGAAGCATAAGAAGTATATCAGCTGTCACAATGCCAAAGGGTATTGTGACAGCTTTTTACGTTCTCGATAAAACACACTAAGCATAGTATGAAATAAGGAGGCGGAGTTATGCGTTTTTCTAGTTTACAAAAGAAAGAAGTCATCGAACTAAAAAAAGGATCCTTTCTTGGATTCGTACAAGACGCCACCATCGACATTGAAAGTGGAAAAATCGCCAAACTGCACATCGGCGAAATACAGCGTTCATTTTTCTCAGACGCCAAATCAAAAGGCGTACAGAAGGTTGGCTATGAAGACGTCATGACGATCGGCAAAGATATTATCCTTGTCCAGAAGAAACACCCAAATTGATGACTAATCGTTGATATCCAACGCCTCGCTTGATACAATGAAGCAAAGAAGAAGAAAAGTAGTGATATTGTGAAACTAGTAGAACAAAGGTTAGCAACTATACAGCAGCAAATTAACGAAGCATGTGAGAAAGCAAAGCGAAATCCAGAAGATATCACCTTAATCGCGGTTACCAAATCGGTATCGTCCAAAAGAGCGCAGGCCTTAGTGGATATCGGAGTGGAGGATTTAGGTGAAAACCGATTGGAAGGGCTGCTGGAAAAGCAAAAGAATATTCAAAACCCAGTGAACTGGCATTTTATTGGGAACTTACAAACTCGCAAAGTTAAAGAGCTGATTCATACTATTCACTGTCTGCATTCTGTAGATCGTATGAGCCTTGCGAAAGAAGTGAATAAACGGGCTGAACAGCCCATGGACTGTTTTGTACAAGTCAATGTGTCTGGCGAAGAGTCTAAATCAGGTATTGAACCAGAGGAAGTTGAAGCATTTATTGAACAATTGGCAGCCTTTGAAAACATACATGTGATCGGCTTGATGACAATGGCTCCGAATACTGATGACGAATGCGCCATACGCAATGTGTTTAGCTCTTTACGTGAATTGCGTGATAAAATTGCCGCGAAACAATTATCTTATGCTCCGTGTACAAAGTTATCGATAGGAATGTCAAATGACTTCACAATCGCGATTGAAGAAGGTGCAACACACATACGCATCGGCACAGCATTAGTCGGATCAGAAAGCGAGGAAGATGAATGAGCCTCAAGAAACGATTTGAAAAATTGTTTTGGTTGGAAGAAGAGGAAACTGTTAATGAACCTCAAAGTAAACAGCCAATGGTCAATCAACCGCCTGCCCGTAAAGAAATGAAAAAAACCAATGTGAAAAAACAAGCAATAGAACCAACTCCAACTACACCGGTTATCAGTTTGCAAAGTGTCCAAAAGTCTTCAAAAGTGATTTTAGTGGAGCCGCGTGCTTATGCGGAAGCACAGGATATCGCAGAGCATCTGAAAAACAAGCGTTCGGTAGTAGTGAATTTGCAACGAATTGAGCGAGATCAGGGTTTCCGCATTATTGATTTTCTGAGCGGTACCGTATATGCGCTTGGGGGAGATATTCAACGGGTAGGGACGGATATATTTCTCTGTGCACCTGAGAACGTGGAAGTAGCTGGCTCAATTACAGAATTTATATCAGAGTAACTGTGATTCTGCTATCTGCCAGGACTACAACTTCTGTGGAAATTAAGCTTGAACAATTTTGAATGAGGTGTACATGTCATTATGATCGTATTATTGAACAATGCGTATTTACTAATCTCAGGAGCACTCCAAGTATATTCCATCCTATTGGTGATTTATATTTTGATGTCTTGGGTACCATCGACGCGAGAAACCAAATTTGGTCAAATTTTAGGTAAGCTCACAGAACCTTATCTAGGATTTTTCCGAAAGTTCATTCCGCCACTTGGAATGATTGATATTTCTCCAATCGCAGCAATTTTTGCATTACAGTTAATCGGCCGGGGTATCGGGCAGATTTATTTAATACTTTTCAGAGCACTCGTCTGAACTAAGAGTTTTAATTTCACAACGGAAATCCTCACAGGGGTGAGGATTTTTTTGCATAAGGAGAATGTTTGCTATGGAATCGATTTTCCAGCATTTTCGAAAAGAAGAACAACCGTTTATTGAAAAAGTAAATAGTTGGGTGAAAGAAGTAGAGGATACGTATGCGCCTAAATTGACGGAGTTCTTGGATCCCCGGCAACGATTTATTACGGAATCCATTGTCCGAAATTCAGATCTTGTAATCGCTTCAGAAGGAGGTTTTCCTGATGCCGAGCGCAAACGTGTCTTGATTTATCCTGATTACTACACGCCATCAGGGGATGACTTTCAAATTAGTTTGTATCAAGTTCAATATCCACAGAAATTTGTCAGCATGAAGCATTCACAACTTCTCGGTTCATTATTATCTCTCGGTATTGATCGTTCCAGATTTGGCGATATACGGATTACGGAAGAAGCCGTACAATTTGCGGTAACAGCAGAGGTTTCCGAATACATCCACGTCAATTTCACGCAAGTCGGCAAGGTGAAGGTTTCCGTACAGCCTGTTTTGAATGCAGACGATGTGATAGATGTTCAGGAAGAGTGGACAGAAGAGATGCACATTATCAGTTCTCTCCGTTTAGATACAGTGGTTGCTTCATTGGCGAAATGTTCAAGAGCCAAAGCCTCTTCTCTCATCAAAGGAGAGAAAGTCAAAGTGAACTGGGCGATAATCGATCAGCAAGCTTTTGAAGTAGAGGAACAGGATATCCTGTCTGTCAGGGGCTTCGGACGCTATAAAATAATCGGTATAGAAGGAAGAACGAGGAAAGACAAGATCCGCGTTGTGATTGGTGCATTAGTCTGATAGAGAAAACCTTGATAAAATCAGAAATATAGTGTTTAATCAAGTAGTACAGAATTATAAGAATCAAAGCGAGATGGATCAGACGGAAAGGAGAAAGCATTTCATGGCTTTAACCCCTACGGATATACATAACAAAGCATTCAGTACGAAATTTCGTGGCTTTGATGAAGATGAGGTCAACGAGTTTTTAGAGCAAATTATGAAAGACTATGAGAACGTTTTGAAGAAAAATGAAGAGCTGCAACAAGTTATCATAAATAATGAAGCAAAAATTGCCCATTTCAATACAATTGAAGAAACTTTGCAAAAGTCCATATTAACAGCTCAAGAAGCAGCTGAGGACGTGCGTAGAAATGCGATACAGGAATCAAAATTAATTATTAAAGAATCAGAAAGAAATGCAGATCGCATTGTTAATGACGCATTGGCGCGAGCAAGAAAGATTGCAATGGAAGTGGAAGACTTGAAAAAACAGTCGAAAGTCTTCAGAAGCCGTTTTAAAATGATGGTGGAAGCGCAGCTTGATTTGATTCAGATGGATGATTGGGATCAATTGCTTAAGTATGAACTAGATACATCGAGCCTGGAAAGTGCTTCTGACGAGGAATAATAAGAAGCTTGACAATTCAAATCGACATTCCTATACTTACACTAATTAGTTAAAGAAGAAGCGATGAAAGAGAGAGTACTTTCAGACTTTGCCGATAGCGAGCCGGGGGTGGTGGAAGCCTGGTGGAGAAGCTGAGAAGAAAATCACTCTTGAGCTGGATTATGGATATGTACATGATCCCGGTCACACTGCCGTTACTAAGTGTCTAAGCGGCAATTGTATTGTACGATTGCAAGTAGGGTGGTACCGCGAGAATATCCTCGTCCCTTTTTGGGATGGGGATTTTTTTAATTTCCGAAAGCAATTAATGATACTTTGGACGTAATTTTATGGAGGAGGAATCGGAATGGAATACAAAGATACATTGCTTATGCCGAAAACGGAGTTTCCGATGCGTGGAAATTTACCGAATAACGAACCGAAAATGCAAGAGAAGTGGGATGAAGAGAATATTTATCAAAAAGTCCAGGAACGTACAGCGGGCAGACCGTTTTTTGTTCTGCATGACGGACCGCCGTATGCGAATGGAGATCTACACATGGGGCATGCCCTCAATAAAGTTTTAAAAGATATTATCGTTCGATATAAGTCGATGTCAGGATTCCATGCTCCATATGTACCAGGCTGGGATACACATGGCTTGCCGATTGAGCAGGCCCTTGTCAACAAAGGCGTGGACCGTAAAAAAATGAGCGTTGCGGAATTCCGTAAAATGTGTGAAGACTATGCGTATGAGCAAATCAATAATCAACGCACACAATTTAAGCGTTTAGGTGTACGTGGTGATTGGGAAAATCCATATATTACGTTAAAACCTGAATTTGAATCTCGTCAAATTCAAGTATTCGGTGAAATGGCGAAAAAAGGGTATATCTATAAAGGGTTAAAACCTGTTTATTGGTCCCCTTCAAGTGAATCTGCTCTAGCGGAAGCCGAAATCGAATATAAGGATAAGAAATCACCATCTATTTACGTCAGCTTCCCAGTCCGTGACGGCAAAGGTGTACTTGCAGAAGATGTAAAATTCCTAATCTGGACGACAACGCCTTGGACGATTCCAGCAAACCTTGGTATTTCGGTTCATCCAGCATTCACTTATGCAGTAGTGAATGTTAATGGTGAAAAACTCGTTGTGGCGAAAGAGCTAGTGGAGTTTTTGGCGAAAGAGTTAGAGTGGGAAAACTACTCAATAGAGCAAGAATTGCCAGGTGCGGATCTGGATCGTATCGTTGCGAAGCATCCATTCTATGATCGCGACTCACTTATCATGCTTGGGGAGCACGTAACAGCAGATGCAGGAACAGGCTGTGTCCACACAGCGCCTGGTCACGGGGAAGACGACTTCTATGTGTCCAAATCTTATGGCATCGACGCGTTATCTCCAATTAATGACCGCGGTGTGATGACAGAAGAAGCACCTTATTTTGCAGGTATGTTCTATGAGGATGCGAATAAAGCTGTAACAGAGAAGTTGGAAGAAGTAGGCGCGCTTAAAAAGCTTTCCTTTATCACACACTCGTATCCGCATGACTGGCGGACGAAAAAGCCGGTTATTTTCCGTGCAACAGCTCAATGGTTTGCTTCGATCGAATTGTTTAGAAGTGACTTGCTGGAAGCGATCCGAAATACGAAGTTTACTCCATCTTGGGGTGAAACGCGTCTATTTAACATGGTTCGTGACCGTGGAGATTGGTGTATTTCTCGTCAACGTGTGTGGGGGGTTCCGATTCCTGTGTTTTATGCGGAAAATGGAGATGCCATTTTAACGGACGAAACGATCAGCCATGTGGCTAAATTATTCCGGGAGCACGGTTCCAATGTTTGGTTTGAACGTACAGCAAAAGAATTATTGCCTGAAGGCTTCACTCATGAAGGAAGTCCAAACGGTGAGTTTACAAAAGAAACGGATATCATGGACGTTTGGTTTGATTCTGGGACGACGCATCAAGGCGTGCTAGAAGAGCGTGACGACCTTGTCTATCCAGCTGATCTGTATCTGGAAGGTTCTGACCAGTATCGCGGATGGTTCAACTCGTCATTGACAACAAGCGTTGCGATTAATGGTATCGCACCATATAAAGGCCTTTTAAGCCACGGTTTCACGCTGGATAAAGATGGCCGTAAAATGAGTAAGTCTCTTGGCAATGTCATTGTGCCGGCGAAAGTCATCAACCAATTGGGCGCTGACATTGTGCGTCTATGGGTTTCATCTGTTGACTATACGGCGGACGTTCGAGTATCTGATTCCAACTTTAAGCAAGTTTCGGAAGTATACCGTAAGATTCGTAATACAATTCGTTTCTTGCATGGTAACGTAGCCGATTTTGATCCGTCAGCAGACCGTGTATCATTTGAAGAAATGCGCCCAGTTGATCAGTATGTCTATGTGAAGCTTCAAGACTTGATCAAAGAGGTACGTACTGCATATGATCACTATGAATTTGCAGGTGTTTATCATGCGGTTAATAATTTCTGCACAGGCGTCTTAAGTTCTTTCTACTTGGATATCGCAAAAGATGTCGTGTATATCGAAGGAGTCAACCACCCGCATCGCCGCGCTATGCAAACGGTTATGTATGATACGTTGATCACATTAGTCAAACTAATCACGCCGATCTTACCGCATACAGCAGATGAAATGTGGAACTACTTGAATGTGAAGGAAGCGGACAGTGTACAATTGACAGATATGCCAGAAGCAGATGAAAAAGGCGAGGTAGCAGATAAACTGCGCGAGCGCTTTGATCATTTGATGGCTATCCGTGATGATGTATTGAAAGCGTTGGAAGAAGCGCGAAATGCAAAAGTCATCGGTAAATCACTCGAAGCAAAAGTCACCGTCGTACTTCCAGAAGATCAACAAGGTCTTCTTCAAGCAAGCGATATTGACTTCGCTCAGTTCTTTATTGTCTCCACTTTTGAAGAAAGCAAAAATACTGAGCTTCCGAATGCCCTGAAACTAGACCGTGCAACTGTACTAGTCGAACCGGCGGAAGGCGAGAAATGTGAACGTTGCTGGACCATCTCTACAACTGTAGGAGAAGATACAACTCACCCGGCATTATGTGCACGATGCGCATCCGTTGTGAAAGAGAACTATGCGTAAGCAATCTTGATGCAAAAGCCATCATCATCTACTCAAGGATGACGATGGCTTTTGCTTTTGATCAATGAAAATTGATAAGAGTAAATTAAGCAGGTTTTGTGGTAAAATGAATAAGACATTTGCTGGACGGAGGTAGACGAAGTGATCGTTTATTATGCAATCGCTGCCCTGGTCATAGGATTGGACCAATTGACGAAGTGGCTAGTAGTGAAGAATATGGAGCTCGGCGAACAAATATCTATATGGGATCCTTATTTTGGCTTCCTTTCGCACCGTAACCGAGGTGCAGCGTGGGGGATGCTGGAAGGGAAAATGTGGCTATTTTATATCGTAACCATTGTCGTTGTCGTAGCTATTATTTATTTTTTTCATACAGAAGGGAAAAAAGATCGGCTTCTTGGTGTCAGCTTGATGTTATTGCTTGGCGGAGCGATCGGAAATTTCATCGACCGATTACGGAGAGGTGAAGTCGTTGATTTCGTAGATGTACTGATTCCTGTCATCCGCTACGACTTTCCGATTTTCAATGTGGCAGACGCTGCCCTGACAATTGCCGTCGTATTAATCTTATTACACGTAATACTCGATGAGAAAAAGAAAAAGAAAAAAGGTGTCTCTTAATGGAAAGATTTGAATATGAAATTACAGAAGAAACAGCTGGCAATCGAATTGACAAAGCACTCGCTTTACTACAGCCTGATTGGTCTCGGACACAGATCCAGCAATGGGTGAAAGATGAACGCATCCAAGTGAATGGCAGCTTCATAAAATCGAATTATAAAGTGAAAACTGGAGATGTTGTCTCTGTAGAACAGCCAGAACCTGAGGCATATGATATTGAAGCAGAAGACTTAAATCTCGAAATCGTTTATGAGGATCAAGACGTCCTTGTGGTCAATAAGCCAGTCGGAATGGTCGTACATCCTTCCCCTGGACATCTATCGGGAACGCTGGTCAATGGATTGATGCATCAGTGTACGGATCTGTCGGGGATCAACGGTGTGATGAGACCGGGTATTGTACACCGGATCGATAAAGACACATCTGGATTGTTGAT
Organism: Sporosarcina newyorkensis; assembly: GCF_900167515.1. Classification (NCBI taxonomy): domain Bacteria; kingdom Bacillati; phylum Bacillota; class Bacilli; order Caryophanales; family Caryophanaceae; genus Sporosarcina; species Sporosarcina newyorkensis. The sequence continues at coordinate 197,198 of NZ_FUYJ01000004.1, read as the reverse complement.
GGTCGCAAAAAATGATAAAGCACATGTATCGTTAGTTGATCAACTCGTGGAAAAATCCGTCAACCGTGTCTATACGGCTCTTGTTCACGGCCATATTCCTCACGATAATGGAACGATCGACGCTCCGATCGGAAGAGATCCGCGAGATCGTCAAAAAATGGCGGTAGTGGATAACGGAAAAAACGCAGTGACCCATTTTAAAGTATTAGAGCGTTTTGGCGATTATACATTGGTTGAATGCAGATTAGAAACAGGGAGAACGCATCAAATTCGTGTCCATATGAAATACATCGGTTATCCGTTAGTTGGCGATCCCAAATACGGTCCGAGGAAAACAATTGATTATGGCGGACAAGTCTTACATGCTGGAACGGTTGGTTTCCAACATCCTTCTACAGGTGAGTACATGGAGTTTACGGCTCCGTTGCCTGAAAATTATCAACAGTTGCTAAATGAATTACGTGCACATTAAGCGTTGACAAATACAAACGGCTAGCTGTATACTCGATAAAGCAATTGAATAGCGATACCTTTAAAGTCAGTCCTGTGAGGCTGGGAAGGTTGCACGGAAATACATGAGACTTACTGCGGTAAGAATCACTGTATGCTTTTTTCTGCACGTCTGCCCTCCTGTCTACTCTGACTGGAGGGTTTTTCTTATGGATAAATACACATAACGGAAAGGGGAACTAAAAAATGGCAGAGAAAGCAACGATACTAGATGATCAAGCGATCACACGAGCGGTAACAAGGATTGCACATGAGGTCATTGAGAAAAATAGAGGGATTGATGATTGTATAGTGGTCGGCATCAAAACGAGAGGTGCAATTTTAGCTAAACGTTTAGCCGAAAAGATTGAGCAAATCGAAGGCAAGCCGATCAAGACGGGAGAACTCGATATCACCCTATATCGTGATGATCTTCAGTTGAAACATGAACAGGCGGAAGCATTAGTGCAGCAAGTAAATATAGCGCACGATGTTTCAGATCAAAAAGTAATTTTAGTTGATGATGTGCTGTATACAGGACGGACGGTTCGAGCAGCACTCGATGCAATTATGGATCTTGGAAGACCTTCATCAATCCAATTGGCTGTACTCGTGGATAGAGGACACAGGGAATTGCCGATTCGGCCGGATTTTGTAGGGAAGAACATTCCGACATCGAGTGAAGAACGAGTGGTCGTAAGTATGACCGAAACGGACGGAACAGACGGAGTAACGATTCATACACGCACATTATAAGCGGCTGGAGGACAGGATAAATGAGTGAAAAAGTATTAGATGTAAATGAAAAACCGCAACCGGTGAGATGGCTGGCATTGAGTTTGCAGCACATGTTTGCGATGTTCGGCGCAACAATTTTAGTGCCTCAGCTTGTGGGATTAAGCCCGGCAATTGCTTTACTGACAAGCGGTATAGCCACACTCGTATTTATCGCAGTGACGAAGTTTCAAGTGCCGGCATACTTAGGTTCTTCCTTCGCCTTTATCATCCCAATTCAGATTGCTACCACAACTGGCGGAATCGGCAGTGCGATGATCGGGAGTATGTTCGTCGCATTGGTCTACGCGATTGTCTCTCTTGTGATATGGAAGACGGGCTATCGCTGGATCATGAAAATTTTACCGCCGATTGTTGTCGGACCTGTCATCATGGTCATCGGATTGGCAATTGCACCAACGGCAATCAACATGGCCAGTATGATTCAAGTGGATGGTCAGGATGTATACAGCGGCTTGCATTTTTCAGCAGCCTTGGTAACACTTGCTTCAGCGGTTTTCTGCTTAATGTTCTTTAAAGGTATTATCAGTTTAATGCCCGTGTTGATCGGAATTGTAGTCGGGTATATTTATTCAGCAGCGATTGGGATCTTGGACTTCAGCCAAGTTGTCGAGGCGAAGTGGTTTGCAGTGCCGGACATGCTGATTCCCGGTGTGGATTATTCGTTTGTAGTGACGCCGACCTTACTGATTATTATGGTACCGATTGCGATCGTGACGATTGCAGAACATATCGGACACCAGCTTGTACTAGGTAAAGTGGTGGAAAGAAATTACATCGATAATCCAGGTTTGCATAGATCATTGCTCGGCGATGGGATTGGCACATTGATCAGTGGAATGGTCGGAGGTCCGCCAAAAACTACTTATGGAGAAAATATTGGTGTGCTGGCGATCACTCGTGTATATAGTGTTTACGTAATTGTCGGAGCTGCAGTATTTGCGATTTTCTTCTCTTTCTTAGGAAAAGTAATGGCCTTGATCGCCACGATACCTCAAGCAGTGTTAGGCGGAATTTCCATTCTGCTGTTTGGTATCATCGCTTCTTCTGGAATGCGTATGCTGATTGATCACAAAATCGATTTTGACAATCAACGGAATTTGGTCATCGCATCGATTATTCTAGTAATTGGAATCGGCGGAGCTACAATCAAATTCAGCCCGACTTTTGAAGTAGGCGGGATGGCGTTAGCGGCGATTGTTGGGGTAGTACTCAACTTGGTGTTGCCAGGTAGAAAAGACGATACGTTAATGGATGAATAAAAGAAATTAGATAGAATGAATTGCAATAAATGCCTGCACTTCATGAGGGAGGAACATCCGATGGAACATTTAGTTTCAATGAAAGACCTGACAGTGGAAGAAATCATGTTGATACTTGATCGAGCGGCGATTTTTAAACGCCTGGGCTTCCGTGAACTGCCAGGAACCTACACTGTGTGCAATCTGTTTTTCGAGCCGAGCACAAGAACAAAAACGAGCTTTGAAATGGCGGAACGAAAAATTGGAGCGCAAATCATCCCATTTGAGACTAGTTTCTCCAGTACATTAAAGGGAGAAACGTTATATGACACGATCCGAACGTTGGAGGCAATCGGCTTGGACGCACTTGTTATCCGGCATCCGTCCGATGGCTTTTATGAAGAATTGATTGATCGAACGAATGTAGCGATCATCAATGCGGGTGACGGTTCAGGTCAACATCCGACACAATCTTTATTGGACCTTTTCACAATCCAGGAGGAGTTCGGAAGTTTCGAGGGTCTGAAGGTGCTGATTGCAGGAGATATCTCACATAGCCGTGTGGCGCGGTCCAACGCAGAAGCTCTGCAGAAACTAGGTGCCGAGGTCACATTCCTCTGTCCGCCAGAATGGGCAGGAGAATTTGAAAGTGTGGATAACTGGGATGAAGTAATTGAAACGAGCGATGTTGTCATGCTTCTCCGTGTACAGCATGAACGCCATAATACAGAAATGGCCTATACGAAAGCGGCTTATCATGAACAGTACGGTTTGACAGTAGAACGCGCAGGCAGAATGAAAAGCGAAGCAATCATCATGCATCCGGCACCTGTCAATCGAGATGTGGAGATCGCGGATTGCTTAATTGAAAGTCCTCAATCACGTATTTTTAAACAAGTCGAAAACGGCGTCTATATTCGAGCAGCTGTTCTAGAATTAATTTTGAAGGGGCGGAAATAACATGAACACTTTAATTCAAAATGTCCAAATGGTAAGCGAAGAAGGCCAGATCGTAGTAACAGATGTGAAAATCTCAGAAGGAAAGATTACAGAAATCGGCAGCCAGTTACCGACAGCTGATTGTGAAATCATTGAAGGACAAGGGTTGTTGCTATCTCCAGGTCTGATTGACGTACATGTCCACTTGAGAGAGCCGGGTGGGGAGCATAAGGAAACGATCGCAACTGGAACGGCAGCTGCAGCAAAAGGCGGGTATACAACGATTTGTTCGATGCCTAATACACGGCCAGTGCCGGACACGATTGAAAATATCGAAAAAATTAATAAATTGATTGAAGATAATGCGAAAATTCGCGTGTTGCCATACGCATCTATCACCATTCGAGAAGCTGGAAAAGAGCGGACCAATCTTGCGGAATTAAAAGAACATGGCGCATTTGCTTTCACAGATGACGGAGTGGGCGTTCAAGAAGCAGGAATGATGTACGAAGCAATGCAAGATGCTGCGGCTATCAATATGCCGATTGTAGCGCACTGTGAAGACAATACATTGATCTATGGCGGCGCGATGCACGAAGGGATGCGCAATAAAGAGCTTGGGTTGCCGGGTATCCCATCCATCGCAGAGTCAGTACATATTGCGAGAGATATTTTATTAGCAGAAGCAGCAGGCGCGCACTACCATGTTTGCCACGTCAGCACGAAAGAATCCGTACGGACGATTCGTGATGCGAAAAAAGCTGGAATTCATGTGACAGGGGAAGTAAGTCCACACCACTTGTTGCTAACGGAAAACGATGTGCCGGGGGATGATGCTGACTGGAAGATGAATCCTCCACTGCGCTCTGAAGAGGACCGCGAAGCATTGCGTCAAGGGTTGCTAGACGGTACATTGGATTGCATCGCTACGGACCATGCACCACATACGGCAGAGGAAAAATCTGTCGGATTCGCGAAAGCACCATTTGGCATCACTGGATTCGAAACAGCATTTCCTTTATTGTACACACATTTCGTAAAACCGGGTCACTGGACTCTGAAGCAATTGCTTGACTGGATGACGATTAAACCGGCAGAAGTATTCGGTTTGCCTTATGGAAAAATTGAAGTAGGAGCAACAGCTGATTTAGTTTTAATTGATTTGGAGAAAGAGCAAAAAATCGATCGTACAACGTTTGTGTCAAAAGGGAAAAACACGCCATTTGACGGCTGGGATTGCACTGGATGGCCTGTAATGACAATTTTCGGTGGAAACATCGTTTGGAAGGATGGTCAATGATGAAAAAAAGATATTTAGTTTTAGAAGATGGCTCTATTTTTGAAGGGAAAGCATTTGGAGCGGATAGTGCTTCATTAGGAGAAGCTGTATTTGCAACAGGAATGACCGGTTATCAGGAAACGATCTCTAACCCTTCAGGCTGTGGACAAATCGTCGTCATGACGTATCCCTTAATCGGAAACTATGGCATCAACCGGGATGATTACGAATCCATTGATCTGGCGATTAATGGTTTAGTCGTCAGAGAATTAACGGAAGAGCCGTCCAACTTCCGCAGTGGAATGACGTTAGGTGATTTGCTTTCATTAAAAGGTATCCCGGGAATCCAAGAAATCGATACAAGAAAACTGACCCGTCTACTGCGCGATAAAGGTGCATTAAAAGGAAAACTAACTGCTGCTGGCGAAGACATCAATTTGGATGAGGTCCTGGCAGAAGTTCAAGGCTATGAAGTGCCGACGAACCTTGTGGCAAAAGTTTCAACTAAACGTCCATATCCAAGCCCGGGCTTAGGGAAACGTGTAGTCGTCATCGATTACGGAATCAAGCACGGCATTTTACGTGAACTGAATAAGAAGGATTGCGATGTCATTGTCGTGCCTTACGATACATCCGCTAAAGAAATCCTAGCGCTGTTCCCAGACGGCATTTTATTATCAAACGGTCCTGGGAATCCGCAAGATGTCGAAGGTGCTGTTGAGACAATCAAAGAATTGCTTGGCAAGAAACCAATCTTCGGTATCGGGCTGGGCCATCAATTATTTGCACTCGCGTGCGGAGCAAAAACAGCTAAAATGAAAAACAGCCATATTGGCGGCAACTATCCGGTAAAAGATTTGGAGACAAACCGTACCGATCTGACATCACAAAGTCATGGCTATGAAGTGCTGGAAGATTCTTTAGCAGGAACTGGCCTAATAGTTACACATAAAGCGTTGAATGATGGCTGTGTTGAAGGTGTAAGCAGTGAGCAATATGAAGCTTTTTCTGTACAGTTCCATCCTGAAGCTTCACCCGGACCACAAGATGCAAGTTATTTATTCGATCGTTTCATTCAGCAAATGACTGCAAGCAACCGAAAGGAGAATACCAATGCCTAAACGTCAAGATATAAAATCCATCCTCGTCATCGGCTCAGGTCCGATTGTCATCGGCCAAGCCGCAGAATTCGACTATGCAGGTACACAAGCATGTCTTTCCTTAAAGGAAGAGGGCTACCGCGTCATTTTAATCAACTCGAATCCAGCTACAATCATGACGGATACAGAAGTTGCAGATAAAGTATACATTGAACCGATTACTCTAGATTTCGTCAGCCGAATCATCCGCAAGGAGCGTCCTGATGCACTGCTGCCTACATTAGGCGGACAGACAGGCTTGAACATGGCGATCGAACTTCAAGAATCAGGAATTTTGGATGAACTTGAAATTGAGATTCTTGGTACAAAACTGGATGCGATCCATAAAGCAGAAGATCGCGACTTATTCCGTAATTTAATGAATGAAATGGGCGAACCTGTTCCGGAAAGTGACATTATTCATAACCTTGAGGAAGCTTATGCATTCGTCGGAAAAATAGGCTATCCTGTGATCGTTCGCCCAGCATTTACGCTTGGCGGAACAGGTGGAGGTATTTGTCACAACGATGAGGACTTAGAAGAAATTGTGGCGAGCGGCCTGAAATATAGTCCAGTGACTCAATGTCTACTTGAAAAATCCATTGCAGGCTTTAAAGAGATCGAATATGAAGTAATGCGCGACTCGGCGGATAATGCCATCGTCGTATGTAATATGGAGAACGTCGATGCTGTAGGGATCCATACAGGCGATTCCATCGTTGCTGCTCCATGCCAGACTTTGACGGATCGTGAAAATCAAATGCTGCGTAACGTGTCATTACGGATTATCCGTGCCTTGAAAATTGAAGGCGGCTGTAACGTTCAGCTGGCACTTGATCCACATAGCTTTGATTATTACATCATTGAAGTGAATCCACGAGTGAGCCGTTCATCTGCACTGGCTTCTAAAGCAACGGGTTATCCAATTGCGAAACTGGCTGCGAAAATTGCTGTCGGACTGACGCTAGATGAAATGATGAACCCGGTTACCGGTAACACATATGCTTGCTTTGAGCCAACGCTTGATTATGTTGTAACGAAAATTCCGCGCTGGCCTTTCGATAAGTTCGAATCTGCTAAACGGAATCTTGGCACTCAGATGAAAGCAACAGGAGAAGTTATGGCGATGGGCCGTACTTTTGAAGAGTCCATCTTAAAAGCAGTTCGTTCACTTGAAATTGGTCAATTTGATCTTTCATTGCCAGGCGGCAGCGAGATGTCGGATGAATGGATCGAAAAACGAATCCGTAAAGCTGGAGATGAGCGCCTATTCTTCATCGGTGAAGCATTGCGCCGCGGTGTGACGATTGAAACGCTGCACGAATGGAGTGCAATCGACTTATTCTTCTTACGAAAATTTGAAAATATTGTGCGCTACGAACAGACATTGAAAGATCATCCATTTGACCAAGAAGTTGCTCACAAAGCAAAGCGTCTAGGATTTGCAGATGCGATTGTGGCGCAACTTTGGAATACGACAGAACGTGAAGTCTATAACTGGAGAAAAGAGCAAGAATTGATCCCTGTCTATAAAAAAGTAGATACATGTGCGGGTGAGTACGAATCCGACACTCCATACTTCTATGGTACGTATGAAGATGAAAATGAATCTGTAAAATCTGATAAGAAAAGTGTTGTCGTTCTTGGTTCCGGCCCAATCCGTATCGGTCAAGGCGTGGAGTTTGACTATGCAACGGTGCACTGTGTCTGGGCGATCCAAGAAGCAGGCTACGAAGCGATCATCGTCAATAACAACCCAGAGACTGTTTCAACTGACTTCTCCATCTCTGACAAGCTATATTTTGAGCCGCTGACAATTGAAGATGTCATGCACATTATCGATTTAGAGCAGCCGGAAGGAGTCATTGTACAGTTTGGAGGACAAACGGCGATTAACTTGGCGGCTGAACTGGAAGCACGTGGTGTGAAGATTCTCGGGACGTCCCTTGAAGATATCGACCGTGCGGAAAACCGTGACAAGTTCGAACGTGCGCTTCACGAAATCGGCGTTCCCCAGCCACTTGGAAAAACGGCGTTATCTGTTCCGGAAGCAGTTGTGATCGCCAATGAAATCGGCTATCCAGTACTCGTTCGTCCTTCTTACGTATTAGGTGGTCGTGCGATGGAAATCGTCTATCATGAACAAGAATTGCTGCAATACATGGAAAATGCAGTGAAAGCAAGTCCTGAGCACCCAGTATTAATCGACCGTTATTTAACAGGTACAGAGATTGAAGTAGATGCGATCTGTGACGGCGAGACGGTATTGATTCCAGGAATTATGGAACATATCGAACGCGCAGGCGTACACTCAGGTGACTCGATCGCTGTCTATCCGCCGCAAAATCTTTCCCAATCAATGATCGAAACGATTGCGGATTACACGAAGCGTTTGGCTCTAGGGTTGAATATCCGAGGGTTGCTCAATATCCAGTTCGTCATTTCGGAAGGTCAGGTATATGTCATTGAAGTGAACCCGCGTTCCAGCCGGACAGTACCATTCTTAAGTAAAATCACGAATATTCCAATGGCCAATGTCGCTACCCAGTCAATTTTAGGTAAATCAATTGCACAACAAGGCTTTACAGACGGACTTGCAGACGCTCCAGAGGGTGTCTATGTAAAAGTACCAGTCTTCTCCTTTGCGAAACTGCGTCGTGTAGATATCACGCTCGGACCTGAGATGAAATCGACAGGTGAAGTAATGGGGAAAGACAGCACTCTCGAAAAAGCACTTTATAAAGGCTTAGTCGCTGCAGGCATGGAAGTGAAGGAATACGGTTCGGTCTTGATGACGGTTTCCGATAAAGATAAAGAAGAAATTATTGAAATCGCAGAACGCTTTGTTCAAATCGGCTACCGCATCTTAGCTACAGAAGGAACAGCTAAAGCACTTGAACAAGCAAACATTGAAGTGAAAACTGTCGGCAAAATCGGAACGGAAGGCCCGACATTGATTGATGTCATCCAAAAAGGACAGGCACAGTTAGTGATCAATACACTGACAAAAGGTAAACAACCTGCTCGTGACGGCTTTAGAATTCGCCGTGAATCAGTAGAGAATGGAGTTCCTTGCTTCACTTCCATCGATACAGCAGCTGCAATGCTTTCTGTCATCGAATCGATGACGTTTCAAACAGCCGCGATGCCCAAGCAGGTGATTCAATGATCATTCAAGATTTGATGACAGTTGGATCGCAACAGCAAATCGCGAAAAATATCTTTGAAATGAAACTCACTGGAAAGCTGGTCGGAGAAATTACTTCTCCGGGCCAGTTTGTCCATATCCGCGTATCCGATTCATTTGAACCATTGTTGCGACGTCCCATTTCGATAGCGGAAGTCAATGTGGAAAAAAATGAAATGACGATTATCTATCGTGCAGAAGGACATGGCACTGGATTGCTTTCACAAAAGCGAGCAGGGGATATCGTCAATGTGTTGGGTCCGCTTGGAAATGGCTTTCCTGTCAATGAGACGGCTTCAGGTCAAACGGCTGTGCTGATCGGTGGTGGCATCGGGGTACCGCCATTGTACGAACTGTCTAAGCAGCTGACGGCAAAAGGTGTCAAATGCATTCATATCCTAGGCTTCCAATCAGATGACGTCGTGTTTTATGAAGAGCAGTTTGCTACACTAGGCGAAACGTATATTGCGACGGTCGATGGAAGTAACGGCACAAAAGGATTTGTTACGAATATTATGGGCGAGCTAACTGACGAATTTGAAACATTCTATAGCTGCGGACCAATGCCGATGCTCGATGCAGTCCAAAAAGCATATGTGCATAAAAAAGGATTCTTATCATTTGAACAGCGCATGGGCTGCGGTATCGGCGCTTGTTTCGCTTGTGTGTGCCATACAAATGAAAACGCGACAGACAAAGCCTATGTCAAAGTATGCTCCGACGGTCCAGTATTTCCAGCAGGGGTGGTGCAAATATGAGTAGATTAGCAATTACATTACCAGGACTCGAATTAAAAAACCCGATCATGCCGGCTTCCGGATGTTTCGGTTTTGGGAAAGAGTACGGCAATCTCTATGATCTTTCTCAACTTGGTGCGATCATGATTAAGGCAACAACACTTGAAACGCGTTACGGAAATGCGACACCTCGAGTAGCGGAAACAGCTTCTGGTATGTTGAATGCAATCGGTTTGCAAAATCCAGGCTTGCATGGTGTTCTTGAAAATGAATTGCCATGGCTTGAACAGTTCGATGTTCCGATCATTGCCAATGTCGCGGGTTCCGAAACAGCGGACTACGTGGAAGTGGCAAAAGAAATTTCCAAAGCGCCGAATGTTCACGCGTTGGAACTGAATATATCGTGTCCGAATGTCAAATGTGGCGGCATCACGTTCGGTACGGATCCTGAAATTGCGAAAGAGCTGACTGCAGCCGTGAAAGCTGTGTCTTCCGTGCCTGTCTATGTGAAATTGTCACCAAACGTAGCGGATATTAAGTCTATGGCAATCGCAGTGGAAGCAGGCGGAGCAGACGGCATCACGATGATCAATACATTGGTCGGCATGCGTCTGGATGAAAAAACAGGTAAGCCGGTTATTGCCAATAAAACAGGTGGTTTATCAGGTCCTGCCGTGAAGCCTGTAGCGATTCGTATGGTTTATGAAGTAAGCCAAGTCGTCAATATTCCGATCATCGGAATGGGGGGGATTACTTGTGTGCAAGACGTTGTCGACTTTTTATCTGCAGGAGCGAGTGCAGTGGCGGTCGGCACAGCGAATTTCGTAGATCCATTTATTTGTCCAACTCTTATTGAACAGCTTCCAGGGAAATTGGATGAATTGCAAATAGATCATATTTCAGAATTGATCGGAAGGAGCCATCGTCTATGAATAGATCTCCCATCATCGCGCTAGATTTTAATTCAGCAGAAAAAACATTTGATTTCCTTAAAGCATTCGATCATTCGGTCAATGTCAAAGTTGGAATGGAATTGTATTATAAAGAAGGTCCTGCGATGATCGCCCGCTTGAAAGAAGAAGGCTATTCCATCTTCTTGGACTTGAAACTGCACGATATCCCGAATACCGTCAAATCCGCGATGAACGTCTTGGCTTCGCTTGAAGTCGATATGGTCAATGTTCACGCGGCTGGCGGGAAAGCTATGATGGAAGCGGCACTGGAAGGTTTGGATATCGGTACGCCAGCAGGCAAACAGCGTCCCGCATTAATTGCCGTGACGCAGCTCACTTCAACAGATGACCGCCAAGTACGAGAAGAGCAATTGATCGGCGTCCCGCTTCAGCAATCCGTAGAACATTATGCGAAGCTTGCTTCATCAGCTCATTTGGACGGCGTCGTTTGTTCGGTACAAGAAGCGAAGATAATTGAAGAAGTTTGTGGTAAGGAATTTTTCAAAGTGACACCAGGGATTCGATTAGCACAAGGTGATGTCCACGATCAGAAACGTGTCGCGACCCCTGCTAAAGCGAGACAGGAAGGCTCTACACATATCGTCGTTGGACGTGCTATCACAGGGGCAAAAAATCCAAGTGAAGCGTATGAGTTAGTAAATACTTTATGGGAGGGAACCCCTCAATGACTAGAGAAAAAGAAGTAGCTCAAATTTTATTGAATGTCGGGGCTGTTGCCTTGAATCCGAAAGAACCATTTACGTGGGCATCAGGTATCAAATCGCCAATCTATTGTGATAACCGCTTAACAATGGCGGATCCAGTTGGACGAAAAGAAATCGCTGAAGGTCTTGCTGCTTTGATCCGAGTTCACTATCCGGAAACAACGGTGATCGCAGGGACAGCGACAGCAGGGATTCCGCATGCGGCATGGGTGGCAGATATTCTAAAGTTGCCAATGGTCTATATCCGTTCTTCCGCCAAAGCGCATGGCAAGAGCCGTCAAATCGAAGGCAAGATCGAGCCGAACGCAAAGGCAGTCATCATCGAAGATCTGATCTCAACAGGCGGAAGCAGCTTGAATGCAGCGAACGCTTTGCTGGCTGAAGGCGTAGAAGTATGCGGCATCGTCTCTATTTTTACATACGAACTTCAAAAAGCGGATGAAAAGTTTGCAGAAGCTAAACTTTCATACCACAGCCTGACGAACTTCGCGGCTTTGGCGGAAGTGGCAAAAGAAGAAGGCGCAATCGAAGAGGAATCCATGAATGAATTAACGGAATGGCATACGAAATTGAAGCAGGGTACATTGTAATAAATAAAGGACTGTCAGGGAAATCGTGGATTGATTCGCGGTTTCTCGTGGCGGTCCTTTTGTTATATGATTACTTTACGGCGAAAGCAAATTAATGAAAAGTTAGAGATTATTTTAGTTGAAGTCCGATGAATTTAAAGAAATTTGGTAGAATGGTATTAGATTGGTAAAAAAATTTGATGTTTAGTAAAATGACTAATTTTTGCGTGTGAAATTCCACTTAAAGGGACGTGCTTGAGTGAGAATAAGATCCTTTAATATTCGATTAACGGAACGTATCCTTGATAAGGAGGAATCACTTGTATGAATAAGTGGGGAGGTTTTTCTTTTCTGCCGGTTGTTGCAAGCATTATATCGTTTTTTATTCTAAGAGGCCCGAATACGGACTTGCCGTTAGTAATTATAATTTTAGGTTCACTTTCTCTTTTTGCAATAATTTTTGATAATGGTGTAATGTTAATTTTAGTAAATTTTTTAGTGTTGACAGACGGAATATCTGTTTAGTTTTTCCTTTTTCATTAAAGAGTACATTTATGAAAAGATCTCTACTAATTTAGTAACAGACTATTTAAAAGGATGAATTAGATTGCAAAATAAATTTAGGAAAGCTCAAGAGATAAACTTATATTTGGAGTTTGTGGAGGCATCGCAGAATACTTTGGGATGTCTTCTCTCAGCATGAGGATTCTCTTTTTGGTTTAACCGGCAAAGTAGCGTGACCAGACGAGATAATGGAGTAGCATGAAGGAGGAGAAATTCCTATGAACACTGAAAAGCGTTGTCCAAGTTGCAATGGGAACGAATTTAGAGAAGGAACAGATTTTATGCCAATTAAATCGAAAAAATCTTCATTCAGTGGATCAAATAAAATCTATACTTTCTGCTTGAATTGCGGAGAAGTTGTCTCTATCAGAATAGAAGATCCGAAAAGGTTCGTCTAACAAGTGTGAATAGCTCAATTAACGTAGGCTTTTAAAGCGTCAGTATTGCAGTAATCGAAGCCATGTTGTTTGATATTTAGGAGTGAAGAAATGAATGATTTTTTTACATCATTAACTCATGTAAATAAAATGATTTATGAGTCGAATCTCTTAACTGTAAAGTCAGTTCAAGAAGAGAAGCAAAATTCGAAGTATGGTGCTGGTACATTTCAATTATCTTCTAAAACAATTCGATTCAGAGTTGCGAATATTACACCTGCCAAAGCAGGGCAGTTTGTTGCATTTTGGGAAAAAGACGAAAATAATAAAAATCAACCCTACTCATATGAGGAAGCCCCTGATTTATTAGTTATAACTACCTTTAAAAATGAAAATGAGTTTGGACAATTTATCTTTCCGAAAGAAATTCTTTTAAAACAAAACATTCTTAGGTCTACTTCAACAAAGGGCAAAATGGCAATAAGAGTTTATCCTAGCTGGGATAGTCCAAGTAGTAAACAAGCGATGAAAACTCAAAAATGGCAGTTACCTTATTTTGTTGATATGTGTAATCCAAATAAATTATCCTTAGAAAAAATAATAGAACTGTATTCCCTTTAATCCTCTGTAAACGAGCGCGATTGTTTAACAAAACTTCTAAGCAGAGTCTGACTTGATTGGAAAGGGAGGCGGTGAAAAGCAAAAATATGCTCTTAGCGCTATGCTTTTGTTTGCAAAAGCCGTTCTTCGTTACGGCTTTTCTTGCAGGATCAACAGAAATCAAAGATTCTCAGGCTGTATATTGGTTGTAAGATTAAAATCATGGTTCTGTTAAAGGAGTTCACTGTATTAAAAGTTGGTTTGGTATTTTCCTTAATCTGTTCCATGATCTCTAGTGAACTAGTAACGAAACGTGGATTGCTTACAGGCAGTCTTCGTTTTCTATGTAAAGCCTTGAATGGAGACAGGAGATGAAATAAGTGTGCACACTGTATATTCGTACACAAGATGAATCAGTTCGGTTCATCACCAACAGCGATCCATTGATGAAAAGGATGATTACATTTATTGATGATATTGAAATCCCTTTACGGACCGACTACCTTTCCTCCATTGTCCGTTCCATCATTGGCCAGCAAATCTCCGTCAGTGCAGCCAGTGCAATTTATGAGCGTCTTCTGAAATTGCTTGGCGGAAGTGTCACAGTGGAGGGGTTGCTTGCGAAGTCAGAAGAGGAGTTGAAGCAGGTTGGTTTAACAACGAGAAAAGCAGAGTATGTAAACGACTTGGCAGAGAAAATAGCAGCAAATGAGCTGGATCTTAACCATATAGCGGAATATAGCGATGAATCCATTATGGAGCAGCTAATTAATGTCAAGGGGATAGGAAAGTGGACAGCAGAGATGTTTCTGCTTCTGTCTCTTGGCCGTGGTGATGTGCTTGCCGTAGACGATGTGGGAATTCAGCGTGCTGCCGAATGGTTGTACGGGGTGGATAAATCGGAACGGCGGAGCATTCTGGTCGAAAAATCCCCGCTTTGGAAACCGTATCGTTCTGTAGTGTCGTTTTATCTATGGGAAGCAATTCATCTGGGGCTTATTAAAGAGTATAAATCAGTCGATGAGCTAGAGGTGCAATGAATATGGTGTGAAAATGTAAAAGGGTCTGTCCCGAAAGTCCAAAACTGCTTTTGGTGAAATTCCAATTTTGCGCGGCCAGTAAATAAAATATTACAACGCGCCAAAGTATGCGGCAACCGCACCAATATAGCATTGAACAGAACCAAACTCCTTTCGAACCGCTCCAATCTGTAACTTAACCGAACCAATCCACGATCCAACCGAACCAATATAGCCAAGCACCGCACCTTTTTCCTGTTCATCATCCGACCGAATTAATTAAATCCTCCCCCTCATACAAAAAGCCCGAAAAGTCAGGTGGCAATGACTTTTCGGGCAGCCTTTTTATATAATATTACTCACTTCCGCAGTTTACGGACTAAATCTTCATCAGGCGTAACAAACACGGTTTTCTGTTCAAAGTAAATAACAAATCCAGGTTTTGCACCGGAAGGTTTCTTCACATGCTTAATCTCGGTATAATCGACCGGTACAGAAGACGACTCACGAGCCTTACTGAAATAAGCGGACAGCCCAGCTGCTTCTTCAATCGTTTGTGCGTCTGGCTCTGCATCATGGATGACGACGTGCGAGCCAGGTATGTCTTTTGTATGCAGCCATACATGATCCCGCGCAGCCATTTTGAACGTCAAATAATCATTTTGCTTATTATTCTTCCCGACGGAAATTGGAACTCCAGTCGAGGAAACAAATGCTTCCGGTGCCGGTTTCTTTGGCTTTACCTTCTTTTTGCTTCTTCTAGCACGCATAAATCCAAGTTCGACCAATTCTTCACGTATTTCTTCTATATCAATTGGGGAAGCTTGATATACTTGCTGCCGTACCATCTCAAAGTATTCGATATCTTCTTTCGTCTTTTCTAGCTGCTCCGCAATTCGGACGAGTGCGGTTTTGGCTTTCGAATAACGGGAGAAATAATTCTGGGCATTATCAATAGGTGATTTCCGCGGATCAAGCGGAATCGTGACGATAGTGCCTTGCTCATAATAATTTTCTACCGTCACTTCCTTATCGCCTTTTTGCATTAAGTAATTATTCGCTGTCAATAACTCACCGTACAGTTTTAAGGTATCCAAGTTTTGAGCCGTCTGCTGTTCTTTTTGCAGTTTTTTTGTCTTATTTTCAAGCTTCGTAATTTCATTGGACAACCAGCGTTCCAAATCAATCGCTTGGGACTTGACCCTCTCTCGCTCTGCTCTGGCAAAATAGACTTTGTCGAGTAAATCACTCAATGTAGAAAACGTTTGAGTTGTGCCGGGCGCGTGTGTCAATTCCACCGCGGAGAATAATGTCTTTCGATCATTCTCCACTACAGTAGGCTTCATTGAATCTGCGTTGAAACTGTCTAAAAAAGATCTCCAAACTCTAAATGGCTGCTCCTGATTTTGTTGGAGCCGATACAGTAGTTCGGCAGCAGTCAGGGGAGAAAAGCCAGCGAATTGCTGGACAACATCTCTCGGCTCCTGCAGGTTAGGTAAGACATCCATAAATTCATTTTCTAAGACTTGAAAAGGATCCAGTTTATCTTGTGGAGGTGCCGGGATATACGGCTGTCCAGGCAGAATCGTCCGGTAACTGTTCACGGAAGGCGGCAGATGCTTCATACTGTCGATAATCAAATCGCGCGAAGCATCCAGTAAAATTAAATTACTGTGTCTGCCCATGATCTCAATAACCAGTTTTCGTTCAATCTGATCGCCCAGTTCATTTCGAGCCTGAACTTGGATACTGACAATCCGGTCTGACTCCTGCTGCTCAATGGACGTAATCATCCCACCCTCAAGCTGCTTCCGTAACACCATGCAAAACAACGGAGGCTCGGACGGATTCGTCAACACTTCATTCGTCAATTGCATCCTCGAAAAAGAAGGATGCAGTGAAACTAATAATTTATGATTTTTATTATTTGCTCGGATCTGAAAAATAATTTCCTGCGAATTCGGCTGATGAATCTTCGAAATCCGGCCAGACTTCAACTGCTGCAACTCGCTCACAATCGCTTTCGTAAATAAACCATCAAATGCCATACGGATTCCTCTTTCATTTCGTTTTGTTCCATTTTAGCACTCATCGTATGAATATGGTATAATATGAACAGATTGCACACATGGGCCGGTTTAGTCGAACACTTGCGAAGTGATGAATATTAATCACTTTCTTTTTACTTTTCTTTTGAAGCTCACCATGTTCAGAAGTGTATCTAGTTGATTGGAGCGGAAGGCGGCGACTCCGGGAGGATCAGCGTGAGCCTTGAGACCCTGGACTGAGCGAAGCGAGGGAAGCGGCTCAAGCCACGCCCTCCGGAAAGCGTCCGCCTGCAGCGGAAATTAACGATGCCCTCCCAGATACCAGGTTCAGCACTTTCAAGGAATCGTTCTTGGATTGAAAGCAGGCATGCTGTGTAAATGAATACATAACAAAGAGGGATTATATGTACAAACATCGAGGACTCCTAATCGTCCTTTCAGGTCCATCCGGCGTAGGTAAAGGAACTGTTCGTAAAGAACTCTTCTCAAGCCCGGACACCAACTACGAATACTCCATATCGATGACCACTAGAAACCCGCGCGAAGGCGAAGTGGACGGCGTCGACTACTTCTTCAGATCACGGGAAGTATTTGAACAAATGATCCAAGAAGGGAAACTTCTGGAGTATGCCGAATATGTAGGAAACTACTACGGCACGCCACTCGACTACGTCAACGAAACACTCGACGCAGGCCGCGATGTATTTCTCGAGATAGAAGTCGTCGGTGCTGCACAAGTTCGTGAAAAAGTACCAAATGGTTTATTTATCTTCTTGGCACCTCCAAGCTTGAGTGATCTGGAAACTCGTTTGATCGGAAGAGGTACAGAAGCATCCGATATCATTGCCGATCGAGTATTAAAGGCAAGAGAAGAACTTGAAATGATGCACTTGTACGATTATGTAGTCGAAAACGACGAGGTCTCCAAAGCATGTGATCGGGTCAATGCAATTGTTACAGCAGAGCATTGCCGCAGAGAACGTGTGGAAAAGAGATACTTACAAATGTTGGAGGGAGAATAAACTATGTTATATCCATCAGTTGATTCACTAAAAGGGAAAGTAGATTCTAAATACACATTGGTCACGCTGGCTGCGAAACGTGCGCGTGAACTACAGGAAAAACGGAACGAACTCTTACATAAGTATCGTTCAGAGAAAAGTGTCGGCAGAGCGTTAGAAGAAGTGGCTGCTGGGGTCTTGATCAACCAACAAGCGGATGAATCAATTATTTACGAAGACGAAGTTTGATTTGAAATCAATTACGCTTTGGCGTTATTGCGTCCAGATTTTGAATCGAGCGTGCTCGATTAAATCCTTTCAAAATCTGTGACATCCGCCGGAGGCATAGGCCTACAGGATGTAGGTTATGCAGGCATTGCCACAGGATGTGGCGTTTCTAGCCTGCGTTCTCCTATTGGTCAGCGGGCGTTTGAAATCCCACTGAACAGGATATTTCCACATTCATCTCACCACCTATTGAGGTGAGAGTTTTTGCTGAATAAAGATAAAACTACTCCCTTGGAATTCAACCGTTCTCAGGGAGTTTGTTATTTTTTGAAAGGAACAGGGGGCACCTAATTATGATAAATAATAAAAATGTCTTGCTTTGTGTGACGGGTGGAATTGCAGTCTATAAAGCAGTCGCACTTGTCAGCAAGCTATCTCAGGCAGGCGCAAACGTTAAAGTCGTAATGACGGATTCAGCGAAAGAATTTGTGCAGCCATTATCATTCCAAGTGATGTCAAAAAACGATGTGTATTTCGATACATTTGATGAAAAAGACTCTCGTGTGATTGCACATATAGATCTTGCGGATTGGGCGGATTTGGTATTAGTGGCGCCTGCTACGGCGAATGTCATCGGCAAACTGGCAAACGGGATCGCGGATGATATGGTCACTACAATTTTACTTGCTACTGAAGCGGATGTTTGGATTGCACCCGCAATGAATGTACATATGTACGCCCATCCCGCTGTTGTAAGGAATATTGGGCAACTCCATTCGGACGGCTACCGCTTTATTGAGCCTTCGGAAGGTTTTTTGGCCTGCGGTTATGTGGGGAAGGGGCGTTTGGAAGAACCAGAACGTATTACGGAACTGGTAAGCCAGCATTTTACGCAAGGCCATTATCAACCGCTAAAAGGGAAAAAAGTCGTGATTACTGCGGGGCCGACACGTGAACGAATTGATCCGGTTCGCTATGTTTCGAATTTCTCCAGCGGTAAAATGGGTTATGCGATGGCGGCAGCAGCGCAAAAGCTTGGCGCGGAAACCGTTCTCATTTCAGGTCCAGTTGAATTGACTGTTCCTTCAGGCGTCCAAATAATCCATGTCGAGAGTGCTGCCGATATGTACGATGCAGTGCTCAGTCAATTTGACGATGCTTCTATTGTCGTGAAATCCGCGGCAGTTGCAGATTACCGTCCAAAATCGGTACATACTCAGAAAATGAAGAAAAAAGCAGGCGACGACGTGCTCGAATTGGAGCGTACGACAGATATATTGAAATCGCTCGGAGATCGGAAAGAACATCAGCTATTGATAGGCTTTGCAGCTGAAACGACGGATGTCATCGCATATGGTCAAAAAAAATTGGAGTCTAAAAATCTGGATTATATCATCGTCAATGATGTGACCGATCCGGGTGGCGGCTTTGGCAGTGATACGAATGTTGTCACACTGCTTTCCAGAGAAGGAGAAGCCACTCCGTTTACTGCCATGCCAAAAGATCAATTGGCGGTACGTTTATTTGAAACGATACTTCAGCAAGAAGGCGGCAAGTTAGATGATCGCTGAAGTCATTGTCGATGTAGCGGCTTATCCGATCGATCGTCCGTTTGATTATGCTGTCCCGGCAGAGTGGGAGAGCGTCATGGAGCCGGGCCTGAGAGTGAAAGTGCCATTCGGCCCTCGAAAAGTCGTCGGATATGTCACAGCAATCAAAATGCATAGTGAACTGGATTCTGGCAAGATTAAACCAGTGTTGGAGATAATAGATTTAGAGCCGGTCCTATCCACGGAACTGCTGGCATTGTCAAAATGGATGGCAGCTGAAACGATTGCCTATGAAATCGATGCGCTCCAAGTGATGCTGCCGGCAGCGATGCGTGCGAAATATGAGAAAATCATGCGTGTAGTCAAGCCAGAATTGCTCGACGATTCATTCCGAGAGTTTTTAGGAAATCGAGAGCAAGTATCGTTGAAGGCTTTGCAGGATGCTCATTTATTGAATGAAGTGAAGAAGTATAGTGAACAAGGAATTGTTCAGATCGATACGGCGATCCAGCAGAAAACCAAGATGAAAAAAGTTCGGATGATTCATATTCCGGACACAGCACACTTGGAATCCGCTTTGGAAGAGACACATTCAAACGCTAAAAAACAAGTGGAATTATTGCAGTGGTTGCTTCTACATCCGTCGAAATCGATGGAAGCCAGCGAAATCATGAATAAATCAGGCGTTAAAGCAAACGTCTTGAAAGCACTGCTCGATAAACAAGTCATCGAACAATCCCAAGTGGAAGTTTACCGTGAATTGGATGCACCCAAAATGCGGGACAGCGGGAAGCCTGAGCAGCTGACAGATGAGCAACAGTCCGCATTGTCAGCGATTGAACAAGCTAGTGATAAGAAGAAGCAAGAAACGTTCCTATTGCATGGAATCACAGGCAGCGGGAAAACAGAAGTCTATTTGCAAGCGATCGACCATGTGTTGAAAAAAGGCAAGGAAGCAATTGTGCTAGTTCCTGAGATTTCTCTGACACCACAAATGACCGCTCGATTTAAAGGGCGATTCGGTGAGTTGGTCGCAGTGCTGCATAGTGGATTATCGTCTGGCGAGAAATATGATGAATGGCGCCGGATCCATCGAGGCGAAGTAAAAGTGGCAATCGGAGCCCGTTCAGCTGTTTTTGCACCTTTTACGAATTTAGGTCTGCTCATTTTGGATGAAGAACATGAATCAACCTATAAACAAGAAGAGTCCCCGAGATATCATGCGAGAGATGTAGCGATTTGGCGAGCTGATTATCATCGCTGTCCAGTCATACTCGGAAGCGCTACGCCGTCGTTGGAATCGTATGCACGCGCAACTAAAGATGTTTATACATTATTGACCCTAACAAAACGTGCAAAACAACAGGCATTACCAGAAGTTCAGGTCGTCGATATGAGAGAAGAACTGAAGACAGGAAATCGTTCGATGTTTTCTGTCGCACTGGCGGATGGTATTCGGCAACGGTTGGAACGTAAAGAACAAATCGTGTTGTTGCTGAATAAACGCGGCTTCTCGAGTTTCGTACTATGCCGTGACTGCGGTACGGTAGTGGAATGCCCGAATTGTGATATTTCATTGACCTATCATCGTTCAAGTGAAAGTTTGAAGTGCCACTATTGCGGTCATGAGCAGCCTGTGCCGATCGAATGCCCGGAGTGTGCAAGTGAGCATATCCGGTTTTTCGGCACAGGTACGCAAAAAGCACAGGAAGAGTTGTATAAGCTAGTACCTGAAGCGCGCGTAATTCGAATGGATGTAGACACGACCAGTACGAAAGGCGCCCATGAGAGGTTGTTGCATGATTTCGGTGAAGGAAAAGCAGATATTCTGCTGGGTACACAGATGATTGCCAAGGGACTGGATTTCCCGCGTATTACACTTGTTGGCGTATTGGCTGCCGATACATCACTTCATTTAGCTGATTTTAGGGCTGCGGAAAAGACGTTTCAGTTGCTGACACAAGTGAGCGGCAGGGCCGGACGGGATCAGCTGCCGGGAGAAGTAGTGATTCAGACATACGATCCAGAGCACTATGCGATTGAATTATCGAAAACTCAAGAGTACGTGCCGTTTTATGAATTGGAAATGGATAGAAGAAGACAGCTGGGCTATCCGCCCTATTATTTTGTGACGGTTGTGCAGTTCAGCCATGAGGATGTACTGAAGGCGGCTGATTATGCACATAAAGGCACGAGTTTCCTAATGGAACAGCTGTCTTCCGAGTCCGTGATTATTGGACCGACCGCTGCAGCAATCAGTCGCCTCAACAATAGATATCGTTATCAATGTTTGGTAAAATACAAACAGGAACCTGCGCTCGTACCGGTTTTACAAAAGTTATTAAAACATTACAAAACCAGCTGGGCAAAAGACGGATTGGTTATGTCCATAAACCGTGAGCCGACAGCTATTTTTTAAACAAAAGTTCAAAGCGCCGTTTAGCCTCGACAGGCGTTGGAGGGCTTATCGACAAAGTTGAGTTCTTTGCAACTTTTCGAAAAGACCGAAACGACCCGAGAGGCTGGGGCTTGGAACTAGACGAATCAAAAGTGCAAAGCGCCGTTTAGCTTCGACAGGCACTGAACGTAACTACAGAAATGAGGAATAATTTTGGCTATATTAGAAATCGTAAAACACCCGTCTCCGATTTTGACGGCACCATGTGAGGAAGTCACAGTCTTTGATGAAGAGCTGGGTACGTTACTGGATGATATGCATGAAACGATGATAGAAAATGATGGTGTAGGTTTGGCGGCACCGCAAATCGGAAAATCGATTCGCGTGGCAATTGTGGACTTTGATGAAGAACAAGATATCATCGAAATGATCAATCCAGTAGTGACTGCAACAGGAGGAGCTGAAGTGGATGTGGAAGGCTGCTTAAGTTTTCCTGGATTATTTGGTGAAGTAGAGAGACCTTTCCATGTCCGTATAGAAGCGCAGGAACGCGACGGCAGACTGTATGAACTAGAGGCGGAAGGTTATGAAGCGCGTGCGATTTTGCATGAGATCGATCATTTGAACGGCATTTTATTCGATAAGAAAATACAGCGGATTGTAGACCCTTCCGAGTTTGAAGAGGATGAGGAGGGCGACGAATGACGAAAATTATTTTCATGGGAACACCTCAATTTTCTGTGCCCGTCCTGACGATGCTTCACGATGAAGGCTACGATATATTAGCAGTAGTAACCCAACCCGATCGCCCGGTTGGCCGGAAGAGAGTATTGACTCCGCCGCCTGTAAAAGAAGAAGCGTTACGCCTTGGGTTACCTGTCATTCAGCCGGAAAAGCTAAAAGGATCCGCTGAGCTTCAGGAAATCATCAGTTTGCAGCCGGAGTTAATTATTACGGCAGCATTTGGTCAATTGCTTCCTAAAGAGTTATTGGACGCACCAAAGCTTGGCTGTATCAATGTCCATGCGTCATTATTGCCGAAATACCGCGGGGGTGCACCGATTCATCAAGCGGTGCTGGACGGTGAAACTGAAACAGGCGTAACGATCATGTATATGGCGGAAAAATTGGATGCAGGAGATATCATTTCACAGACTGCTCTGCCGATCAAAGAAGATGACGATACAGGCAGTCTATTCACGAAGCTTTCTGCTGTGGGAACAACTTTATTGAAGAACACTTTGCCTTCGATCGTAAATGGTACGAATGAACGTACAGTTCAAGATGAAACGCAGGTGACGTTTGCGAAAAATATTTCGAGGGAACAGGAACGAATTGACTGGAAACGTTCTGCTCGTTCCGTTTTTAACCAAGTGAGAGGTTTACATCCATGGCCTGTAGCTTATTCGAAATTTGCGGATGACCAAGTGAAGATTTGGTGGGGGCGTGTTGAAGAACGGACGTCTGATGCGGTGCCGGGTGAAATTATAGCGTTGGAAAAAGACCGGATTATCGTCCAGACAGGTGATGGTGCGTTTGCCATTACCGACTTGCAGCCTGCGGGGAAAAAACGAATGACTGCCGCCGTTTTCTTAAATGGAATCGGATCCAAGTGGCAAGTGGGAGACCAGTTTGAATGACAAATTATAAGAAGAAAATTTGGCGTGGCAATGTACGTGATGCCGCCCTGTCGATCTTGATGGATATCGAAAACGAGCAAGCTTTCAGTAACTTATTGCTTCACAAGACAATTGAGTTATACGATCTTCCCCAAAAGGATCGGGCTTTGTTGACGGAATTGACATATGGGACATTGCAACAGCAAATGACATTGGATTATTATTTGGCACCTTATATTCGCGGGAAATTGCAACCGTGGGTTCGCCAATTATTGCGGATGTCCGTTTATCAAATTATCTATTTATCCAAAATCCCTCCGCACGCCGTTGTCAATGAAGCAGTGAAAATTGCAAACAAGCGAGGGCATAAGGGCGTCTCCTCTATGGTAAACGGGATTTTACGTTCGATTTTACGAGAAGGTGTTCCTTCTTTGGATGAAATTGAAGATCCGGTAGCCCGGCTGTCGATTGAGACGAGTCACCCAGAATGGTTGATCCGACGTTGGATTGAACAGTACGGCATGGAAGAAGCAACGGCTATTGCAGTTGTCAATAATTTGCCGCCTGTTACGACAGCGCGAATTAATTCAACGAAAACGAACAGAGGAGAAGTCATAGGGTTACTCAAGAAGGAAGGCGTACTTGCATCGCCGGGTAACTTGACTGACAGCAGTATTCAAGTAGAGTCAGGAAATTTAGCCTCTACAGAAGCATTTCAACAAGGACTGCTGACGGTTCAAGATGAAAGCTCCATGCTGCCAGCGTTAGCTTTACAAGTAGAACCGGGTATGAAAGTTCTCGATATGTGTGCGGCGCCTGGCGGTAAAACAACGCATATTGCCGAGCGTATGAAAGATGAGGGGGAAGTGCAAGCTCATGATCTTCATCCGCATAAATTACGTTTAATCGAGCAAAATGCTGAGCGGCTTGGCTTGACTTCCATCCACACGAATAGCGGGGACAGCAGAGAATTACTCTCAACCTATGAACCGCAATCATTTGATCGTGTACTGGTTGATGCGCCTTGCAGCGGTTTAGGAGTCATTCGAAGGAAACCAGAAATTAAATACAAAAAAACAGTGCAAGATATTGAAAATCTATCGGTTATTCAAAAAGATCTGCTCCAAGTTGCCAGCCAATTAGTGAAAAAAGGCGGTCGCTTGGTTTACAGCACCTGTACGATTGATAAAACAGAAAACCAGGCAATCGTCGAATGGTTTTTACGGGAGCAGCCGGATTTTGAACTTGTTCCTTTACACATCATCGATCAACCGACTGATAGCAGCTATTTACAGATCTTGCCGCATCAATACGAAAGTGACGGCTTCTTTGTGGCAGCTCTGCAAAGAAAGAACTGATCTGATGGAAAGGGAATGGGGGTTAGCTTATGGAATATGAGATTCGCTCAGATACTGGACGCAAGCGGACAGTAAATGAAGATGAGGCGGCTGTGTTCGTTCATCCTAAAAACAATACAGTGCTAGCCGTCATTGCAGATGGAATGGGGGGGCATAAAGGCGGCGACTTTGCCAGCTCTACTGCCGTACGAATGATTGGCGAGCAATTCATGTCGGCAAGTGACGATGTGGAGACGGAACAGGACTGGTATGATTTATTGTACGATACGGTCGTGGATATCAATCTGTTTTTATATACAAAAGCCCAGCAGGATGAAAGTTTTAAAGGTATGGGAACGACGCTTGACCTTGCGTTGATTTTAGGGGATCAATGCCTTGTTTTCCATGTAGGAGACAGCAGGATTTACCAAGTGACAGGCAAGGCTATACGGCAAATTACGAAGGATCATTCGTTCGTCAATATACTGATCGAAAGCGGAGAGATTACGGAACAGGAAGCAGAAGTGCATCCGCAGAGAAACTGGATTATGAAAGCGGTGGGCTCTGAAAAGTCGATTGTACCAGATTTGTATACCATTCCAGTGCCATCTCAATCGTACTTGTTGCTGTGCACAGATGGGTTAAGCAATAAAGTCGAAAAGGAACTGATGCTTGATATTATATTGCGTGACGTTTCATTGGCTGACAAAGTGGATACGTTCGTGGAGTTGGCAAATGAACGTGGCGGCGAAGATAATATTACGGCGATCTTACTGGAAATACCTGAAACCGAGGTGATTTCCACATGATCGGTAAACGGATTGGTAAACGATATGAAATTATCCGTGTGATCGGTGATGGAGGAATGTCAAGGGTTTATCTGGCACATGATATGATTCTTGATCGGGACGTGGCAATCAAAGTATTGCACTATGATTTTGCGAATGAAGAAGAATTGAAAAAGCGATTTCAAAGAGAAGCACTTTCAGCGACAAGTTTGACCCATCCTCATATCGTCAATATTTTTGATGTCGGCCAAGAAGATGAGCTTCATTACTTGGTAATGGAATACATACCAGGCCGGACGTTAAAAGAGTATATACACACACACGGAGCATTATCAGCTGACCATGCTGTATCCATTATGCAGCAACTGGTGTCAGCGATCTCTCATGCCCATCATAATGGCATCGTCCATCGTGACATTAAACCGCAAAATGTCCTGATGAATGGTGAAGACGACGTCAAGATTACGGACTTTGGTATCGCGATGGCGCTGAACTCCACAGCACATACGAAAACGAATTCAGTTATTGGTACCGTTCATTATTTATCTCCTGAGCAGGCGCGGGGAGGCATGGCTACAAAGCGCTCGGATATTTATTCGTTAGGGATCGTTTTTTATGAATTGTTGACAGGAAAGCTTCCTTTTTCTGCGGAGACGGCTGTTGCTATTGCGCTGAAGCATTTGCAGGAAGAGACGCCTTCTGTACGGGAGCAGCTTCCTGAAATTCCGCAAACTGTGGAGAATGTCATTTTGAAAGCGACCGCGAAGGATGCCAACTATCGATACGCCACAGCCGATGAAATGTACGATGACCTATTAACGGTCTTTTCACCGGAACGTGCGAATGACAAGAAATTTACATTGCCTTTTGATGATGATCGAACAGTAGCGATTCCAATCGTGAAAGACACTTCGAAATTCGATAATGTGGAAAATACCGTAAAACACACACCGCCAGCAGTGGAACCGGTTCCGCCGGATGAGAAGAAAAAGAAAAAGAAGAAATGGCCACTTATTGTGGGAGCAAGCCTTCTGGTCATTGCCTTACTTGCAGTGGTACTGACGATGTGGCTGAAACCTAAAGAAATTATCGTTCCTGAAGTAATAGGTGAGGAAGAACTAGCCGCAACGGAGCTGCTAGAAAAAGAAGGTTTTGTCATAGATGAACGATTGGAAGAAACGTCTGATGAATTCAACGCAGGTCAGGTCATCAAAACGATACCGGAAGCCGGCAAGAAGCGAAAAGAGGGAGACGGCGTTAAACTGTTTGTCAGTATAGGTAAAGATAAAATGAAACTGCTCAACTATGTCGGCCGCAGTTACGAAGCGACCGTGCAATTTCTAGAAAATTATGGGTTCGAGAAGATTACTCCAGTTGAAGAGTATTCTGACGAGCCCATAGGGACCATTATTGGACAGCAGCCAGAAGCCGATCAAGAAGTCGTTCCTGAAGATACGGAAATCATTTTTACGGTCAGTAAAGGAAAAGAGCTGCATTCGTTGAATGATTTAAGCGGTATGACAGAAAAACAATTAGAGAGCTACGCAAAAAGTGCAGTGCTTACTATTCATATTGTCAGCGGGGAATATTCGGAGACGGTTGAAAAAGGTCGTGTGATCTCTCAAAAACCTCCCAAAGGAACGAAGATGGATAAACATGAACGTGTCGATGTCGTCATGTCAAAAGGGGCTCCATCGAAACCCGTCAAACTGTTAGTGAAAACTATTACGATTCCATATGAAAATCCTGAAGATGAGGATGAATGGGAAGAGGGAGACGAACGAGAGCCTCAGAAAATTCAAATTTATATACAAGATCGCAAACATACAATGAACGATCCTGTAGAAGAATTTGAAATTACTGAAGATACTTCCCGTAAGATCACCATCGAGCTTGAGGAAGGTGAACGGGGCGGTTATAAAGTGTTGCGCAACCAGACCGTGATAGAAGAAGATAAATTTGACTATAAAGAGTTGAATTAAAGGAGGAGTTCGATGGCGGAAGGCCAAATTCGAAAAGCGATCAGCGGCTTCTATTATGTTGAACATAATGGTGAATTAATTCAGTGTAAGAGTCGGGGAGTTTTTCGGTTAAAAGGAATTAACCCACTTGTTGGCGATATGGTCACCTATACACCAGATGGTGAGAATGACGCGACCATCACAGATGTTCATCCAAGGAAAAGTGAACTTGTTAGACCACCCATAGCGAATGTGGACCAGGTACTACTAGTATTTTCCGTTGTAGAGCCAGATATGAGTCTTCGTTTGTTGGATCGTTTTCTCTCTGTTATTGAATCGCACCGTCTAGAACCAATTATTTATGTTTCCAAGGAAGATTTAGCGAACCAGCAGACAATAGCGGAAAATGAAGGGAATTTAGCCTATTATCGGCGTATTGGTTATACCGTATTGCGTAATGTGGGCAACGAAGAGCAGTTGATTGAAGTACTGCGCCCCTATTTAAATGGCAAAACAACCGTGCTTGCAGGTCAGTCAGGGGTTGGAAAATCGACGTTGCTCAATACGATTCTCCCCGAGTTGGAGTTGAAGACAGGAGTCATCTCAGACGCACTCGGGCGTGGTAAGCATACGACGCGCCACGTAGAACTGCTCGAAATTGCGGATGGATTAGTTGCGGATACACCTGGCTTTAGTTCATTGGGCTTCGAACATATTAAGAAAGAAGAATTACGAGATTGTTTTGTAGAGATATCGGAAGCCGGTGAAGGATGTAAATTTCGGGGCTGCCTTCATGTCAAGGAGCCTGGTTGCGCTGTGAAAGCACAAGTGGAAGAAGGAACGATCTCTGAAGCGCGTTACAAGAATTACTTACTGTTCTTACAAGAAATTATAGATCGAAAGCCGAGGTATTGATCATGGTAAAAATTGCGCCATCTATTTTAGCAGCTGATTTTTCAAAGCTGGGAGAAGAAGTAAAGGAAGTAGAAAAAGCGGGTGCGGAGCTCATTCATATCGATGTGATGGACGGTCACTTTGTACCAAATATTACAATGGGTCCTATAGTTGTCGAAGCGTTGCGCCCTTTAACAAAATTACCATTGGATGTTCATTTGATGATCGAGAATCCAGATGCGTATATCGAAAGTTTTGCTAAAGCAGGTGCAGATTATATTACGGTTCATGTAGAGGCTTGCCGTCACTTGCACAGAACATTGCAATTGATTAAATCAACAGGCGCTAAACCTGGCGTTGTGTTGAATCCGCATACGCCTGTTGATCAGATCATGCATGTTTTGGAAGATGTGGATATGGTATTGTTCATGACAGTCAATCCAGGGTTTGGCGGACAGTCATTTATTGAATCTGTCGTGCCAAAAGTAAAGCAACTGTCAGAAATTATTTCAGCACGCGGTCTTTCTATTGAAATTGAGATCGATGGCGGTATCAATGAAGAGACTATCAAGCCATGTGTGGAAGCTGGAGCAACCATTTTCGTTGCAGGCTCTGCAATCTACAATCAAAAAGATCGTGCAAAGGCATTGCAAGCAATAAAATCTGCTGGTGAGAGTGTGATGCAAAAATGAAATATGCCATTATTTGTGCGGCAGGTCCCATTGAGGAAGTCGTAGATTTGGCAGAATATGATCAGCAGGACACGGTCTATATTGGTGTGGACCGTGGTGCTCTTTATTTATTGGAAAAAGGAATTCAACCGCATGAAGCAGTGGGAGACTTTGACTCCGTGTCAAAAGAGCAATTCGAAAAAATCACTTCAGCGGTGGAAATCGTGCATCGTGTCAACGAAGAAAAAGATGAGACGGATACGGAATTGGCTGTACAGCGAGCCCTGACGTATGATCCGGATTATATCATATTGACTGGCGTGACGGGCGGCAGATTGGATCACCTGCAATCTGCTTTACATTTATTATATAGGGTGCAATCAGAGCATCGCAGAGTGAAATTTAAAATTCACAACACAACCAATGATATCCGTGTCATGTTGCCGGGTGTACGACGTGTAAAAAAAGATGAGCGTTACCCATACACTTCTTTTTTCTCGTTTGGGCCTGTGGTGACAGGATTGACGTTGACTGGGTTTAAATACGAAACAGTGAATGAACGGTTGGAAATCGGCACGACTCGATTCACCAGTAATGAAACGGTGGCGGATGTTTGTACTATCTCTTTCCGAGACGGCATATGCTTAATGGTAAGGAGTTCAGATTCCTGAAAGGAGTGGGGATTTGCGAGTATATACATTTACGCTACCGAAATTCGTTAGCAATATTGTCAGAAAGTGCGCAGTCGCGTTCCAGAAGGACGGCCGTGCGAAATCAACAGTTGCAACGAATAGTAAAGTCAGCAAGTCAAAGAGACGTAAAAAAGAAAAAACACAAGGCGCCTAATTTAGGTGCCTTGTGTTTTTTCTTTTTGCCGAAAGCAAAAAGCGCCAGGTAATCCCTCCAACGTCTGTCGAGGCTACCCGGCGCTTTCAGCATTTGATTATTATACTCGTTGTACTTTGCCTGATTTTAGAGCTCTTGCAGATACCCAAACACGTTTAGGTTTGCCGTCTACTAAGATTCTAACTTTTTGAAGGTTTGCTCCCCAAGTGCGTTTGCTTGAGTTCAGAGCGTGTGAACGAGAGTTTCCAGAACGTGCTTTACGTCCAGTGATAACACATTGTTTAGCCATTTTAGTACCTCCTCGTGAATTATTTAGCGATTCACGTTACAATTCGCATACCATAGTACTTTATCATAAGCGGGAGATCGATGCAACATTTTTTTAGGAGACCTTCAAGCTTTTTTCCTTTACACTATAATTCAGCGACAACAATGCTTTCTTTCTTGATAAATTACCGTATAATGTACGTATATGCGTGAAAAGAGTTGGGAGGAGAAGAGGATGTCAATCGAACTGAAAAATGAACATGGAACTATCGATATTACGAATGACGTAATTGCCCAAGTCGTCGGTGAGGCTGCGATCGAGTGTTACGGAATTGTGGGAATGGCTTCACAACACCAAATTCGTGACGGACTTACAGAAATTCTCCGAAAAGAAAACTTTGCTCGCGGGGTGATTGTACGTAACGAAGGGAATGCTTTTCATATCGATATGTATGTCATCATGAGCTATGGTACGAAAATTACTGAAGTGGCCTATCAAGTACAATCGAAAGTACAATATACAGTTAAGAAAGTGTTAGGTCTCACAGTAAGTTCAGTAAATATTTTTGTTCAAGGAGTTCGGGTAACGAACCTGTAGAAGGAGGCCTTTGAGTTAATGAGTTCAATAAATGGATTGCAATTTGCGAAGATGGTGGAAATGGGTGCACATCACCTTCACCAGAATGCGGATTATGTGGATTCTTTAAACGTATTCCCTGTACCAGACGGTGATACAGGGACGAATATGAATTTATCCATGACTTCAGGTGCGAAAGAAACAGGCTTGAACGCACAGGAACATATCGGCATGACTGCCCAAGCTTTCTCTAAAGGTCTGTTGATGGGTGCTCGCGGAAACTCAGGTGTGATTTTATCTCAACTATTCCGCGGATTCAGCAAACAGATTGAAAGCGAATCGGAAGTTAATGTAGAGCAATTTGCAGAAGCCCTTCAATACGGTGTTGAAACTGCCTATAAAGCAGTCATGAAGCCGGTAGAAGGAACAATTTTGACAGTAGCAAAAGATGCCGCGAATGCAGCAGTTTCTCATAAAGAACAAGCGGCAGATCTAACCGAATTAATGGAAATCATTGTCGAAGAAGCGAAGGCTTCTTTAAAAAGAACGCCTGATCTATTGCCAGTATTGAAGGAAGTAGGGGTAGTGGACAGTGGTGGACAAGGCCTTGTGTATGTGTATGAAGGCTTTTTGGCTTGTTTAAAAGGTGAAGACTTGCCTGCAAAGACCGTTGTCCATTCCATGGAAGACTTAGTCAAGACAGAACATCATCGCAGTGTGCAAAGTTTCATGAACACCGAAGATATTGAGTTTGGTTATTGTACGGAGTTTATGGTGAAATTGGATGCGGACAAGCTGCATGAGAAACCATTTGATGAAGATACTTTCCGCCAAGATCTGAGTGAGTTGGGTGATTCATTGCTTGTTATATCCGACGATGAAGTGGTGAAAGTACATATTCATACAGAAGAGCCGGGAGATGCTTTGTCTTATGGGCAGAAATACGGTTCATTGACAAAGATGAAAATAGAGAATATGCGCGAACAGCACAGTGATATTATGGAGCGTGACAGCATTCCGACAGCTACTCCTAAACAGCAACACAAGTATGCTATCGTCACAGTTTCGATGGGTTCAGGTATCGCTGAGCTTCTAAAGAGCATCGGTGCATCCGCTGTCATTGAAGGCGGACAGACGATGAATCCTTCTACTGAAGATATTATTAAAGCAATAGAAGAGATTGGTGCAGAAAAGGTATTGATCCTGCCGAATAATAAAAATATTATTATGGCAGCTGAGCAGGCAGCGGACGTTTTGTCTATTGAAGCAGCGGTCGTGCCTACTAAATCTGTACCTGAAGGATTGGCGGCAATTTTAGCATTCAATCCGGAAGCGACAGTTGAAAAGAATGCGCAGACTATGAAGGAAGCTGCTTCTTCTGTTAAGACAGGACAGGTCACATATGCGGTACGGGATACTTCTATTGACGGAGTGACGATTCAAAAAGATGATTTCATAGGAATTGCTCAAGGTAAAATCACAAGTTCAGCTCCTTCATTGGATGACGTGACAAAAAGCCTGGCAGCCTCATTGATTGATGAGGACGATGAAATCGTCACGATTATTTATGGAGAAGACGTTGCATCAGACGAAGCGGAAAAGATTGCTGCATATATCGAAGAGCAATTTGATTTCGTAGATGTGGAATTGTATGCAGGAAAACAACCGCTCTATCCGTATATTTTATCAGTTGAATAAAATGATGCGTTGCCCTTTTTTACAAGGGCAACGTTTTTATTTTCCAGCTTTTTCGTGGTAAACTAAAAAAGAAGAACATCCGTTTTCTAACCTGCGTAGAAAGGAGGAGTTTCGGGTGGAAAATATACTGCAAAATAGTGTCGGCACAGTGAAAGGTATCGGAAAGACCACTACTGAACAATTTCAAAAGCTGGGTATTGTGACGATTGAAGATTTACTGTACACATTTCCTTACAGGCATGAAGATTTCAGAATGACCGACTTGACGGAAACTCCGCATAACGAGCGGGTAACCGTTGAAGGACGAGTGGAGTCAGAACCCACCGTTTTTTATTCTGGAAAGAATCGTTCACGCCTTCAAATCCGTCTATTGGTTGGTCATCATTTAGTGAAGGCCATTTTTTTTAATCAACATTATTTAAAGGAACGTCTTTCGACTGGGATGAAAATCAATGTGACAGGTACTTGGGACAGAGGTCGCCAATCTATCACAGTTAACCGTTTGCATACAGGAGAGCAAATCGACTTTGAGCCGGTTTATAGCTTGAAAGGCGTCATGCATCAAAAAACATTCAGGCGATATATGCGAAATACTCTGGATGTTGCTGCAGGGGACCTTATCGAGACGTTGCCTGCTTCTATCATAGAAGAATACCGTCTTCCTACATTGGCGGAGGCGCTCGAAATGATTCATTTCCCGACAAAGCTGGAAGACGTCAAGCAAGCACGCAGAAGATTTGTTTATGAGGAATTATTGCTTTTTCAGTTGAAAATTGAAGGAATGAAGAAACTGCGAAAAGAGCAGGAACAAGGGCTTATTATCCAATATGACTTAGATTTACTGAAGAAATTCATCAAATCACTACCTTTTGAGTTAACCAACGCACAAAAAAGAGTCGTCAATGAGTTGTGTGCCGAATTAAAGGCACCGCTCCGTATGAATCGTTTGTTGCAAGGGGATGTTGGTTCAGGGAAGACAGCAGTAGCGGCTATCGCTTTATATGCAACGATTACAGCAGGTTTTCAAGGGGCGCTCATGGCCCCGACAGAGATTTTGGCTGAGCAGCATGCGGAGTTGCTGGCGGATTGGTTTGAACCGTTTGGCGTCACCGTGGCGTTTTTGGCCGGTTCTACAAAAGCGAAAGCTCGACGGGAATTGCTTGAGAAGTTAGAAGCAGGAGATATTGATTTGCTGATCGGCACACATGCTCTTATACAGCCTGAGGTTCAATTTTGTCGGCTGGGATTTGTCGTGACGGATGAACAGCACCGTTTTGGTGTAGAGCAACGGCGTGTATTGCGGGATAAAGGATTGAATCCTGATGTCTTGTTCATGACAGCGACTCCGATACCCCGGACACTTGCGATTACAGTCTTTGGTGAAATGGACGTCTCCATAATCGATGAATTGCCGGCAGGACGAAAAGAAATTGAGACACATTGGCTGAAAGAGGAGTCTTTGCTTCCGGTCTTGCAGAAGATGGAGAAGGAACTGCGGGCGGGTCGCCAGGCATATGTTATTTGCCCGCTTATTGAGGAATCCGATAAACTGGATGTCCAAAACGCGGTGGAAGTCCATGCTGAACTAAGCAATTATTTTGCTGGCCGTTACAATGTCGGCTTAATGCATGGCCGCTTACCTTCTGTTGAAAAAGATCAAGTAATGCGCTCTTTTAGTGAAGGAGAACTCAATATTTTAGTCTCTACCACTGTTGTAGAAGTCGGAGTAAATGTACCGAACGCGACGTTTATGCTGATCTATGATGCGACCAGATTTGGATTAGCGCAACTGCATCAGTTAAGAGGACGTGTTGGCCGTGGGTCTGATCAGTCGTATTGTGTCTTGCTTGCCAATCCTACATCGGAAGAAGGAAAAATGCGTATGCAGTCTATGACAGAGACAAATGATGGATTCGTTTTGGCGGAAAAGGATTTAGAACTGCGTGGCGCTGGTGACATTTTTGGGAAAAAGCAAAGCGGTATGCCGGAATTCAAAGTAGCCGATTTGGTCCATGATTTTAAAGCGCTGTCGACTGCTAGGCAAGATGCAGAACGGTTATTGAATTCGCCGGAGTTTTGGTGTGACGATGAGTTTGCAGCATTGCGAAACCAGCTTGAACAGTCCGGGGCGTTAACGGAAAAAAGAATTGATTAAGGGAATGTCAGGCGTGTTGATTGACTGATTTTTAACATTTTCCTGCAAATTGCATTATAAATGCAACAAAAATTAAAAGAATGCAGTCGGCGAGTTCTTTTGGCCAAGTTGTTGTGGCACGGGTGTATCCATGGGGATTTCCGTTCCAGACGGTACGCTTTCCGGGGGGTGTGGCTTTGAGCCTTCAGGAGTCGACCGTCTTACACTTCACTCCCTATTTTGTGTAGACTAGGCAATTCGACTTTCATTTGAAATTAGGAAAAACTAAATAATATCGCTTTTATTTTGGTCTTCTCCTTAAGAGTGAACACACTTTAACTCGCTACTTACAAGACAAAAGCCCTTGCGCTATCCAACAAGAAGTCGGGGATTTGCTCGGAGGACAAATCCCGAGGAATACACCTTTTCCCACACTATTTCGTTCTTTTTCCAAAACAGCAAACAAATTCGTTAACCTCTTGCAATCTGTTAAACCTCTTTATATACTTAGTATTAATACCAAGTGCTAATCTGAAGGGGTGTAGCAATTGAAAGTTCCTAAGAAGGAGAGGCAACACTTATTAAGGAGCTTGCTTGACGAAGATCCTTTTTTAACGGATGAAGATATCGCCGGGCATTTTTCGGTGAGTGTTCAAACAGTTCGGCTGGATCGTCTTGAGTGCGGCATTCCTGAACTAAGAGAACGTCTGAAGTCCGTTGCTTCGCAGCATATGAAGGAAACAGTGAAGTCTTTGCAGACCGAAGAAATATTCGGAGAAATCATAGACGTGGAATTGGATGATAAAGCGCTCTCAATCTTTGATGTCACGGACGACCATGTCTTTAAACGCAACGGGATTGCTAGAGGACATCATTTATTCGCCCAGGCCAATTCGCTCGCCGTAGCTGTTTTGGATGACGATTTGGCTTTGACTGTTCGTTCTTCTTTACATTTTGCGAAACCCGTAAAGGCAGGAGACCGAGTCGTAGCTCGGGCAGTTGTGCGCCAAGAGACATTAAAAAATAAGAGTACGGTTGTTGATGTCATTTCTACAGTGGAAAGTGAACCTGTTTTTTCTGGAGAGTTTTTGATGTACCGTACTACAAAAAAGGCAGGTAAGTGACATGATTATAGCAGTGGACGCAATGGGCGGAGATCATGCTCCTGGAGAGATTATTAAAGGAGTATTACAAAGCCTGCATGCATTTGATGATATTTCAATACATATATTCGGTGATGAAGAGAAAATGGCACCTTTCTTAGAGGAGCATCCCCGCTTACAAGTAGTTCATTGTTCAGAAGTGATTGAACCTGACGATGAACCGGTGCGTGCGATACGGAAGAAGAAGGACGCTTCGATGGTTCGCATGGCTCAAGCGGTGAAAGATGGAGAAGCGCAGGCATGTGTCTCTGCCGGAAACACAGGGGCGCTCATGTCGGCAGGGTTATTCATTGTCGGTCGATTGGAAGGAATCCAAAGGCCGGCACTTGCGCCAACATTGCCGACCCTTGACGGCAAAGGTTTCGTACTGTTGGATGTAGGAGCGAATTCTGATAGTAAACCTGCACATTTGGTTCAATTTGCAGTTATGGGCAGTGTGTATGCCGAAAGAGTACGTGGCATTGAAAAGCCGCGTGTTGGGTTATTAAATATCGGAACAGAACCAGGTAAAGGAAATGACTTGACGAAACATGCATTTGAAGAACTGCAAAATGCACCGATTCATTTTATCGGCAACGTAGAATCTCGGGATTTGCTGAATGGGGCAGCAGATGTTGTCGTGACGGATGGGTTTACGGGGAATATGGTTCTGAAGACGATTGAAGGCACGGCATCTAACGTGTTCTCTATGTTGAAGGAAGTATTCATGTCCTCTTTCAAGACAAAGCTTGCTGCAGGATTAGTAAAAGATGACATGAAAAGTCTTAAACAAAAAATGGATTATTCCGAGTATGGCGGGGCGGGTCTATTCGGCTTGAATCATCCTGTGATCAAAGCACATGGATCTTCAAACGCCAATGCATTATTCAATGCAGTACGCCAAGCACGCACGATGGTACAATATCGTGTATGTGAAACAATTAGAGAAACACTTGGGGAGGAAGAGGAATCTTGAGTAAACTGGCATTTGTTTTCCCGGGACAAGGCTCTCAAGCCGTGGGGATGGGTAAGGAATTTGCGGAGAAGGATGAGGCGTGTAAACAGTTCTTGCAACAGGCTGATGCTGCACTTGGCTTTGAGTTGAGTAAACTGATCCTCGAAGGACCAGCAGATGATCTGACGCTGACCTATAATGCACAACCTGCACTTTTGACAGTCGGTGCGATGATTGCAGCGAAATTAGAGAGAGCTGGCATCATACCTGATTATTCAGCAGGCCATAGCCTTGGAGAATACACGGCACTTGTCGAATCAAAAGTACTTTCATTTGAAGATGCGGTAGTAGCAGTGCATAAACGAGGAAAATTCATGAATGAAGCAGTTCCGGCTGGAGAAGGAACAATGGCGGCGATTCTAGGCATGGACCGGGATGTGTTGGAGTCGATCACTCGTAATATTACAGAATCAGGGGATCCCGTTCAGCCCGCTAATCTTAATTGCCCAGGTCAAATTGTTATATCCGGTGCGAAAAAAGGTGTAGACAAAGCATGTGTCGCACTAAAAGAAGCCGGTGCAAAACGTGCATTACCTTTAAATGTCAGCGGGCCATTCCATTCGGTATTGATGCAGCCGGCTGCGGATGAGTTGCAAAAAACATTAGCTGATATCTTGATGAAAGATGCAGAAATTCCTGTAGTTGCCAATGTTACAGCAGATGTTGTGACCGAGCAGGCAGAAATTAAGCGCTTATTGGTTGAGCAATTGTATTCACCAGTTCGCTGGGAAGAATCAGTAGAAAGACTTCTTGAACTTGGCGTAACTCGTTTCATTGAATGCGGACCAGGAAAAGTACTCAGTGGATTGATCCGAAAGATCGACCGGACAGCAACAGTGTATCCGGTGTATGATGAAGCGTCATTGCAAAAAGTACTAGAAGAAGCGAAAGGGTGGGTGTAATGGGAAGATTCGATGAGAAAACAGCGGTCGTCACAGGTGCTTCCAGAGGGATCGGACGCACTGTTGCGTTACGTTTGGCATCAGAAGGCGCTAAAGTTGTCGTGAATTATAGCGGCAGTCAAGAAAAAGCAGAAGCTGTTGTGGAAGAGATACGTTCAGCAGGAGGAGAAGCATTTGCATTCCAGGCGAATGTCTCCGATGCCGATCAAGTGAAAGAAATGATGGATGAAGCTATCAAGCAATTTGGTTCCATCGATTTCCTCGTCAATAATGCAGGCATTACGCGTGATAATTTATTGATGCGCATGAAAGAGGATGAGTGGGATGATGTACTGGCTATTAATTTGAAAGGTGTCTTCCTTTGTACGAAAGCTGTCACTCGGCAAATGATGCGTCAGCGTGCAGGAAGAATCGTCAATTTAGCTTCAGTCGTTGGTGTCGTTGGAAACGCTGGACAAGCAAACTATGTTGCTGCAAAAGCTGGTGTTATTGGCCTGACGAAAACAACGGCGAAAGAATTGGCAGCCCGCAATATTCTAGTAAATGCGGTAGCACCTGGATTTATTACAACGGATATGACAGACGAACTGGGCGAAGAGATGAAAGAACAGTTACTGTCGACTATTCCTTTAGGTAAGCTGGGCAGTGCTGAGGATGTTGCAGGCACAGTGGCGTTTTTGCTTTCCGATGAAGCGAAGTATATTACGGGCCAAACGATCAATGTCGATGGCGGCATGGTGATGTAAACGAATTAGTTCTTCGGATGCTTCAATCTATGGTTGCACTTTGAGGAGAGAAACCTCTATAATTCAATAGAAGTTATGAGGCGGACACTTGGCCTTTGAGAGGAGGTGACTATGTTGTCAACAGTACTTGAACGAGTAACAAAAGTAGTTGTCGACCGTCTAGGCGTCGATGAAAGCGAAGTAAAACCTGAAGCTTCTTTCCGGGAGGACTTAGGGGCTGATTCACTAGATGTAGTAGAGCTTGTTATGGAATTTGAAGATGAGTTTGAAACAGAAATTTCTGATGACGATGCAGAGAAAATTGCAACTGTCGGAGATGCAGTATCGTACATTAAAGAAAAAGTTGGCGAATGACCTTTTCGGTGAGACACTTTCGACCTTTCATCTGGGAGGTCGAAAGCGTCTCTTTTCTCATGCAAAAGCGTAAGACGCCGTTTAGCCCCGAGAGGCTGGCGTCTGAAACTAGATGATGCAAAAGCGGAGACGGCTGTTTAGCCCCGACAGGCGTTGGAAGACTGGCAATAAAGGCGCCTTTTGCCTTTACTGCCAGTCTGAAACGACCCGAGGGGCTAGCCGTTGCAGCTAGATGATACAAAAGCGGAGACGGCTAGCAGTTGCTGATTTTTATTACAAAAGGAACACAAAAAGTCAACACAGATTACAGATGAGAGGCAGAGTAGCTTATGAAAAATAAAAGACATTATAAAGAAGCATCATCCCATCCTTCATTGCCGCAAGCTGTTCGAGAGAAATTCAAAGCGCTTCAACAGCAATTAGGTGTACAATTCAAGGATGAAAATTTACTGTTTAACGCGTTTACGCACTCTTCTTACGTTAATGAACACCGCCGCAAAAAGTTTTCCGACAACGAGAGATTGGAGTTTTTAGGGGATGCCGTATTGGAACTGGGCGTCTCTAAATTTCTGTTTCGTACAGAACCGACAAAAAGTGAAGGTGAGCTGACGAAGCTGCGAGCCGCTATTGTATGTGAGCCATCACTCGTTAAGTTTTCCAATGAGCTCCATTTTGGTGACTATATTTTGCTTGGCAAAGGTGAAGAGCTGACAGGGGGAAGAATGCGTCCCGCGTTGCTGGCAGACGTATTTGAAGCATATATTGGCGCATTGTACTTGGATCAGGGCATGGAAGTGGTTGAAGAATTTCTAAAACGAATCGTTTTTCCGAAAATCAGTGTCGGAGCTTTTTCGCATGTGACAGATTATAAGAGTCGTTTGCAAGAATTGGTGCAGCAAAAGAATCATGGACCTCTTCAATATGAAGTGGTTGAGGAAAAAGGTCCTGCACATGCGAAAAAGTTTGTTACCGTAGTCAATCTTGATGACCAACAACTCGGTAAAGGAATTGGAAAGTCTAAAAAAGAAGCCGAACAGGAAGCTGCCCGTCGAGCGATCGAACAATTACAGTCGCAGATAGACGAAGGAGAGAACTGATCGTGTTTTTGAAGAAATTAGAGATTACAGGATTCAAGTCTTTTGCAGAGAAGATCCATATTGACTTTGTTCCTGGAGTCACAGCCATTGTCGGCCCAAACGGCAGTGGGAAAAGTAATATTATTGATGCCATTCGATGGGTGCTTGGCGAACAGTCAGTGAAATCTTTGCGTGGCAGTAAAATGGAGGACGTCATTTTTGCAGGAAGCGATTCTAGAAGAGGCGTCAATTTTGCGGAAGTCACGTTAATTTTAGATAATAGCCAAAATCTGTTTCCGCTCGACTATACAGAAATCAGTGTCACCCGCCGTGTTTTTCGTTCAGGAGAAAGTGCTTATTTGATCAACGGACAAGCCTGCCGACTAAAAGATATTACGTCCATGTTCATGGATTCAGGTTTGGGAAAAGAAGCATTTTCTATCATCTCTCAAGGCAGAGTCGATGAAATCCTGAATAGCCGTGCAGATGAACGCAGAAATGTCTTTGATGAAGCGGCAGGCGTATTGAAATATAAGACACGTAAGCTGCAAGCAGAACATAAACTTTTTGAGACCACAGATAACTTAGATCGAATCTTAGATATTCTGAAAGAAATCGATGATCGTCTTGGTCCTTTGGAAAAAGAAGCGACGGCTGCACGTCAAGCAGAGCATTTTCTGGCTGAACTTCGAGAGGCGGATGTTCGTTTATTAAACTATGATGCCTGGACACTTCGGCAACAAATTCTTGAAAAGTCAACAGCGATGAAAGCCGATGCAGATGAACAAATGAAATTGAATGGCCAATTGACTGAACGAGAGAAAGAGCTGGAACACGATAAGAAAAGCTTGCAGAAACTAGAGTCCACGCTTGAAAGTTTGCAAAACGAGTTAATAAATAAAACGTCTGAGGCGGAAAAATGGGAAGGCAGACGGTTGCTTTCCCTTGAAAAGAATCGGAATACAAAACAGCAACTCGATCGAATTCAGTCAGAGTTGCAATCAGCAGAAAAAAACAAACAGCTTACTGAAGAAAAATTACAGGCAATGCAATCAAAACAACAATTATTAAAAAAAGAGTTATCCCACGCGTCTAAGGATATCAATCAAGTGACTGGCATGCTGAATAGTTCGCTCAAGGAAACGGAACAACAGATCGACGATTTGAAGTCCGTTTATATTGAAAAACTGAATGAAGAAGCGACTTTACGCAATGAAGTGAAGCATGTGGAAGAGCGATTGCAAGGAGAAAAATCCTCAACTGAAAAAATCACTGTCCAAACTGCCCTACTCTCAGAACGCATGCAAGTATTAATCAAAGAACAACACGAAAAGAACCGGCAAAAAGAGAGTATTCAACAGCAGATTAATGAGACGGAACAGTCGGTTGAAAAATGTCTATTGCAGTTGAAAGAATCAGAAGAACTTCTAACTACGCAACAGCAGTTTTTGCAGCAAGCCGTGCGTAAACAGTCGGAAATGCAAGGAAGAATGCGGGCTCTTGAAAGTTTGGAAAAAGATCTTTCGGGATTTTATTCAGGTGTGAAAGAAGTGCTGCACGCGAAAAGTCAGCAACGTATTCAAGGAATTGAAGGGGCGGTAGTGGAGTTGATCTCGACTGAACCCGCTTACGCAAAGGCGATTGAAACAGCCCTTGGCGGTGCGATGCAGCATATCATTGCGGCAACGGAGCGCGATGCAAGGAAAGCGATCGGCTATTTGAAATCGAAAAACTTAGGTCGAGCGACATTCCTTCCGTTGGACATTATAAAACCGCGTGAGTTGCCGATGAACAGCAGACAGCTCTTAAGCCGTCAGCCAGGTTTTATCGGTACAGCATTTGAATTGACTCAGACAGCTGCGAAATATGAATCAATTGCCAAAAACCTATTGGGGCAAACGATTGTGGCGAATGACTTAAAAGAAGCAACGGCAATCGCCAAGGCCATTGGCTATCGATTTCGTATTGTCACGCTGGATGGGGATGTCGTCAACGCAGGAGGTTCTCTGACAGGCGGCGGTGCGAAAGGGCAGTCTACCTTGTTCTCACGGAAAGCGGAATTGGAAACAATCTCCGAACAGTTGCAACAAATGGATGAATCGATTCGGCAAGCAAATCATAAAATGTCGCGGACACGAGAGCAAGTTGGCGTGGGCCTACAGCGTCGTGATCAATTGCAGAAAACAATGGAAGAACTGCAACGGCAGAAAGCCATTGCGCATACTTCATTGCAGGAAACGGAGATGGAGATCCGTTCTGTCAAAATGGAGATATCGACCATTGAAATGGGCAGGAATGATACCGTATCTGCCGAAAAAGAATTAACGGGCAAAAAGGAAAGGCTCTCTGCACAGCATTCTGCAATCCAACATGAGCTGAATGAAATTACAGCCAAATTGGAAAGTTTAGAGCGTCTGGTAGAAAATCGCAGAGAAGAGCAAGAGGCATTACGACAGAAATTACATGAGCTGCAGCAAAAGAGCGCAGTCTTGAAAGAACAAAGTACCTATCAATCCAGTACGATTCAAGAAGCGCGTGATATGATGGTTGAGTTGGATCAGACGATCTTACGCCTGCGGGAAGAACAACGATATATCCAAGAGCGTCTAGTCGGTACGGAACTTTCACCTGAAGAAATTGAAGCAAATATGAAACAGTCGAACACCGCAAAATTGCAGTTGGAAGAAACGATTGAAGTGGAGAGAGCGAAGAGGCTTCAGCAAACAGAACTCGTCAATCAACATGAATCTCAGCTTAAGATGCTTCGACAGCAGGTTCATACGATCAATGACCGATTGAATATGGTGAAAATCCAGTTGTCGAGGCTCGAGACAAAGTATGAGACAGTGACGAATCGTTTGGATGAAGAATATGGTTTACTGCCAGATACTGCTTATTTAACAGATGAAACGGATATCCCGCAGCTTAGGACAGCAGTGGATTCCTATAAGCAGCAACTTGCGGATCTCGGTCCAGTCAATCCGAACGCGATTCAAGAGTTTGAAGAAGTTTCAGAACGTCATCAGTTTTTAAGTGCACAGCGTAATGATTTAGTCGAGGCAAGAAATACGTTGCAAGAAGCGATGTCTGAAATGGATCAAGAGATGAAGAGTCGCTTCCAGACAACGTTCGAAGCCATTCGAAGTCATTTCCATCGAGTGTTTCAAGATATGTTCGGCGGCGGTGAAGCGGATTTAATTCTGACGGATCCATCTAATTTGCTGACAACAGGAATCGATATTGTCGCACGTCCGCCAGGTAAGAAACTGCAAAATCTAAGTCTTCTTTCGGGCGGAGAGCGTGCATTAACCGTCATTTCACTGTTATTCTCCATTTTGGAAGTCCGCCCGGTACCATTTTGTATTTTGGATGAAGTGGAAGCCGCGCTGGATGAAGCGAACGTGGTGAGATATAGTAATTACTTGAAGAAGGTTTCAGAACAGACACAGTTTATCGTCATTACACATCGGAAAGGAACGATGGAAGGTGCGGATGTGCTGTATGGCGTCACTATGCAAGAATCTGGTGTATCCAAACTGTTATCTGTCAAACTTTCAGAAGTGGCAGAAGAAATCAGTAGCTAAGGAGTGGGGTTAATTGTCTTTTTTCAAGAAGCTGAAAGAAAAAATTACAGGTACCAATGAAGCCGTTACAGAGAAGTTTAAAGATGGTTTGACCAAAACACGCGATTCATTCACGTCGAAAGTCAATGA
The DNA here is from genome assembly GCF_900167515.1 of Sporosarcina newyorkensis. Classification (NCBI taxonomy): domain Bacteria; kingdom Bacillati; phylum Bacillota; class Bacilli; order Caryophanales; family Caryophanaceae; genus Sporosarcina; species Sporosarcina newyorkensis. The sequence goes on along the minus strand of NZ_FUYJ01000004.1, from coordinate 153,620 downwards.
CCTAGTCTCACGTTTCCGTGTGGTGGATGAGGAGTTCTTTGAAGAATTGGAAGAAGTGCTCTTGCAAGCAGACGTGGGCTTTGAAACAGTTATGGAATTGATTGATTTATTGAAGGATGAAGTGAAACGCAAAAATATAAAAGATACAACCGGCATGCAATCATTGATTTCTGAAAAGCTCGTGGAGATTTATAATGCGGGTGAAGAAATGTCTAATGAATTGAATATCGAAGAAGGCCGTTTAAATGTCATTTTAATGGTCGGTGTTAATGGTGTAGGGAAAACGACCACAATTGGTAAAATGGCAGCCCGTTTGCAAAAGGAAGGGAAAACCGTCATGCTCGCTGCAGGCGATACATTCCGTGCAGGCGCAATCGATCAGCTCGTTGTTTGGGGAGAACGGACAGGAGTTGAAGTCGTACGTCAGGCAGAAGGCTCCGACCCGGCTGCTGTTATATATGATGCAGTTAAATCTGCCAAAAAACGAAATGTTGATGTCTTAATTTGTGATACTGCAGGTCGTTTGCAAAACAAAGTGAACTTGATGAATGAGCTTGAAAAAGTGCATCGTGTCATTGGCCGCGAAATCGAAGGCGCGCCTCATGAAGTGTTGTTGGCACTCGATGCAACGACTGGACAAAATGCTTTAATTCAAGCTCAAACATTCAATGAAGCAACAAAAGTGACTGGCATCGTATTGACGAAACTTGATGGGACAGCGAAAGGCGGTATCGTCCTGGCAATCCGCAGCAAGCTGGATATTCCTGTGAAATTTGTTGGTCTTGGGGAAGGTATTGAAGACTTACAACCGTTCGATCCGGAAAAATATGTGTATGGTTTATTTGCAGATGGTCTGGAAATGGAAGATCGCGATGAAGAAGAGGCGGAAAACGAAGAAGACAAGTAAATATACTTGACAGACATGCGTGTGAACGCTAGTATGAAAAGGTGAGGAAAAGGGGTTGGCGTCATGCTTGAAAAAACGACAAGAGTGAACTTCCTCTTTGATTTTTATCAATCATTATTAACGGATAAACAGCGATCATATATGCAATTATATTATTTGGATGATCTTTCTCTCGGTGAAATCGCTGAACAATATGGCGTGTCGAGACAAGCGGTGTATGATAATGTGAGAAGAACGGAAGCTATGCTGGAAGATTATGAGGAAAAGCTCAATCTATTCGAGAAGCATGAGAGGCGTCTTGAAGTCGTTGAGCAATTACAGCAAATTATCCCGGCAGACGATTCCTCTTCCACCAAAGTTCTTGAGCTATTACATACCTTGAAAGATTTTGATTAGGGGGGATTGTCTATGGCATTTGAAGGTTTAGCCGAACGCCTGCAAGGAACGCTGAATAAGATTACAGGCAAAGGGAAAATCAATGAAGCTGATGTCAAAGAAATGATGCGTGAAGTACGTTTTGCATTGATTGAAGCGGACGTTAACTTGAAAGTCGTAAAAAGTTTTGTCAAAACGGTCAGCGAACGCGCAGTCGGTCAGGATGTCATGAAGAGCTTGACGCCTGGACAGCAAGTTGTAAAGATCGTTAAAGATGAATTGACGAACTTGATGGGTGGAGAACAAAATCCAATTCAGTTTGCCCGGAAATCACCAACGGTCATTATGATGGTCGGATTACAGGGTGCGGGTAAAACAACGACGACAGGGAAATTGGCAACCGTACTACGCAAGAAACACAATAAAAATCCATTGCTGGTTGCAGCGGATATCTATCGTCCAGCGGCGATCCAACAACTTGAAACGTTAGGAAAGCAAATTTCGGTTCCTGTGTTTTCTATGGGGACGGATCAGTCCCCTGTTGAAATTGCTCGCCGGGCGATGGAAGAAGCGGAAAAAGAGCATAATGATGTCGTCATCATCGATACAGCCGGCCGCTTACATGTGGATGAAGCGTTGATGCAAGAACTAAAAGACATTCGTGAATTGACGAAACCGGATGAAGTATTCTTAGTTGTCGATGCAATGACAGGTCAAGATGCGGTCAACGTAGCGAAAAGCTTCGACGAAATGATCGGCATCACGGGTGTCGTCCTAACAAAACTAGATGGCGATACACGAGGCGGGGCGGCTTTATCCATTCGTACCGTTACCGAAAAGCCGATCAAATTTGTCGGTATGGGCGAGAAAATGGATGCGCTCGAATCATTCCACCCAGAGCGTATGGCTTCAAGGATACTCGGCATGGGCGACGTCATGTCGTTAATCGAGAAAGCACAAGAAAATGTGGACGAAGAGAAGGCAAAAGAGCTGGAACAAAAACTTCGCACACAAAGCTTTACGCTGGATGATTTCCTTGATCAGCTACAGCAAGTGAAAAAAATGGGGCCGCTCGATGAAATTTTGAAAATGATGCCTGGTGCCAATAAAATCAAAGGGCTCGACAACGCAAAAGTAGATGAGGGCCAAATGGGGCGTGTGGAAGCCGTCATTTATTCGATGACGCTTGCTGAACGCGAAAGTCCGGATATCATCAATGCGAGCCGAAAGAAACGAATCGCAGTCGGATCCGGTACGTCGATTCAAGAAGTCAATCGCTTACTGAAGCAATTTGAAGAAATGAAGAAAATGGTCAAGCAGATGACCAATATGCAACAAAAGGGTAAAAAGAAGGGCAAAATGCCTGGTTTTGATTCGTTTTTCAAATAATATAACAGGTGTTAAGAAAAAACACTTTACAAACAAACGAAACCTTGATAATATACTATCTTGTGTGAAACTATTCGGAGGTGTAGATAAAATGGCAGTTAAAATTCGTCTAAAACGTATGGGAGCTAAGAAATCTCCTTTTTATCGTATTGTAGTAGCTGATGCACGTGCACCACGTGACGGCCGTCAAATCGAAACAGTGGGTACATACAATCCACTTACTAAGCCAGCAACAGTCAATATCAATGAAGAATTGGCTTTGAAATGGCTTCAAGATGGCGCAAAGCCATCTGATACTGTGCGTAACTTGTTCTCAGAACAAGGCATCATGGAAAAATTCCATAACGCTAAATACAGCAAGTAATTTGGAGGGGTGGACATGAAGCAGCTGATTGAAACAATTGTAAAGCCGTTAGTCGATTACCCGGATGACGTGAAGGTGGTAGCAGATGAACAGTCACAACGTGTTGTTTATCAGTTATCAGTGAATGCGGAGGATATGGGAAAAGTGATCGGAAAGCAAGGTCGTGTGGCAAAAGCGATCCGTACGATTGTTTATTCAGCAGCAGGCAGCCACCACGGCAAAAAAGTGTATTTAGATATTTTGGATTGATCCAAAAGGAAGGAGCCCCGGTTCCTTCCTTTTTTGCACGTATAAATGTGTTTCGTATAAAGAAAATTAGTGAAGAAGACTTTGGCTTGTGGTCTGGGGATTTGCGCTCTGGGTGGACGCTTTCCGTGGGGCGTGCGGTGAGCCTCCTCGTCGCTGCGCTCCTGCGGGGTCTCACCTGTCACGCTAATCCCACAGGAGTCGCCACCCGCCGCTTCAATCCCTACTTTGTGACGGATAGTATAATGGCTAATCCATTGTACTTTTTAAGTGACAGAGTGTTATTTCCTCGCAATAATGATCAACGTTCAAAGACAGATGATAACCAGCTTTGTTCGTGGGCTTTTTGCAGTTGAAATCACCTTAAAGCCTTTAAACTTAGTCAACGAAAGATGCCAGTTTTGCGACCTGAATATGAAATCTCTTCTCAGATTTTAAAACAACTACAGTGGTCTTGCTATTTGCTACCACACTCATAGTCAGGATTGGAGCGGAAGACGGGGGCGACTCCGGGAGGATCAGCGTGAGTCTTGAGACCCTGGACTGAGCGAAGCGAAGGAAGCGGCTCAAGCCACGCCCTCCGGAAAGCGCCTCCGTCTGAAGCGTAAATCCCGGAGTACTCGCTAACTGTCCTTTCAACCTATTCAATCTAGTTTATTTGATTTTATTCTTAAATATATTTTAACGGAGGCGAAATAATGGAATGGTTTAATGTAGGGAAGATTGTTAATACGCACGGTATCAAAGGCGAAGTTCGTGTCATGTCTACAACGGATTTCCCGGACGAGCGTTATGCTGTCGGGAGCGAACTTGCGATCTTCATGCCGAAGAGCAAGACACCGATTTATGTTAAGGTAGCAAGTCATCGCAAACACAAAAACTTCAACCTTCTAACATTTGAAGGCTACCCGACGATCAATGACGTGGAAAAACTGCGTGACGGCATCGTCAAAGTATCGGAGAAAGAACTGACCGAGCTGGAAGAGAATGAATTTTACTACCATGAAATCATCGGCTGCCGTGTCATCACTGAAACAGGGGAAGACATCGGAAAAGTCACTGAAATTATCGAGACGGGTGCCAATGACGTCTGGACAGTTACACCGACAGAAGGAAAACCACATTACATCCCCTATATAGAAGACGTTGTAAAAGACATCGACATTGAAGAACAGGTTATCACCATTGAATTGATGGAAGGTCTGCTCTCATGATGCAAATCGATGTACTGTCGCTGTTCCCTGAAATGTTCGAAGGCGTCCTTCATTCATCGATCATGAAAAAGGCGCAGGATCAACAAGCCGCATCTTTTCGCGTCACAGACTTTCGTGACTACTCAACGAATAAACATAGAAAAGTGGATGACTATCCGTATGGCGGTGGTGCAGGGATGGTATTGAAGCCGGAACCGCTGTTTGCCGCCGTCGAATCATTGACAAGCACCAGTGAAAGTAAGCCGCGTGTAATTTTGATGTGTCCTCAAGGAGAGCGCTTCACACAGAAGAAAGCGGAAGAACTCGCACAGGAGCAGCATTTGATTTTCATCTGCGGCCACTATGAAGGATATGATGAACGGATCCGTGAGCATTTGGTGACCGATGAACTTTCCCTTGGCGACTTCGTCTTGACCGGAGGAGAAGTGGCTTCAATGGCGATGATCGACAGCGTGGTTCGCTTATTACCTGATGTGCTCGGCAATGATCAATCGGCTGTCCACGACTCCTTCTCCACTGGCATGCTGGAACATCCACAGTATACACGCCCTGCCTCTTTCAACGGCCTCGACGTGCCGGCTGTACTGTTATCAGGGAATCATGCCGAAATCGATAAGTGGCGGGAAGAGCAAGCATTTCAGCGTACAGCAGAGCGGCGTCCGGAGTTGTTGGAAGAAGCCCCGCTGACCGAACATCAGCAAAAACTTTATCAGCAATGGAAACGAAAAATAGACTGAAATTGCTTGATTGAACAGAAAGCTTATGATATGATTTGTGAAGCGCTTTTTAAAAAAGTGCCTATTTACTGACGTTCCGCTGCAAATGTAAGGCGTGCAAGAACTTCAGAAAAGAAGGAGAGAAAATCATGCAAAAACTAATTGCAGACATTACAAAAGATCAGTTACGTACTGAACACCCTGATTTCCGTCCTGGAGATACACTACGTTTACACGTAAAGATCATTGAGGGTACTCGTGAGCGTATCCAGTTATTCGAAGGTGTTGTAATCAAACGCCGCGGTGGTGGAATCAGTGAAACATTCACTGTCCGTAAAATTTCAAACGGTGTTGGAGTGGAGCGTACATTCCCTGTACACACACCAAAACTTGCTAAGATCGAAGTAACTCGTCGCGGTAAAGTTCGTCGTGCTAAGTTGTACTACCTACGTAGTCTACGTGGTAAAGCAGCACGTATTAAAGAACTCCGCTAATCAGATAAGCGCAAAACGAAGGAGGCCTTGCATTTGGCCTCCTTTCTTTTTGCGCATAAAGTAATTAGGCGTTACAATAATAGCAGACAAGGGCAGGAGGCTAGATTGATGGAAGAGAAAAAAACGAAAAGTGAAGGGCTGGAATGGATCAAAGCACTCTTGATCGCATTTGGATTGGCTGCAATTATACGAGTCTTTTTATTCACACCGATCGTCGTCGACGGTATTTCCATGATGCCGACACTAGAGCATGGGGATCGAATGATCGTCAATAAAATCGGTTATACCATTGGAGAACCACACCGCTTTGATATCGTCGTATTTCATGCACCTGAACAAAAAGACTATATTAAGCGTGTAATTGGGTTACCAGGAGATACAGTGGAATACAAAGATGACGTTCTTTATATTAATGATAAACCTTATGAAGAACCGTATCTTGATAAATACAAAGCGGAAATTCAAGATGGCACGTTGACTGAAGATTTCACGCTGCAAGACATACCGCAAATCCAGGCGAGTGTTGTGCCGGAAGACCATGTGTTTGTTATGGGAGACAATCGTCGAAAAAGTAAAGATTCCAGACATATCGGTCCGGTTGCGATAGATGAAATCATTGGCAGCACTAGCGTAATATTTTGGCCGATCAAAGATTTCGGTTTTGTGAAATAAAGAAAGGAGACGATTCGAATGACTATTCAATGGTTTCCAGGCCATATGGCAAAAGCAAGACGGGAAGTATCTGAGAAGCTTAAACTCGTCGATATCGTATTTGAATTAATAGATGCAAGACTGCCGCTGTCTTCACGTAATCCGATGATCGACGAAGTGATTCAGCAAAAGCCGCGGCTGCTGATTTTAAATAAAATGGATTTAGCAGATGAAGTGCAGACGAAGCGCTGGATTGCTTATTTTGAAGAGCGTGGCTTTCGAACAGTGGCGATCAATTCATTTGAAGGCAAAGGTCTGCAAACTGTCACGAAGGCAGCAAAAGAAATCCTTCAGCCGAAATTTGACCGAATGAAGCAAAGAGGAATCCGTCCAGGTGCCATACGTGCGATGATTGTCGGTATACCAAACGTAGGGAAGTCGACACTGATCAATCGATTAGCTAAGAAAAACATTGCGAAAACAGGAAATAAACCAGGTGTGACGAAAGCGCAGCAATGGATTAAATATGGCAAAGAGCTGGAGTTATTAGATACTCCAGGTGTGCTTTGGCCAAAATTTGAAGACCCTGAAGTTGGTTTCAAGCTGGCATTGACAGGCGCGATCAAAGATTCTGTTCTGAACATGGAAGAACTGGCTGTCTATGGTCTTCGATTTTTATCGGAACATTATCCGGAACGACTGGAAGCACGTTATCAACTGACTACGATTGGCGAAGATATTTTAGCGATCTTCGATCAAATTGGAGAGCGGCGGAAAGTTTACAGCGCAGGTGCAGAAATTGATTACGATAAAGTGGCAGATTTAATTGTTCAAGATATACGTGATCAGCAAGTGGGTAAGCTAACGTTTGATTTTCCGGAAGAATCATAACAAATTAGAGCAACTGTTTGGGACGTCATTTCCCGGCAGTTGCTTTTTTATTCGAAAAATTGATTATTAAACCGATATAATACATAGATAAGAATTTTGTTATTTATGTTGAATTTAAGTTTTTACATGAGTTTGTTCAAAAATGGACACTGAGTTGATTGGAGTGGAAGGCGGTGAAGGGCAAAGATGTGCTCCCAACGCTTCGCTTATGCTCGCAAAAACCGTTCTACGTTACGGCTTTTCCTGCGGGAGATAGCGCGAATGGCGAGACCCCGCAGGAGCGAAGTGACGAGGAGGCTTGCCCGCGCCCCGCGGAAAGCGTCCGCCTGGAATGGAAATTAACAGGTTCTACGCTTTACTTTGAGTGTAAGTTATTTATTTCAGTTTATATGGATGGACAGGTGAAGAAATTGACAACGATTCAGCAAATAAAAAACCAATTGCAAGACTTAGAAGAACCGAATGAGTGGCTGGATGAACTTCGAACGGATGAACGAAAAGGTGTGCAGCTCGCGATTAAACAATGGAAAAAACGATATGAGAAAAGACAGCAATTGATCAACGACTTCTTACAGAAGAAAGCATTTGATGATGCATATAAAACGACAAGAATTTCACTTATTGCAGGAATTGATGAAGCTGGAAGGGGTCCATTAGCCGGACCGGTCGTCACGGCAGCTGTAATCCTGCCTGAAGAGAGTTCTGTTCTACTAGGTGTAGATGACTCGAAGAAAATTTCGAAAGTCGAGAGGCAGCGATTTGCACAGCTGATCAAAGAACAGGCGGTAGCATACTCAATTCACGTACAGTCGGCAACGGTTATTGATGAACTGAATATTTACCAAGCAACGAAGCAGTCAATGGAAGCAGCAGTCAATCAGCTATCTGTAAAACCGCACACGGTTATTGCGGATGCTATGAACTTGATGCTTGACTGTCCTGCGTATTCCATCGTTAAAGGTGACGAAAAGAGTCTGTCTATCGCAGCGGCTTCCATCTTGGCTAAAACGACGCGGGATGATCTAATGACGGAGTTACATGAACAGTTTCCTTGGTACGGCTTTGATGAGAATGCTGGCTATGGAACGGCAAAACACTTGCAAGGACTGGAAACGCATGGATTTACTGCGCAACATCGAAAATCATTCGAACCAATCAAAACGATGTGGAGGAATCGCCAATGAATATGAATCCATTATCCATTTCGTCCGTCAAAGTTGCTTCCGCAGATTCCCAACCGCTGACTTTAAGAGAAGGCCAGATGATCCATGGAAAAGTGCAACAATTATTTCCGGGGCAGATGGCGCAAGTCCAGGTAGGGAATCAGCAGTTGTACGCAAAATTGGAAGTGCCAATGCAAGCGGGCGATACGTATTATTTCAAAGTTAATGGGACAGAGCCGGAAATACAGTTGCAAGTGATCGCGGGACCTATGCGCGGATCGGAAGGTCTAACAGGGCAATTGGCACAACTGACGGAGTCGCTGAATTTACCGAAGACGGCAGAAATGAAAGAATTACTTGCTGCAGTTATCAAACAAAAGTTCCCGATGACGAAAGAAAATTTATTGGACGCTGCCAATTTACTCAAAAATGTGCCAGACGGGATGAAAGAGCAGGCACTCGCAACCCTTGGAAAAATGGCCAACATGCGTCTTCCTTTCACGCCTGCTGTATTTCAATCGCTGATGCAAGCGCAGACAGGCACGATCACTCAAAGTCTTACTTCACTACAAAGCGCGTTACAGACTGAACAGAATCTTGCACCCGCTATACGTGAACAAATACTTAATGCATTGCAGGCGTTAGCCAATCCTGCAAGCCAATCCGTCGGCAAAGAGTTACTCGGTCAGACGATAACACAATTATTGAATCCTCAAACGAGTAAAGGAGACCGTTTTGCTGCTCTGCAATTATTGAAAACGGCGGGCATCCTTCCTGCTCAGACGTCACTCGCCAATCTGCCGCAAGCAGTAGCCCAATTGATGACACAATCAAGTGACGCAAAGGCTCCAGCTCCGCAGCAACCGCAGATTGCAACAAATCAGGCTGCTGGAAGCCTTGTAGCGTCCGGCAAAGTAAACGGAAGTGTTCGGGTCCAGGTAGATGGTACAGCGCCGTCAACAAGCTCTAGCGCAGCCACACAAACCGACCAAAGAGTCAATATGGACAGCCAAGCGGCTACATTAAAAGCTGTGCAGGCATTACTCAGTAAGTTGAGCCAAACACCAGCGGCTGAGCAACAAACAGCAAAAACAATTATTCAAAATCTAGCTCAGCAAATCAACACAAATCCTATCCTTCCTGAATCAGCAAAAGTTGCTTTACAGACCGTCATCAATCAAATCTCGCAACAGCCGGTAATGAATGACAGTGTCAAAGCGGCTTTCATTGAACAATTCAGCCAAACGTTCTTGCAACAAGTCAGCGGGTTGTCGTCTGTTAATTCGGTTGCACCACGAGATGTACAGCAAGCTTTGATGGCACTCGTATCGATCCCACCTGATCAAGCGGATGAGACATTACGAATGCTTATCCAAAATGCGGAAAGATCCGGCAACACACAACTGAAACAACTGGTCCAAACAGCAGAAATGCAAGTGTCCCAAGCAATGAACGGCCCAGTTATGAAAGAAGCGATACAAAGTGTATTAAGTACGTTAGGTTTCAATTATGAAGCTTTACTGAACGGAAAAGAACCGAATTTAGCGAATCTGGCCAATACATTAAAACCCCAGCTACTGACTCTGCTGCAAGATCCCTCTCTGTCTCCGCCGTTGCGTGAGGCTGCAGAAACGATGGTTTTGCGGATGAATGGAACGATCATCCAGACAGCGGAGACGAGCGTCCAGCAACAGTTGATCATGCAAGTGCCGCTAGAATTATTCGGAAAAAAGATCGATGCCACACTGCAGTGGAATGGCCGCATGAAAGAGAATGGTCAGATTGATCCAGCTTTTGCGAGAATTTTATTTTATTTGGAATTAGAAGCTTTATCAACGACGTTAGTAGATATGCATGTACAGAATAAAGTGGTGAATCTCACTATTTTTAATGAGCAAGAGTCATTGCGTACGACCGGATTGACATTCCAAACCATGTTGAAAGACGGTTTGGAACAAGTGGGCTATAAACTTTCAGGTGTATCATTTAAACCATTTACTGAAACACCACAATCAGTGAAAAAACCAGTTGGCTCCTTGTATACTGATGAAGGAGGAGTGGATTATCGGATATGAAAGAAGAGCGCTATGTAAGGAAAGAAGCGGTTGCACTTTCTTATGACCCCGAAGTATCAGACGCGCCAAAGGTCATTGCAAAAGGAAAAGGGATGATTGCGGAAAATATTCTTGAAAAAGCTAAAGAGCACGATGTTCCGGTTCAGGAAGATCCCAGTTTGCTAGAATTACTCGGACAATTAAATGTCAATGAAACGATTCCGGAAGAACTTTATCAGGCGGTATCGGAAGTGTTTGCCTATATTTATCGTTTAGACCGCGAAAAAGGTAGTAGGAATAGTTGAAAAATAGAGACTTTCACTTCACAATAGTCATTCTTGGACAAAATGTGACGGTTTGTTTACAATAATAAAGTAATTGAACTTCAAGTAATTGCAAATCGAATGGAGGCAGTACTTATGAACATCCATGAATACCAAGGGAAGCAGCTATTGAGAGAGTACGGTGTTGCTGTTTCGAAGGGCCGTGTTGCATTTTCGCCAAAAGAAGCAATGACTGTAGCGAAAGAAATCGGAACTGAGCCTATTGTGGTAAAAGCACAAATCCATGCGGGTGGACGTGGGAAAGCTGGCGGAGTTAAAATCGTCAAAACTCCTGATGAAGTCCGTGCAGTAGCAGCCGAATTAATCGGAAAACAGCTTGTTACACACCAAACAGGTCCTGAAGGACAAGAAGTAAAACGACTTCTTGTCGAAGAAGGAATCGACATCGAAAAAGAATTTTATATCGGTCTAGTCGTGGACCGCGCAACAGATCGCGTTACGTTAATGGGATCTGCTGAAGGCGGCGTGGAAATTGAAGATGTGGCTGAGAAGAATCCTGAAAAAATCTTCTATGAAGTCATTGATCCGGTAGTAGGATTGGCTCCTTTCCAAGCACGTCGAATGGCGTTCAATATGGAAATTCCAAGCGGACTGATCAATAAAGCAGTCAGCCTATTTTTAGGTCTATATAAAGTATTCAGTGAAAAAGACGCATCAATTGTCGAAATTAATCCACTTGTCGTAACAAAAGATCAGCGAGTACTGGCTTTGGATGCTAAATTCAATTTTGACGATAACGCAACATTCCGCCATAAAGATATTGTCGAATTGCGTGACTTTGACGAAGAAGATCCAAAAGAAATCGAAGCATCTAAACTGGACTTAAGCTATATTTCTTTAGATGGGAATATCGGCTGTATGGTTAATGGTGCGGGTCTTGCAATGGCAACAATGGATACGATTCACTATTATGGCGGCGAACCCGCTAACTTCCTTGACGTTGGGGGCGGCGCGAAGAAAGAAAAAGTCGCTGGTGCGTTCAAAATCATTTTATCCGATCCGAACGTAAAAGGCATTTTCGTCAATATTTTCGGTGGAATCATGAAATGTGACGTCATCGCTGAAGGTGTTATTGAAGCAGCGAAAGAAGTAGAACTTCAAGTACCACTTGTTGTACGTCTAGAAGGAACGAATGTTGAACGCGGGAAAGCTTTGCTTGAAGAGTCCGGTATTAATATTGTAGCTGCGGATTCAATGGCTGAAGGCGCGAAAAAAATCGTTGAGTTGATAGGATAAGAAAGGCAGGTACAAAGCATGAGTATTTATGTAGATAAAGACACCAAAGTAATTGTACAAGGAATTACAGGTTCCACTGCCCTGTTCCATACGCAGCAAATGTTGGAATATGGTACAAAAATCGTCGGCGGCGTAACACCTGGAAAAGGCGGCCAAACAGTTGAAGGAGTACCGGTCTTCGATACAGTTGAAGAGGCTGTGAAAGCTACGGGCGCAACTGTTTCCATCATTTACGTACCTGCGCCGTATGCAGCAGACGCGATCATGGAAGCGGTCGATGCAGAAATGGCTATGACGATCTGTATTACAGAGCATATCCCAGTACTCGACATGATCAAAGTGAAGCGTTATATGGAAGGCAAAGAGACTCGTCTTATCGGTCCAAACTGCCCGGGTGTTATCACGGCAGATGAAACGAAGATCGGTATTATGCCAGGCTATATTCATACAAAAGGCCATGTAGGTGTAGTATCACGTTCTGGTACACTGACTTATGAAGCGGTACACCAATTGACACAAGAAGGAATCGGCCAAACAACTGCTGTTGGGATCGGCGGAGACCCTGTTAACGGTACGAATTTCATCGATGTACTGAAGGAATTCAATGAAGACCCTGAAACGTATGCAGTCGTTATGATCGGTGAAATCGGCGGAACAGCTGAAGAAGAAGCTGCTGCTTGGGTTAAAGAGCATATGACAAAGCCGGTTGTAGGATTCATCGGCGGTCAGACTGCACCTCCAGGAAAGCGTATGGGCCACGCAGGCGCCATTATTTCGGGCGGTAAAGGAACAGCTGCAGAAAAGATCAAAGCTTTAGAAGCAGCGGATATACAAGTGGCAGAAACGCCATCTGTCATCGGCGAAACGCTTATTAAAGTTCTAAAAGAAAAAGGTCTGTACGAAAAATGTAAAACGAAGTAAACTAGAGGGTGTAGCGATAATGCTGCACCCTTTTTTCGTGCTTTGCTTGTAGTGTCGATTAAAGGAGCTATCGATGCAATTTACTGAACAACAAAAACAATTAATAAACCTTCATTATATTCATCCCGTACCGTATAATAAATTTCAGTTATTAGTGCAGGAAAATTCGTTCTTAGACGGAATGGAAGCGTATTCAAGTGATTATTTGAAACAACTTCTAGGCCTTTCAGAAGAGAAAGCTGTACGATTTAAAGAACAATATATGGAAGTTTCCAAGCTTCCTCTTATCGATTTATTACAGCAAATCAATTGCACCCCCATCCCTTATTTCCATCCGGATTATCCCGAAGAATTAAAGCAGTTATGTGATCCACCGGCGGTATTGTATGTTAAGGGAAATCAATCTTTGCTAAAAAAACGGCTGCGTGTGGGAATTATTGGTTCCCGAAAAGCGACGGTGTATTCTAAGAAAGCGCTCGATTTCATTGTACCGCCTTTAGTTGATCAAAAGATACCGATCGTCTCAGGTTTGGCAGCGGGCGCGGACACTATGGCCCATCAAGCAGCTATGCATTTTGGCGGAGATACAATTGGCGTATTAGGTCATGGATTTTCGTATATGTACCCTAAGAAAAATGAACGAATTGCGCAGGAGATGGCTGAGAATCATCTATTAGTAACGGAATATCCACCGTATATCCCACCCGCTAAATGGACATTTCCAATGCGCAATCGAATTATTAGCGGGCTGTCGAGTGCCATCGTCATTACAGAATCTGTAGAGAGAAGTGGAACGATGATTACAGTGGAGCATGCGCTGGATCACGGAAAAGAAATTTTCGCAGTGCCGGGTGCTATCGATTCGCCTTTATCCGCCGGTCCGAATAAGTTGTTAGATGAAGGCGCCAAGCCATTATGGAGCGGCTTTCAGATTATCGATTTATTACAGTAATTTGCCAGTGTACCTGTTCGTAAAATGTTTAAAAGGTTGCATTATCCGAGAAACTGTTATACATTTTGCAACAGATATTCTTTTGATGAATAAATATAAAAAAATCTCTCTGAGGAGGGAAATGTATGGCAGATTACTTAGTAATTGTAGAATCACCTGCTAAAGCGAAAACCATTGAGCGCTACTTGGGGAAGAAATATAAAGTCAGTGCATCACTTGGACATTTACGTGATCTACCCCGCAGTCAAATGGGTGTAGATACCGAAAATAATTATGAACCGAAGTATATTACAATCCGAGGAAAAGGACCGATACTTCAAGAATTAAAAAAAGAAGCAAAAAAAGCGAAAAAAATCTTTCTCGCGGCTGACCCGGATCGCGAAGGGGAAGCAATTGCTTGGCATTTATCCCATCAACTTGGCGTGGATATCGAATCCGATTGCCGCGTTGTATTCAACGAAATAACGAAAGATGCGATTAAAGATTCATTTAAGCATCCGCGTCCGATCAATATGAATCTAGTCGACGCACAGCAAGCGCGACGTATTCTGGACAGACTAGTCGGTTACAACATCAGTCCGATCCTCTGGAAAAAAGTAAAAAAAGGATTATCGGCTGGACGCGTTCAATCTGTCGCATTGCGCTTGATCATCGACCGTGAAAATGAAATCAATGCGTTTGAGCCGGAAGAGTACTGGAGCATTACAGCTCAATTTACTAAAGGCAAAAAGACATTTGAAGCTGCATTCTACGGGGATGCGAATGAGAAAGTGAAGCTGACGAATCAAGAGCAAGTCGAAAAAATCGTCAATTCACTTCAAACGGACGAATTTGAAGTATCCAAAGTAGTGAAAAAAGAGCGGAAACGTAATCCAGCATTGCCGTTCACTACGTCATCCCTTCAGCAAGAAGCTGCGCGTAAACTAAACTTCCGTGCGAAGAAAACGATGATGCTCGCTCAGCAACTATATGAAGGAATTGCGATTGGAAAAGAAGGAACGGTTGGGTTAATCACCTACATGCGTACCGACTCTACAAGAATTTCCGATACGGCGAAAGATGAAGTGAAATCGTATATCCACACCATGTATGGAGAAGAGTTCATTTCTACCAACAGCCGGAAAACAAAAGCCAAAGCGAACACACAGGATGCGCACGAAGCAGTCCGTCCTACTTCCGCAATGCGGCCACCTGAAGCCATGAAAGCGTTTTTATCGAGAGATCAATTGCGTCTGTACAAACTGATTTGGGAACGATTCGTAGCAAGTCAGATGGCGCCTGCTATTTTGGATACAGTAACTGCTGATTTTCTGAATGGTGATATTCGTTTCCGTGCCTCAGGTTCTCAGGTGAAATTTCCTGGTTTCATGAAAGTGTATATTGAAGGCGATGACGATCAACAAGAGGAAAAGGAGAATATTCTTCCGCCGCTTGAAGAAGGGGAGCGTGTCAAATACGAAGAAGTGGATCCTAAACAGCACTTCACGCAGCCTCCGCCAAGATATTCCGAAGCACGCCTAGTGAAGACCTTGGAAGAATTGGGGATAGGCCGTCCTTCCACGTTCGCGCCGACATTGGATACGATCCAAAAACGTGGGTATGTCACATTGGATGCTAAACGTTTCATCCCGACAGAACTAGGCGGGATAGTTCATCAAGCTGTCAATCAATACTTCCCTGACATTATTGATATCGAATTTACAGCCCAGATGGAGCGCAGTCTTGACAATGTCGAAGAAGGCAGTGTCGAGTGGCGAAAAGTCATTGATGAGTTCTATCGTGATTTTGAGAAACACGTAGAAGTTGCAGATGCAGAGATGGAGAAAATCGAGATAAAAGATGAGCCTGCAGGAGAAGATTGCGAGAAATGCGGATCTCCGATGGTATTCAAAATGGGACGATACGGTAAATTCATGGCTTGCTCCAATTTCCCGGATTGCCGAAATACAAAAGCAATTATCAAGCCAATCGGTGTGACTTGCCCTAAGTGTAAGGAAGGCGAAGTGGTCGAACGTAAGAGCAAAACGAAGAGAATATTCTTCGGTTGTGATCAATATCCAGAATGTGATTATGTATCGTGGGATAAGCCGATTTCACGGCCTTGTCCGAAGTGTCAACATACATTGGTAGAAAAACGCCTGAAAAAGGGTGTTCAAATACAATGTACAGAATGTGATTATAAAGAACAGCCACAAAGTTAAATACGCAAGTGAGCAAAACGAGGAAGAGGGATTTGAAATGACGCAAACTGTAAATGTAATCGGTGCAGGCCTGGCTGGAAGTGAGGCTGCCTGGCAACTGGCCAATCGGGGAATCCAAGTAAAATTATTCGAGATGCGTCCGGTCAAGCAGACGCCGGCACACCATACAGATAAATTTGCGGAGCTAGTGTGCAGTAACTCCTTACGGGCGAATAATTTGACCAATGCAGTAGGTGTCATCAAAGAAGAGATGCGACAGATGAATTCATTGATCATTCAAGCGGCAGATCGCTGTGCAGTGCCTGCTGGCGGTGCACTTGCGGTAGACCGTCATGAGTTTGCCGGGAATGTAACGGAGCAGATTCGCAATCATCCGAATATAGAAGTCATTAACGAAGAAGTGACGAAATTACCTGAAGGAATTACAATCATCGCTTCTGGTCCATTGACATCGCCTGCGTTAGCTGAGGAAGTTCGTCAGTTGACGGGGGAAGATTATTTGTACTTCTATGATGCTGCAGCTCCTATTGTTGAAAGTGATTCCATTGATATGGAAAAAGTTTATTTGAAATCCCGCTACGATAAAGGGGAAGCGGCTTACTTGAATTGTCCAATGAATGCTGAAGAGTTTGATCGGTTCTATCAAGCGCTTATCACGGCAGAAGTGGCGCCGTTGAAAGATTTCGAAAAAGAGATGTATTTTGAAGGGTGTATGCCGATTGAAGTTATGGCGAAGCGTGGAGAGAAAACGATGCTTTTCGGTCCATTGAAACCGGTTGGACTGGAAGATCCGAAGACTGGCAAACGACCTAAAGCTGTCATTCAACTCCGGCAAGATAATGCGGCTGGCACATTATATAATATCGTGGGCTTCCAAACGCATCTGAAATGGGGAGCACAAAAAGAAGTGTTGCAGTTAATACCTGGTTTGGAAAATGTTGAAATCGTGCGGTATGGTGTAATGCATCGAAACACCTTCATCAACTCTCCAAAAGTGTTGAGCTGTACGTATCAATTAAAGTCGCAGCCGACAATTTTCTTCGCGGGTCAAATGACAGGTGTAGAAGGTTATGTCGAATCAGCTGGTTCCGGACTCATTGCAGGTATCAATGCCGCTCATTTAGCGAAAGGTGACAAGCCAATTCGTTTCCCAAGGGAAACAGCGCTAGGCAGTATGGCGCGGTATATTACAGAAGCTGATCCAAAAGGCTTCCAACCGATGAATATCAACTTCGGATTGTTTCCTGATTTGGGCGAACGTATCAAATCAAAAGCGGAACGTGCGGAAAAACATGCCAATCGTGCATTGGATGCATTACAGCAATTCAAAGAAACTACGACAATTTAACCCAAACCTTACCCATTCAGTGGGTAAGGTTTTTATATGCTTTAAATTGGGTGGGAAACTAAACCTTGGCAGAAACGTCTGTTAAGAGAGCTAACATAGTTTGACAATCGACTAATTTTGATAAGTATTTTGAACAATATGTGTCAAAACGGATGTTTAGGGGAATAATTGAGGATGAAGTAGTTTTCAAAGTTGCCGAAAAATCCTTGCTATTGTATAGTGTTTGATGGAGAACATTTGGATTAGATTTTAAATTCCAAACTATATACATTCAAGAATTTTTAGAATCTTTCGCAGCACTCTGGATAACTTACTAAAAGTGGCGAGGTGATCCAATGATTCCGGAAATAAAGGACTTGGCGGATGAATATGTATCTTATATTCGTTTGGAGAAAAACTATTCTTCGTACACCGTAGCAGAATACGAAAAAGATCTGCGAGAGTTTTTAGCATTCTTGCATGAAGAACATATCAATGTTTTAGATGATGTGGAATATCCAGTTGCGCGGCTTTATGTCACCCGTTTATATGATCGCTCTTTTGCGAGAACGACAATCTCCAGGAAAATTTCTTCGATTCGCTCTTTCTTCAAGTTTACCAATGCTCGATATGGTATTCAAGACCAGGCTTTCCGATTGCTGTTTCATCCGAAAAAAGAGGAGCGTCTTCCTGCTTTTTTTTATGAACAGGAGCTCGAAAAGCTTTTTGATGTGACGGTGGGAGAAGATTATCGCTCCTTGCGTGATCGTGCATTGTTAGAACTGCTGTATGCGACGGGTATTCGGGTCGGTGAACTCGTGACCATGGAAATGCAGGATGTAGATCATTATTTGGGAATCGTCAAAGTAATGGGGAAGGGACGAAAAGAACGATTCGTCCCCTATGGCAGTTTTGCTGACGATGCTTTGCAGCAATATATGGATAATAGCCGTCCGCAATTGATGAAGCAAAAGAAACACTCTATGCTTTTTGTCAATCTGCGAGGTGATCCATTAACTGATCGGGGGGTCCGTTATATATTAAATGATTTGATGGAACGAGCTTCTTTACATACGAAAATTACACCGCATATGATCCGTCATACATTTGCCACTCATTTACTTGGAGCGGGCGCGGATCTAAGGTCTGTACAGGAACTGCTCGGTCATCGTCATTTATCGTCCACACAAGTGTATACCCATATTACGAATGAACATTTACGCCAAACGTATTTACAAACGCACCCTCGTGCATAGGAGGAGAGACAATGGAATTTCATGCAACAACGATTTTTGCAATTCATCATGATGGCAAGTGTGCCATGTCAGGCGACGGGCAAGTAACAATGGGCAACGCGGTCGTCATGAAACATACAGCAAAGAAAGTGCGCAGATTATTCAATGGTCAAGTTCTTGCAGGCTTTGCTGGATCGGTGGCAGATGCTTTTACGCTGTTTGATCTGTTTGAAGCGAAACTCATGGAGTACGACGGTAATTTGCAAAGGGCATCTGTTGAACTTGCGAAAGAATGGCGGGGAGACCGGATTTTACGTAAGCTGGAAGCGATGTTACTCGTTATGGATAAAAAAACTCTTTTACTCGTCTCTGGTACAGGTGAAGTGATAGAACCGGATGACGGTATTCTGGCAATCGGCTCCGGCGGAAATTATGCGCTGGCGGCGGGAAGAGCTTTAAAGAAATATAGTACAGGTTTAACTGCCGAGGAAATTGCAAAAGCTTCATTAGAGACCGCTGCTGATATATGTGTCTACACGAATCATGAAATCATTGTGGAGGTGCTTTGATTGGTGATGAAACAAGAATTAACGCCAAAAGAGCTCACTGCTTATTTGAACCGTTTTATCGTCGGTCAGGAAAAAGCGAAGAAAGCAGTAGCTGTCGCAATGCGTAATCGCTATCGAAGAATGCAGTTAACAGAGGAAGAACAAGAAGAAGTCATCCCTAAAAACATCCTGATGATCGGTCCTACAGGTGTAGGGAAAACTGAGATTGCACGCCGAATCGCTAAATTAATTCATGCTCCATTTGTCAAAGTGGAAGCGACGAAGTTTACTGAAGTAGGTTATGTAGGGCGCGACGTGGAGTCCATGATTCGTGACTTGACAGAGGTCGGTGTTCGCATGGTCAAGGAGGATTTGCGTGAATCCGTCAAAGAACAAGCGCAGAAGCTTGCGGAAGAGCGCTTAGTGAAACTCCTTGTACCAGAAGCGAAAAAGAAAAATAGCGGACAAAATCCTTTCGAAATGTTCTTCGGTCAAAAAGGACAGCCGGAAGAAGAAAATCCGGAAGAACAAACAGAAATAAGACGTAAACGTTCCGAAATAGCTGAGCTGCTGAAAAATCGTCAAGTAGAGGAACAGATGGTAACTGTTGAGGTCACTGCACAGCAACCGTCGCTATTTGATGCGCTACAAGGTTCAGGGATGGAACAAATGGGTACAGGTATGCAAGACGCTCTTTCTTCTCTCATGCCGAAAAAATCAGTAAAACGCCGTATGAAAGTAAAAGATGCGCGGGTCGTATTAGAGGCGGAAGAAGCGGATAAGTTGATCGATCAAGACGAAGTGGCGCGTAAAGGGATCGAATTAACAGAGCAGGCAGGCATCATCTTCTTGGATGAAATGGATAAAATCGCGAGCAGCAACCAGAAATCTTCAGGCGAAGTGTCTCGAGAAGGTGTCCAGCGCGATATTTTACCTATCGTAGAAGGCTCGACAGTTACAACTAAGTATGGCGCGGTCAAGACAGACTACATTCTATTTATTGCAGCGGGTGCTTTTCATATGTCCAAACCATCGGATATTATCCCGGAATTGCAGGGGAGATTCCCGATTCGCGTAGAACTGGATAAATTGACAAAAGAGGATTTTGAGCGCATACTGCGAGAGCCTGATTTTTCGTTGTTACGACAATACGAGCGATTACTTGCAACCGAAGAAGTTGAAATTGAATTTACGGATAATGCAATCAGCAAACTTGCCGAGATTGCATTTGAAGTAAACAATGAAACAGAAAACATCGGTGCCAGAAGATTACACACGATTTTAGAAAAATTGTTGGAAGATCTGTCGTTCGAAGCAGCTGACATCGGTCCGGCTTCCATTAAGATCACACCTGCTTATGTAGATGAAAAGTTAGAAGGAATTGTTAAAAACAAAGATTTGTCACATTTTATACTTTAATGAAGGCTTAACTGTTTATTTAATGATTAAAAACCTTTAGAATATTCATTAAAGTCAACTGTAAATTTTGAGGAGGAACTTTAGAAATGAGTTTATTAGTAAAGACAAGAAAAATTAATGCAATGTTACAAGAAGGCGCCGGCGGTCCTGTCAACTTTAAAGAGATGGCAGAGGAATTAAGTGACGTCATCGATTGTAACGCGTTTATCGTAAGCCGTAGAGGGAAACTACTTGGCTTAGAGGTACACCATCAAATCGAAAACGATCGGATGAAAAAAATGTTTGAAGATCGTAAATTCCCTGAAGAGTATACAAATAATTTATTTGCTATCCAGGAGACATCTCCAAACCTTGATATTAACAATGAGCACACAGTCTTCCCTGTAGAGAACAAAGACTTGTTCAAAGATGGTTTGACAACGATTGTGCCGATTATCGGTGGCGGTGAGCGTTTAGGGACATTGATCCTAGCTAGATTGAAGGAAGGTTTCACTGAAGACGATCTTATCCTTGCAGAGTACGGCGCGACGGTGGTAGGAATGGAAATCTTGCGTGAAAAGTCTGAAGAGATCGAGCATGAAGCCCGCAGTAAAGCTGTTGTTCAAATGGCGATCAATTCACTTTCATACAGTGAACACGAAGCGATTGAGCATATTTTTAGAGAACTGGACGGCAACGAAGGTTTACTAGTTGCATCTAAAATTGCAGACCGTGTAGGAATTACTCGTTCCGTTATAGTCAATGCACTTCGTAAATTAGAGAGTGCCGGTGTTATTGAATCCCGCTCTTTAGGGATGAAAGGTACGTATATTAAAGTATTGAACGATAAGTTCTTGACGGAATTAGAAAAACATAATTCGTAAAAATAAAGCACTACTTCTCGTTAGGAGTAGTGCTTTTATATGTTCTTTGGCATGCGGAATGTTTTTTTCTTACTATTGCAAAAACATATGAATAATATTTCCTAGGATTTTATATCTATTTACAATTTGTCGTATTTAAGAGATATTTGTCATAAGGAAAAAGACTATGGTAAGTAAGACCGAGCTTCTTAGTAAAGCAAACTACGCTATAAGCGAACTAGTGTTTATAAAATTATGTATATGGGTAAGAGGAATAGAAGTAATGAATATTCAGTGACAAAGTTGTGTGTAATTGGAAAAAATTCAATTAAGAGCCATGAATTTTTTTGAAATATATTGGACAATATTCAGCAGAATCCGTTACAATAGACTAGTAGATTATTAGAAAATATCCTTTATATATATAGAAAATGGTAAGTAGTACACTTTTTGCGAAAAATGCTGTCGGATTAAGGTGAAATGGTACTACATGAAGAAAGGAAATAGAGCCTATGAATATTTACGGAGGCACCATTGCAATGCTTGAAAAAGGCCTGGATTATTCATCTGCCAAAAGCAAAGCTATCTCGCAGAATATTGCAAATGTCGACACGCCTAATTACAAGGCAAAATCTGTCAATTTTAAAGAAGTGTTTTCTAATGAAATTAGCAAGGGCATAGAAGCCTACAAAACGGATGTAAGACATATGGACTTCACTCGTTCTGCGGGAAGCAAAACATTTGATGTATCGAATCTCCGTTACCGACAAGATCACAACGGGGTGGATATGGACAAAGAACAGGCGGATTTAGCGGCGAATCAAATCTATAACTCAGCGTTAATTGAACGTTTAAGTGGGAAGTTCAACACATTACAAAGCGTTATTAAAGGAGGTCGCTGATTGTGAGTATATTCCACAGTTTGAATACATCTTCCTCAGCCCTCACTGCGCAACGCCTTAGGATGGATGTCATTTCGTCCAATATGGCAAATGTCGACTCCACACGTGCAAAACAAGTGAATGGTGAGTGGGAGCCGTACCGTCGAAAAACAGTGACTTTGCAACCGAAAGAAGGACAATTTGCTTCTTTCCTGCAAGCGGCAAAAGGGGTTCACTCCCACGGCGGCGCAGGCAATGGCGTAGCAGTAACACGAGTGAAAGAAGACCGTGAAACGCCTTTTAAGTTGGTTTTTGATCCATCACATCCTGATGCAAATGAAGAAGGCTATGTACAAATGCCGAATGTTGATCCGTTGCGTGAAATGATCGATTTGATGTCTGCGACGAGATCCTATGAAGCCAACGTAACCGTACTGAATGCAAATAAATCGATGCTAATGAAAGCGTTAGAGATCGGAAAATAAACAGCACAAGCTTTTAGAAAAGGAGTGAATATGGATGCCGATTCAATCAATCACTGGGGCTACATCCGCCATGTCTGTACAACAGCCTGAACTAAAGACACAGAAAACCCCTTTCGAGGCTCAGCAAAGTTTCTCCACTATGTTGAATGACGCAATTCAACAAGTAGATCAAGCGCAGCAAGCTTCTGATACAATGACGGTCAAGTTGATTAAAGGAGAAGATGTCGATTTGCACAACGTCATGATCACTGCTCAAAAAGCAAGCGTCGCACTGAATGCGACTGTCGAAATACGCAATAAAGTGGTAGAAGCCTACCAAGAAATTATTAGAATGCCTGTCTAACAGATAGTGAAACACTAGGCAGACTTAAAAATTTGCCTAGCTAGGCTGACCGGGGGATTAAAATGAAAGAAAGATTTACAAAGCTCAGAGCAGACCTCAAGGCGTTCTGGGAAAGCCGCTCGAAAAGTAAAAAAATCACATATATTGCTACAGCAGCCAGTGTTATTGCATTGGCCATTTTTTTAACGGTGTATTTGTCTAGGACCACCTATGTAACCCTCTATTCGGAAGTATCGCCGTCTGAGATAGGCCGTATCAAGGAAGTGTTAGATGGTCAGGGTGTCGCGTATCAAGTGGAGCCCGGCGGTACAGCTATATCAGTACCGGAAAAGCAGTTGGACAATCTGCGAGTTTCGTTAGCAGCGGAAGGATTTCCGGATTCCGGGCTGATCGATTACTCTTTTTTCTCAGAAAATGCGGGATTCGGTACGACAGACAATGAATTCAACATGATCAAACTTGCAGCGATGCAGACGGAACTAGCGAATTTAATAAAGGGTATAGAAGGTATCAAGGATGCAAAAGTCATGCTTACTTTACCGACAGAGGGTATTTTCGTAAATGACAGCACGCAAGAGGCCAGTGCTGCAATCATGCTGAAAACGAACCCTGGTCAAACTTTCTCAGAGCAACAGATCACCTCACTCTATAACTTGGTTTCTAAAAGCTTACCGAACTTATCTACTGACAATATTCTTATACAGAACCAGTATTTTGAGTACTTTGATCTAAATGACTCAGGAAATTCTTACGGACAGAGTGTAACTGATCAAATGGGCGTGAAAAAGACAATTGAACGAGATCTACAGAGACAAGTGCAAACGATGCTTGGCACAATGATGGGGCAAGACAAAGTGGTTGTTTCTGTTACAACAGATATCGATTTTAAAGTAGAAAAGCGTGAAGAAAACCTTGTAACACCTGTCGATGAAGAAAACATGGAAGGTATTGCGTTAAGTGTTCAACGGATTACAGAATCGTTTTCTGGAACGAATCCAGCTGTAGGCGGTACACCTGAAGCGGAAGATCCGACCGACAATCGAACTACCTATGTTGAAGGCGACATGGGGAACGGCGATTATGAGCGTTTAGAAGAGACGATCAATAATGAAGTGAACCGAATCAAAAAGGATATCGTGGAGAGTCCTTATAAAATCCGGGACATCGGCATACAAGTAATGATTGAGCCGCCGACAGCGGACGATCCTACTTCACTTTCCACTGAAGTGGAGCAAGATATTGAACGGATTCTAGAAACAATTGTACGTACTTCTTTAGATAAAGAAGCAGCTGGAGAATTGACGGATGAAATGCTGGCTGAAAAAATTGCATTGTCTGTTCAACCTCTTAAAGGTAAAAATATGGCGTTTGAAGAAACGAAGACAGCTATTCCTTGGTGGGTTTACGTAATTGGCGGTGTCTTGTTGCTAGCAATTATCGTCCTTGTTGTTCTGTTCTTGCGTAAGCGACGCAGAGATGCGGAAGAGGAAGAAGAACTGGCATTGGCGGAAGAAATGGAAGCAATCCAAGTGGATGATATTAACTTGGAACAAGAGACGGAAGCTACTGCACGTAGAAAACAGCTCGAAAAAATGGCGAAAGATAAACCAGAAGAATTTGCGAAGTTATTAAGAACGTGGATTGCTGAGGAGTAACGGAGGGGTAAAAATTGGTAAAGAAAGACAAAGGTATGTCAGGCAAACAAAAAGCTGCCCTATTGCTTATCTCTCTCGGACCTGAAGTCTCAGCGGCGGTTTATAAGCACTTAAATGAAGAAGAGATTGAGAGATTGACATTGGAAATATCAGGTGTCAAAAAAGTAGATTCCGCTGTAAAAGAGGAAATCATAGAAGAATTTCATAATATTGCCCTTGCGCAAGATTATATTTCGCAGGGCGGGATTGGATATGCGAAGACGGTACTTGAAAAAGCGCTCGGTAAAGATCATGCACAGGCGATCATTAACCGTCTGACCTCGTCGCTTCAAGTACGACCGTTTGATTTTGCTAGACGGGCAGAGCCTTCGCAAATCTTGAACTTCATTCAAAACGAACACCCGCA
Organism: Sporosarcina newyorkensis; assembly: GCF_900167515.1. Lineage (NCBI taxonomy): Bacteria > Bacillati > Bacillota > Bacilli > Caryophanales > Caryophanaceae > Sporosarcina > Sporosarcina newyorkensis. The sequence continues at coordinate 128,361 of NZ_FUYJ01000004.1, read as the reverse complement.
GACGATTGCGCTCATCCTGTCTTATCTAGAAGCGGAGCAAGCAGGATTGATCTTATCTTCATTGCCACAAGAAATGCAGGCGGATATAGCTAAACGTATTGCAACTATGGAGTCAACTTCCCCAGAAGTGATCAGTGAAATCGAAGCGGTGCTTGAACGTAAACTGTCATCTACTGTCACACAAGATTTCACGGAAACAGGCGGTGTCGATGCAGTAGTAGAAGTATTGAACGGTGTCGACCGGGCAACCGAGAAAACAATCCTCGATGCACTGGAGATTCAAGATCCGGAGTTGGCAGAAGAGATACGCAAAAGAATGTTTGTCTTCGAAGATATCATTACATTGGATAACCGCTCCATTCAGCGGGTTGTTCGTGAGTGTGAGAATGAAGACCTCATTTTATCTATGAAAGTATCAAGCGAAGAAGTAAAAGATATTCTATTCAAAAACATGTCACAACGGATGGCGGAATCCTTCCAGGAAGAAATGGAAGTTATGGGTCCGGTCAGACTGCGGGACGTGGAAGAGGCACAATCAAGAATAGTAGGTATTGTTCGCAGACTAGAGGATGCAGGCGAAATCATTATTGCACGCGGCGGAGGAGATGACATCATTGTCTAATCTATTTCGTTCAGAACGTACGGTAGTAAAACAAAATCAAGTGAAAGAAATCTCGATTCGCAGTTTGCAAAATGAACCGGTGCCTCAAGTTTCTTCTGAGGCACCGGTAAACAATGCAGCGATGTTCGCTGAGCGTAATCAGATGCTTCAAGAAATTCAGCAACGCAGCGATATTGCGAATGCTGATATTCAAAAGCGAATGGAAAGTGCAGCAGTAGATATCGAGTCGATGCGCTCTGCCTGGTCAAATGAAAAAGAGCAATTGCAGCAGCAGGCATATGACGAAGGGTTTCAGGCTGGCTTCGAAGATGGGCGCAATAAAGTGATATCAGATATGCAGGAAATGATCCAAGCCGCAAATGAAACAACGACATTGTCCTATCAGAACGCTACGCAATATTTGATTAACCAAGAACGAGTCATTTTGGATATTGCGCTTCGTTCAGCTGAACAAATTATCAACCAAACGATTGAAGAGGATGAAGAAACATATCTTTCAATTGTCCGGAAGGGTATAAAAGAAGCACAAGAAATGAAAGAAATTAAACTATTTGTTCCCACAGAACACTTTAAAATGGTGACCGATAATCGAGCAGAATTATCCTCCATCTTTCCGCCTGAAACGCCATTCTTGATTTTTGTCAATGAAGACTTTGACGCCACGGATTGCTTTATAGAAACCAATCACGGCCGCATAGTAGTAAGCGTCGATGAACAATTGAACGAACTGAAAGAACAGCTTGTTGAAATTATGGAAAGTGGTGCGTAATTTTGAGAAAAGCCGAAGATCTTATCCGAATTATTCCAAATATCAACACGATGAAAAAGTATGGCCGAGTTATTCGAGTAGTCGGGTTGATGATTGAATCGCAAGGGCCTGAATCTTCTATTGGTGATGTATGTCACATCCATTTAAATGTACCAGATACAGGGCGTTCGATTATTAAAGCGGAAGTAGTGGGATTCCGTGAAGAAGTCGTCATGCTCATGCCATATACGGACATCAGTAATATTTCAAGCGGCTGCCTAGTTGAAACGCTCGGTAAACCTCTTGAAGTAAAGGTTGGAATGAACTTGATAGGACAAGTTCTCGATTCCATGGGTAATCCGATTGATCACAGTGCATTGCCAAAAGGTTTAGCAACTGTGCGGACAGAAAACAGCCCCCCGAATGTCCTTACGCGTCCGACAATTAATGATAAACTTGCAGTCGGAGTTAAAGCTATTGATGGCATGCTGACAGTAGGAAACGGCCAGCGGGTCGGAATCTTCGCAGGGTCAGGTGTCGGGAAAAGTACATTGCTCGGAATGATTGCTCGCAATACTGAAGCGGATATAAACGTTATTGCACTAATCGGAGAACGTGGCCGGGAAGTGCGAGAGTTTATTGACCGTGACTTGGGACCTGAAGGGTTGAAGCGTACGATCGTTGTGGCGGCCACATCGGACCAACCTGCGCTCATGCGGATCAAAGGTGCTTTTACAGCTACTGCGATCGCGGAGTATTTCAGGGATAAAGGTATGAATGTGATGCTGATGATGGATTCGGTTACGCGGGTAGCAATGGCGCAGCGAGAAATTGGACTGGCTGTTGGTGAACCACCTGCAACGCGCGGCTATACACCTTCTGTTTTTGCTATTTTACCGAAACTTCTAGAACGTACAGGCACCAATGAACTAGGCGCAATTACTGCTTTCTATACAGTGCTTGTGGACGGTGACGACATGAACGAACCGATTGCAGATGCAGTCCGGGGGATTCTTGACGGCCATATCGTGCTTGACCGAACGCTTGCAAATAAGGGACAGTACCCTGCAATCAACGTCTTGAAAAGTGTCAGCCGTCTAATGAATCATATTGCAGACCCTGAACACGTCAAGGCAGCAGAACGATTGCGTGAACTCTATTACACTTACGATAAATCAGAAGACTTGATCAATATCGGAGCTTATAAAAAAGGGACATCCAAAGAAATAGATGAAGCAATTGAATATGAGCCGATTATCACGAACTTTTTGAAGCAAAGCTATAAAGATAATGTCCAGCTGGAAGATACAGTGAATGAGATAGTAGCTTTAGCTTCTGGAGGAGGCGGCAACATATGACTTCTTACCACTATCGTTTTGAAAAAGTGCTGACATTGCGCGAGCAAGAGCGGGATGAAACAGAAATGGCTTATAAAGAGGCCATTCAGCAATTTGAGGAAGTGGCGAGGGAGCTGTATGATCAGCTGAAGAAGAAAGAAGACACGCTTGAAGAACAGCAACAGCGGATGAGCACAGGTTTTTCTATCGATGATTTGCACCACTATTCACGTTTTATTAACACGTTGGATATGAAAATTGATTATATCCAACAGGAAGTGGTGAAATCACGTTCAAAAATGAACTGGTACGAGTCGCAGTTATTAGAAAAGAATATAGAAGTAAAGAAATTCGAAAAAATGAAAGAAAAAGGCAAACAACAATATGATGCAGAAATGGACCATGTGGAGGCAAATCGGATCGACGAACTGTCTACGATGAAATTTCGCTCGAAAGAAGACAGGTGGTAAAGTGGCTAAAGCTAAGAAGACAAAAGAAACGAAATCAGTAGAATTAAAAGAGAAAAAGTCTGCCGGTTTTTTTCAGATTTTATTGGCATGGATTATTATACCCCTTATGTTCACAACAGCTGTCGTATTAATCATCGCCAAAGTTGCTGATATCAATGTGTTCGATCAGGCAAAAGAATGGACATCTAAGATCCCTTTTTTAGAAGAAAAAGCGCCCGATGAAAAAGTCGAAGGTGATTTAATTTTAGAAGAACGCGTCATTTCATTGCAGGCAGAAATTCAAGAAAAAGAAGCACAGTTATTTGAAGTCCAAGATGAACTAACGAAAGTAAAGGATTCAAACGAAACGCTGGAAATAGAAAAAGAGAAATTGAATGAAGAAATCGAAAAAATGAAGCGCGCACAAAGCGAATCCAAAAGAGATTTCAAAGAAATTGTCACCACATATGAGCAAATGTCGGCAAAATCTGCTGCTCCTGTTATTACGAAAATGGGCGATGCGGAAGCTGTGCAGATTTTATCCAACTTAAAACCTGCGACTTTAGCAGCGATACTTGAAAAAATGGCACCGGAAGAAGCTGCGAAATATACTTCCATGCTCACAAAGTAGTATAATCATAGTGGAAGGAGGTGAGAGAGTGAATTTAGGACTATTAATGGGAGTCAGTTCTTCTAGTGTTCCAGCTAGTTCTCAAGTCTCTTCATCTGCAAATGCAAAGGGAGCGGGTTTTGGCAGTGTATTCCAAAGTTTAATGGGAGCATCTCAATCGTCGGATGTACAACAGTCAACCGGGAAAGATGTAGAAACGGCTCAATTGTTGGAAGGTATTTTGCAAGCAGAAACGTTAGAGGAGCTTGCGGGGATTCTTGAACAATTGGAGCAAGATGAACAGACATCCCTAGGTACAGCTTTACAATGGAGTAATGGCATAGAAGCGTCTTTAGCAGACTTGAAAAATATTCAGAAGTTTCCTAGTTTGCAACAATTGGCATCTATTATTAGCGGAAATCCTGATAAACTAATAGAAGAGATGACGAAGGCGCTGGAAGAAGCCGGGTTAGATGAAAAAGCAATCGATCAAATGCAGGCAACAGGTGATATTTGGTTTGTGATCGAGTCATTGCAAAATTTGTCGTCTGATCAATTGAATGAAGCGATGCAGCTGTTGCCTGAAAAAATAACAGTAGATATCGCAGCATTATTCAAAGCGATTGAACTTTCAGCCCCTTCAAAGGACCTGTTCGTTAGACAGGAAGAGTTAATTCATACAATCCAACCTTTACTGGCGCAATTTGCGAGTCATTTAGAAGATAAGGCGATACAGCCTGAAGTGAAACAAGCTATCCAATTACCTACTGCAGTCCAACATATGATCCGATTTGCGGCAGAACAACCTGCTACGGACACAAAACAACAGGAACAGCAAACAAAGAATGAAACACCCGCTGTGCAACCTGCATTGACCCAAACAGAAGGAAGACCTGTATTCCAGATGACGCAGACAGAAAAAGTGCCGGAAAGCCGCAGTGAAGCGTTGATGCGCGAGTTCCAAGCGATATTGAATCGGGCAAATTTCGGACAGACAGGAGGAACGAATCGTCTGATGGTCAAGCTTTATCCAGAACATCTGGGACAAGTGCGTATTGAGTTGCTTGAAATTAATGGCGTGATGACGGCAAGAATCTTAGCATCCACTGCGATGGCACGTGAAATGCTCGACAGTCAAATGCATCAGCTACGTCAAGCGTTCAATCAGCAAAACTTACAGGTAGAGCGTATCGATTTGTCACAAACAATACAAGAACCTTCTAAGAATGATCGGGAACAGGCGTTCAATAAACAAAACGAGCAACAGAAAGAACAGCTTACAGAACAAGATCAAAATCAGGATGAACAAGAACGGACTTTTGAAGAGTTCATGATTGAACTGGAGGTATAGACATTGCCCAACGAAATTAATTCACCAGAAGGATATAAACCGATTACAGATTCAATGTACCTGATCAATAAGCAGCGAGATGAACGAAAGACTGGCCCCGACACGATGGGGAAGGATGCCTTCATGAAAATCCTTATTGCACAGTTGACGAATCAAGATCCAACGAATCCGATGAAAGATAATGAATTCATTGCACAAATGGCCCAGTTTTCGTCACTCGAACAAACGATGAACATGGCAAAAGCATTTGAAAAGTTTGCAGAAGCGCAGAACCAAAGTCAATTAATTCAATACAACAGCTTTATCGGCAAAGACGTTAAATGGCATGAAGTGACAGATAAGAAGGATGAAGACGGCAAGCCGATCATCAATGAAGGAACCGGAAATATTCAATCCATCAAATATGTTAATGGTTCGATTGTGTTTACATTGGAAGATGGAAAAGAATTAACTCCAGGTAATATTTCTGAAGTATTATCATCTGGTGCAGGCGGAGGTTCCGATAGTCAACCGAACAATCTTGTGCAGGCAAGTATGCTTATTGGCAAGACAGTCGGTTATATGGATGGCGACGAAGAACGTACAGGGAAGGTAGTTTCTGTTACGAATAAAGATGGCAAGTTGCATTATATTTTGGAAGGCGACATTAAGATTGAAGGAAACCAATTCACTTCGATCAGTGAATAAGACAAGAATGGAGCGATGTCATGAATAAGATTGATTTCCATCGCATTCCATCACAGCCACTCATACACCAAGGGAAAAGCCAACAGACAGCCAAGCCTAATCATTCATTTATTGAACATTTGCAGAAAGCGACGCAACCGGAGAAGTTGAAGATCAGCAAACACGCAAACGACCGCCTACAAGAACGAGGCATTCAAATGACTGATGCAGAATGGACACGCATCTCAGAGAAAGTGGACGAGGCGAAGAGGAAGGGAATACGTGAATCACTTGTGTTGACCGACCAGGCTGCACTCATCGTCAGTGCAAAAAATTCAACCGTCATCACCGCGATGGACCGCATGGAAGCAAAAGACCAATTATTTACGAATATCGATGGCACGATACTACTCAGCTAAACTTGGCAGGACCTTACGAGGATGCCAACGCATCGCCGACTGAATGACGCGGTGCACTTTAAAATCGAGAGGGGAAACTACATTATGTTACGGTCAATGTACTCAGGAATATCAGGATTGAAAAACTTTCAGACGAAATTAGACGTGATTGGTAATAATATTGCGAATGTGAATACGTATGGATTTAAGAAGGGGCGTACTGTATTTAAAGACTTGTATTCACAGACTGTGTCTGGTGCTACCGCTCCAGGGGGACCACGTGGTGGTGTGAATCCTAAGCAAGTAGGTTTGGGTTCTCAATTGGCTACCATTGATACAATCCACACTCCTGGATCTACACAGTTTACTGGTAATACACTAGACCTTGCGATAGAAGGAGATGGTTTTTTTGTGGTTGGTGAGGCTGGAGGTGCTGGAGGTGCCAATAGCCTATACACAAGGGCCGGCATTTTTTACATGGATAAAGCAGGAGACTTGGTAGATGGAGATGGTAGATATTTGTTGGATAGTGCGAATGCCAAGATAAATATACCTGAAGGATCTAAATCAATTTCAATCGGGCAAAATGGTGAAGTGAAATATGTGGACTCTGCGGGCGCTCTACAAGGCACTCAGAAAATACAGCTTGCTAAATTCAGTAACCCAGGAGGACTTCAAAAAGTTGGAGGAAACCTCTACCAAGATAGCCCGAATGCCGGTAAACAGACAGGTACTGACCCTCTTCAAGGCGGTCGCGGCTCCATAGTATCCGGCTCCCTAGAAATGTCTAACGTCGACCTATCAGAAGAATTCACAGAAATGATCGTAGCACAACGTGGATTCCAAGCCAACACCCGGATCATCACAACATCAGACGAAATCCTGCAAGAACTCGTAAACTTGAAACGATAAACCTAGCATAGAATAAAAAAGGAGGGTCGGGCCGGCCTTGGCCTGGCCCCTTACATATGATTAAAGTAACGCGGTTGAATCGAACGACATTCACATTAAATGCTTTGTACATAGAGAAGGTCGAGTCGTTTCCAGACACGACGATCACATTGACGACAGGGTCAAAGTATATTGTCCTTGATACGGTTGAGGAAGTGAACAGCCGGATCATTGAATTTTATCAAGCGGTCCAGTTGCTGTCGAATCCGCATATCCGGGGTGAAGAAGATGAAGAATAAATTATTGACGATCTCATTGATTATTTTAGTAAGTATCACACTTATTGGCGTGGTGGCAGTTGTTCTAATTTTGAATTTTAATAAAGGCGATGAAACTGCAGAGAAGGGTCCGAACATCGATGAAATTCTTGAGTCCTCTGTCGATATCGAGGAAATCACGACGAATTTATCAGGTCGCAATTTCATTCGCGTGTCACTCAAGATTCAGACAGACAGCAAGAAAGCGGCAGAAGAGCTGACAAAACGAGACTTCCAAGTGAAAAACCTAGTAATTCAAGAGCTTTCCGAGATGACAGCGAAAGATTTTGAAGGAAAAGCAGGAAAGCAGCAGTTCGAGGATTCTATTAAAGCCCAACTGAATGAATTGATGCAAGATGGTAAAATAGAGAAAGTGTATATTGTCTCTTACATTATTCAATGACGAAAGTTATGATCTGTAAGAGGTGCTTACGCAAGAGGAGGTGGGCTTATGTCGGGAGATGTACTGTCCCAAAATGAAATAGATGCGCTGTTGTCTGCTTTATCGACGGGTGAAATGTCAGCGGAAGAAATGAAAAAAGAAGAAGAAACCCGAAAAGTACGCGTGTATGACTTTAAACGGGCACTGCGTTTCTCGAAGGATCAGATTCGCAGTTTGACACGAATCCATGAAAACTTTGCTAGATTGCTGACGACCTATTTTTCTGCTCAGCTGCGCACATATGTCCAGATCAATGTTGTGTCGGTCGATCAGATTCCATTTGAAGAATTTATCAGTTCGATTCCGAATATGACATTGATCAATATATTCGATGTCTCGCCTCTAGAAGGCAATATTTTGATGGAAGTGAATCCGAATGTTGCGTACTCCATGCTTGAACGCTTAATGGGTGGATTTGGCTCTAGTTCTGGAAAAGTAGATAATATGACGGAGATTGAAACAAAGATTTTAACGAACTTATTTGAACGTTCATTTGATAGTTTACGAGAGGCTTGGTCGGGACTGATTGAAATCGATCCATATCTTGCGGAGATGGAAGTCAATCCGCAGTTTTTGCAAATGATTTCTCCAAATGAAACGGTCGTTGTCATTTCATTTAATATCGTTATAGGCGAATCGAGCGGTATGATTAATATGTGTATTCCGCATATTGCACTTGAACCTATCATTCCAAACTTATCTGTCAGTTATTGGATGCAGACGAATAAAAAAGAGCCAACTCCAGAACAGAGTATACTTCTGGAGAGGCGCATTAAAAAAGCGACATTACCGGTAGTTGCTGATTTAGGAAAAGGAGAAATTTCTATAGAAGATTTCCTTTACCTGCAAATGGGAGATGTCATTTCATTGGATACGAAAATTGAAGATCCGCTCGTCATTCGGGTAGGAGAAACACCGAAATTTACCGCACAGCCAGGGAAATTGAGAAACCGGATGGCTGTTCAAATACTGGATACTTTGAAGACGGGAGGGGATGAGGATGATGAGTGATAACATTCTTTCACAGGAAGAAATTGAAGCGTTATTGCGCGGTGAAACGCTGGAGCCGGCTGAAGAACCAGCATCGGAATCAGCAGACATCCAAATCGGCGATTACTTAACAGATATGGAGCAAGACGCCCTTGGAGAAGTCGGGAACATTTCATTCGGTAGTTCAGCGACTGCTTTGTCCGCGTTACTCGGACAGAAAGTAGACATTACAACACCGAAGATTTCATTGATTAATCGCGATGAGTTGGACAAAGAGTTTGTCCACCCGTATGTCGCAATAAAAGTCGAATACACCGAAGGTTTGAGTGGTGTCAATTTACTTGTTATTAAGCAAAGCGATGCAGCAATTATAGCTGATTTGATGCTCGGCGGGGACGGTACTTCCCCGAATGAAGAGTTGAGCGATATCCATTTAAGTGCTGTACAGGAAGCCATGAATCAAATGATGGGTTCTTCTGCTACATCCATGTCGACCATATTTAATAAAAAGGTGGATATCTCACCGCCTACCATTGATTTGATGAACATTCAACTAGATCAAGGAACAGAACATATTCCACCGCATAATTTGCTGATCCGTGTGTCATTTAATTTGAAGGTGGGCGAATTGATCGACTCGGATATTATGCAATTATTCCCGCTGGAATTTGGGAAGAAACTTGTCTCATCTCTAATGGGAGAAGAGGAGGCTGCGACGGTTACGGAAGAACCGCCGGCCCCAACACAGCCTGTAGCTCAAGAAACGCCAGCGCAACAAGAGGTTCAGCAACCTGCACCGCAGCCTGAACCAATGTATCAAGCACCACCGCAGCAACAGGTTCAACAAGCACCAAGACCGACACAGCCGCAAGTACAAGTGCAGCAGGCAGAATTTGCAAGCTTCCAAGCACCTGGCTTAAGTAAAGATGAAGCAAATAATTTAAATATGCTGCTTGATATACCACTTCAAGTAACTGTGGAATTGGGCAGAACAAAGCGTTCTGTACAAGAAATATTGGAAATGTCCAGCGGTTCAATTATCGAACTGGATAAATTGGCTGGGGAACCAGTAGACATCTTAGTCAATAATCGCTTTATTGCAAAAGGCGAAGTAGTGGTCATCGATGAAAACTTCGGAGTCCGCATTACGGATATACTGAGCCAAATGGACCGCTTGAATAACTTACGATAGTAGATATCTGGAGGGAATAGGAATGGGAAAACGAATTTTAGTAGTAGACGATGCGGCATTTATGCGCATGATGATTAAAGATATTTTGACGAAAAACGATTATGAAGTAGTAGGTGAAGCGGCAGATGGTGCACAAGCCGTGGAGAAGTACAACGAATTAAAACCGGATCTCGTGACAATGGATATTACGATGCCAGAAATGGACGGTATTGCGGCGCTTAAAGCGATTAAAGGTACGGATCCTTCTGCAACAATCATTATGTGTTCTGCTATGGGTCAGCAAGCAATGGTAATTGATGCAATCCAAGCGGGAGCAAAAGATTTCATCGTTAAGCCTTTCCAGGCAGACCGTGTTATTGAAGCGATCGACAAAGCGTTGAGCTAAGTCGCCTTATGATAGCAAAAATAGTTACCAAATGGCTTATTGTGTTGCTTGTCTGTCTTGTTTTCATGCCCCAAGCATATGCGGAAACAGATCCTGACGCAAAAATCTCCGATTGCATCGGAAAAGGAAAAGATTGTAGCTCTGATACTCCCCTTTTGGACAATCCAGACAGTAATAAAATTTCCGATCCGGAGACTACAATGGATCCGCCGAAGGGTTTAACTGCTTGGGATTATATCCGAACGTTTCTCGCCTTCATTTTCGTCATAGGTTTACTTGTATGGTTGCTGCGTTTTCTAAATAAACGCAACCGGAACTTCGATCAAACTCGCTTGATGACGAATTTGGGCGGTGTGTCGCTTGGGCAGCATAAATCAATCCAATTAGTAAAAATGGGTAATCATTATTTCGTTGTAGGCGTAGGAGAAGATGTCCAACTTCTTAAGGAAATTGAAGACCCAGATGAAATTGCCGACTTGCTGGCACGCTATGATCAAGAGGGCAGTGAAGTACAAAAAGGGTTAATCTCACAGGTTTATCAAAGATTTTTTGCGAAATCAAAATCTGGGGACCCGGTAGGAGAAGCCTCCGATTTCAGTCAGTTGTTTTCATCCAAAATGGAAGAGATCAAAGCGGATCGCAAGCAGCAGTTGGATCGAATGAAGGGGAAAGGGAGCGACCGGGATGACTGATTTTCTAAATTCATTTTCAAGCAGTGATCCGGCCAATGTCTCCACTTCAATTAAAATGCTTCTGCTGCTGACAGTCCTGTCACTGGCACCCGCCATTTTAATTTTGATGACTTCATTTGCACGGATCATTATTGTGTTGTCTTTTGTTCGTACAGCACTTGCGACTCAGCAGATGCCGCCTAACCAAGTGCTGGTGGGACTTGCGTTATTTTTAACTTTCTTCATTATGGCACCTGTCTTATCGCAAGTGAATGAAGAAGCCTTGACGCCATTATTCGATGAGGAAATTTCATTAGACGAGGCGTACGAACGCGCCAGTGGGCCATTCAAGGAATTCATGAGTCAACATACAAGACAAAAAGACTTGGAATTATTCATGAGTTACAACCAAATGGAACGGCCAGAAACAATCGAAGAGATTCCATTAACGATGATGGTGCCTGCTTTCGCATTGAGTGAAATCAAAACCGCATTTCAAATGGGCTTCATGATTTTTATCCCGTTTCTCGTAATTGATATGATTGTCGCCAGTGTCCTCATGTCGATGGGAATGATGATGCTTCCGCCTGTCATGATCTCATTGCCGTTTAAAATATTGCTGTTTGTCTTAGTGGACGGTTGGTATCTCATTATCCAGTCATTGCTACAAAGCTTTTAGGGAGGGTTTTAGTTGACGAGTGAATTTGTGATTTCCATTGCAGAACGGTCAGTATGGGTTATTCTTCTCGCTGCTGGACCTCTTTTGATCGTAGCGTTATTGACTGGGTTAGCCGTCAGTATTTTTCAGGCAACTACACAGATTCAAGAACAGACATTGGCATTCGTGCCTAAAATCATAGCAGTCATGGTTGCTATTGTATTTTTCGGCCCTTGGATGCTTTCTTACGTTACCAATTACGCGAGTGAAATCTTTTCCAATCTCTCTAGGTATATCGGGTGATTAAATGAATGAACTCATCCCATCACTGCCTGCATTTTTACTTATACTAACGCGTGTCACTTCTTTTTTCGTTACGCTGCCGCTTTTTTCATATCGATCGATTCCAACGACTCAGCGCTTGATCTTTGCTGCGGTTCTCGCTTGGATGATGTCCTATACTGTGGAAATGCCGGTTATGGAAATTGACGGACAATACATATTGCTTGTAATAAAAGAAGCGGTAATTGGCCTGTCGATTGGTATAGCTGCCTTTATTATTATGGCTGCCATTCAAGTGGCAGGCGGGTTCATCGACTTTCAAATGGGTTTTGCCATCGCCAACGTCATCGATCCGCAAACTGGTGCTCAATCTCCTTTGCTCGGCCAGTTTTTCAATTCATTGGCGATGTTGCTGTTACTTGCGGTCAACGGCCATCATATGCTGCTGGACGGTATCTTCTACAGTTACGAGTTTGTCCCGGTCAATGAGTTGTGGCCGCCGTTTGGCAGCGAGGGAATGGCGGAATTCATGGTTCTGACATTTGCTAAAGCTTTTGCCATTGCGTTTCAGATGGCGATTCCTGTTGTCGCTACTTTGTTTTTAGTAGATTTGGCTCTTGGAATTACGGCAAGGGCAGTTCCGCAACTGAATATATTTGTTGTCGGATTCCCTATCAAGATCGGTGTCAGTTTTCTCGCAATCGTGACGATGTCGGGTGTGCTGATTACCTTAATGAAAAAACTGTTCGAAGTGATGATCCTGACAATGAGAGATTTGATGGTACTGCTGGGAGGTGGCTAAATTGTTACTAAGGCTGGATTTACAATTTTTCGCCGGCGAGAAAACTGAAAAGGCCACTCCGAAAAAACGGGAAGATTCTCGAAAAAAAGGGCAAGTACTGAAAAGTCAGGACGTCACAAGTTCGATTGTTTTACTCTCTGTGTTCCTGTTCATGTTTTTTGCGGCAGGATTCATGAGAGATAATTTCTTTGTTTTTTTTCGTGAATCTTTTACGCATTTTATACCTATACATACGTTGAACGAAGATCAAGTCATGCTAGTCTATATGGATATCGTCAAACAGATGGCGATTATATTATTGCCTATTATGGTGATAGCTGTAGTTGCAAGTGTTGCAGCCAATCTACTGCAATTTGGCTTGTTATTTACTGGTGAACCATTAAAATTTGATCTAAAAAAGATTGATCCAATTAAAGGATTGAAGCGTATATTTTCAATCCGCGCCATTGTAGAATTATTGAAATCAGTATTAAAAATTTCGTTTATTGGTACGGTTACTACATTAGTTATTTGGATGAACTTCGGACAAGTGCTTGACTTGGCTTTCCGAACCCCTCATATGACACTGCTGACAATCGCTAAATTAGTGGGGATGATGGGAATTATCGCTTCACTCGTTTTGCTTTTTATTTCGATATTGGATTTTTTATATCAGAAATTTGACTATGAAAAAAACCTAAGAATGTCCAAACAGGATATTAAGGATGAACATAAAAATATGGATGGGGATCCGCTCATTAAGTCCCGGATTAAGCAACGTCAGCGAGAAATGGCGATGCGGCGTATGATGCAGGAGATACCGGAAGCGGATGTCGTCATCACGAATCCTACTCACTTTGCCATTGCATTAAAGTATGATGATGAGAAAATGGATTCGCCCATTGTTGTGGCGAAAGGTGCAGATTTTATTGCACAAAAAATTAAGATGATCGCCAAAGAGCATGAAATTGTCATGGTTGAAAATCGGCCGCTTGCACGTTCCATGTATGATCAAGTAGAAGTTGGCGATCGCATTCCGGAAGAGTTTTTCAAGGCGGTTGCTGAAATTTTAGCGTACGTTTATCGCATTCAGCGAAAAATATAAGTGAAATAAGAAAGTAGGGATGGCATGCAATTTAAAGATATCGGAGTACTTGCGGCGGTTATTATGATTGTTGCGATGCTCGTCATCCCGTTACCACCTTGGTTATTAAGTTTTTTGATTATCATCAATATCACATTAGGATTATTGGTCCTATTGACTGCAATGAATATGCAGGAAGCGTTACAGTTTTCCATTTTTCCGTCGTTGTTATTGTTATTAACATTGTTCCGACTTGGTCTCAACGTATCTACAACGCGTGCGATTCTTTCTGAAGGTGACGCAGGTGGCGTAGTCGACACGTTCGGTACGTTTGTTACAGGCGGCAATATTGTCGTAGGTCTTGTGGTCTTTGTGATTTTGATTATTATTCAATTTATTGTCATAACGAAAGGTTCTGAACGTGTTTCGGAAGTTGCTGCTCGGTTTACGTTAGACGCGATGCCGGGTAAACAAATGAGTATTGACGCGGATTTGAATGCAGGCATGATTTCAGACACTGAAGCGCGTGCGAGACGTGAAAAAGTTAGTAATGAAGCCGATTTTTATGGTGCGATGGACGGTGCTACGAAATTTGTTAAAGGGGATGCAATTGCTGGGATCATCATCGTTTTAATCAACTTGCTGGTTGGGATGATCATCGGTGTCGTGCAAATGGATTTACCTTTTGCGGAAGCGGCAACTCAATTCTCTCGGTTGACCGTCGGGGACGGGATTGTCTCACAAATTCCGGCTCTCCTCATTTCGACGGCAACAGGTATAGTTGTGACGCGTGCTGCCTCTGAAGGGAATCTAGGAACAGATATTACCAACCAACTTCTAGGACAGCCTAAACTGCTTTATGTAGCAGCAGTAACCGTTCTGTTACTTGGTTTGGCGACACCCATTAATGATATTTTAACGATACCAATTTCTCTTGCGCTAGCGGCAGGTGCCTTTATGATGACTCGTAAATCAGAAGAAGATCCAAACGAGCTGCTGGAGATGGAAGAAGAAGTGGAAACAGAAGGTCTGAAGCGGCCGGAAAACGTAGTGGATTTGCTGAATGTTGATCCAATCGAGTTTGAATTCGGCTACGGTTTAATTCCACTCGTCGATGCTACACAAGGCGGGGATTTGTTGGACCGAGTTGTGATGATCAGAAGACAGTTGGCTATTGAATTAGGGCTGGTTATTCCAGTCGTGCGTATTCGTGACAATATCCAGTTGCAACCAAATGAATATCGAATCAAAATTAAAGGTAATGAAATGGCCAGAGGCGAGTTGTTGCTGGATCATTATTTAGCTATGAGTCCTGGTGGTGAAGATCTGATTGAAGGAATCGATACTGTGGAACCTTCATTTGGTCTTCCTGCGAAATGGATCACAGAAGAAGCGAAAGAAGAAGCTGAGATCATGGGCTATACAGTTGTGGATCCGCCGAGTGTGGTATCTACCCATTTGACCGAAGTGATTCGTGCCAATGCTGCCGACTTGCTTGGACGTCAAGAGACGAAACAACTGGTCGATCATGTGCATGAAACTTATCCTATTTTAGTCGATGAATTGACACCAACACCGTTATCGATTGGAGAAATCCAAAAAGTACTGGCAAAGTTGTTAAGCGAACAAGTATCTGTGCGTAATTTGCCGATTATATTCGAGACGCTTGCTGATTATTCCAAATATACCTCTGACGTAGATGTATTAACTGAATACGTCAGACAATCGCTCGCTAGGCAAATCACCAATCAGTACGTGGTCGGCAGCGAGGCATTAAAAGTATTGACGGTTTCCGGTAAAGTGGAAAAGCTTATTGCAGATAGTATCCAGCAGACAGAACAAGGGAATTTCCTGTCAATCGATCCTGCGCAATCTCAAGCTATTTTAGAACGGATTGCTCAGGAAATAGAGCGAGTCGCTTTGCTCGATCAAGCACCGGTAATTCTATGTTCTCCAGCCATTCGGATGTATTTACGTCAAATTACGGAGCGGTATTTCCCGCAAATACCTGTACTGTCTTATAATGAACTCGAAGCGTCTGTGGAAGTCCAAAGCGTAGGAGTGGTGGATATTTGATGAAGATGAAAAAGTATACAGCCCCTACGATGGTAGAGGCGATGAAAAAAGTACGTGGAGATTTTGGGGATGACGCAGTCATCCTCAGCTCAAATGTTGTAAAGACAAAAGGCTTCCTTGGTTTATTTCAAAAACGCTCAGTGGAAGTAGTGGCGGGTTTTGATCAAACAATAGAAAAACACCCAATTGAGCTGCCTGCACGTCCTGTCGTTCAATCAACAGTTCAGACGAATACGACAGAACAGCTACAAAAAGAAATGCAGGAAATGAAGAACTTGATCAAGGGAATGCAACAAAGCGACCGGACATTGGAAAAGTTTCCAGATGAATTGGTGCCACTATTAATGAAGTTGCAATCACAAGGACTTGCACATGAATACATTGTGGAAGCCGGTGATTTGTTATATGAACGAATGAAAAAAGAGAAAAAAGATTTCACCAATAGCGAACAACTTCAAATAATGAAAGAATGGTTTTCCGCCAAACTGAAAGATGTACCGTTCGGCGGAATTTCTTATACCAAAAAATATATCAATGTGTTAGGACCAACCGGCGTCGGGAAAACAACAACGATCGCAAAAATTGCAGCTCGCGCATTACTTGAGGAAAAAAAGAAGATTGCTTTTATCACGACAGATACATATCGTATCGCGGCGATTGAACAATTACGAACGTATGCTAATCTACTGCAAGCGCCTGTAGAAATTGCTTACAATGAAACAGATTTTCGTGCTGCGATTGAAAAGTTGCAAGACCGCGATTTGATATTCATTGATACGGCAGGTCGTAATTATAAGGAAGCAAAGTTTGTAGAAGATTTGCAGAGCCTCGTAGACTTTTCATTGGATATGGAGACATATCTTGTCCTTTCCACTACATCAAAAGAACAAGATATGGATATCATCATTGACCGATTCAAAAAATTCCCGATTGAAAAATTCATTTTTACAAAAACGGATGAAACAAGTTCTGTTGGATCAATGATCAATTTGATGCTGAAGCACAAAATTGGTACGGCATATTATACAGACGGTCAAGAAGTACCTGAGGATATAATAGAGGCAAACGTGGAAAAGTTATTTTCTCTTTTGTTAGCAGGTGATCAAGATGCATGATCAAGCAGAAGCATTGCGGTTGAAAATGTTAAAAGCCCAAGGCAAAGCAGCTCGATCTGTAGCAATTATTAGTGGGAAAGGCGGCGTAGGGAAATCCAACTTTACCGCCAATTTTTCCTATTCACTTGCACAAAAAGGGAAGAAAGTATTGATAATTGACATGGATATTGGCATGGGCAATATTCATATTTTATTTGGTGCCACACCCAATCACAGTTTGAAGGATTATTTGACAGGCTCTAAAGGGTTGTACGATGTTATTACTCCTCTTGAAGACGGATTGGCTTTTATTGCAGGTGGATCAGGTTTAGAAACGGTGATGGAGTGGTCTGAATCCATGTTCGATCGTTTGATTGATGCGTTTTCCATTCTGCAGTCTGACTATGATGTGATTTTATTTGATATGGGTGCAGGCGCTACAAAAAGTTCACTGGATTTAATTTTGGCGGTAGACGAAATCATTTTAATTTCGACTCCTGAACCGACATCGATCACGGATGCCTATTCAATGATGAAGTTCATTTGCCTGCAAGAAGCCGATAAAACTTTTCATATTGTCAGTAATCGGGTATTGAGAGAAGAAGATGGACGTGATTCCGTGGCTCGGTTGCAGCTGGCCATGCGTAAGTTCTTATCTGCGGAGACAAATATTTTAGGATTTTTACCGGACGATATGAATGTACGTAATGCAGTCGTAGCCCAAACCCCCTTTGTGAAGTTGTATCCGAATGCACAAATTACCAAACGGATGAAAGCTATAACTGAGTCATTTCTACTTGGCAATCAATCTAGTAATTCTATTGAGTCTTCAGGATTCCTTGGCAAATTAAAGAACATTTTTCGGAAAGGGCGTGTCTGATGTGCTTACTGGCAAGAAAAAACGAGTACTTGTCGTAGATGATTCAGCTTTTATGCGGAAATTGATATCAGATATGTTGAACCGACATCCGATGATGGAAGTCATTGGGATAGCCAGGAATGGACAAGATGCCATAGAGAAAGTGAAGGAACTGAAACCGGATGTTGTGACGATGGATATTGAAATGCCTGTGATGAATGGCTTACAGGCACTGAAGGAAATGATGGATCATCATCCAGTACCTGTTGTCATTTTATCGAGTACAACGAAACACAACACCGAAAATGCTGTACTCGCTATTGAGTATGGTGCGGTGGATGTCATTGCCAAACCGGGCGGCGCTATTTCTTTGAATCTTCACGAAATCGAGAGAGAAATAGTAGAAAAAGTTTTTGCTGCCTCTAATGTCCGAATCACATCGTTGACTAGGAAAATAACACCGAAGAAAACTCGCTATACACTACCAGCAGAAAAGAAGGAAGCCCCAGTCAGAATGAATAGTGTCACAGAAATGCCTGCTAATTTAGCAAGTTTTTCTAAAAATAAAGCCCAAACTACCAAAACGTTTGTTATAATAGGCACATCGACAGGGGGGCCTCGAGCCTTACAAGAAGTGATTACACGCCTACCTGCGGATTTTCCTGCACCTATTTTAATTGTTCAGCATATGCCGCCGGGATTCACAAAGTCGCTAGCTGAACGCTTAAATGGATTGAGTGAAATCACTGTGAAAGAAGCTGAAAATGGAGAGTTACTATATAACGGAACAGCATATGTCGCTCCAGGCGGGCTGCATTTAAAGTTTGAAAAAACAGTTGCAGGTTATAGAGTCTTGCTGGACGGCAATGAAGCTCCGCGTTCTGGACATCGCCCAGCAGTCAATGTTTTATTGGAATCAGCCGCCAAGCATCCGGAATTAGAGTATGTTACGGCTATTATGACCGGAATGGGTTTTGATGGGAAAGAAGGCATGGAGTTATTACGCTCTTCGTGCAAGACGGTGACGATAGCGGAATCCAGGAATACCTCAGTAGTTTATGGGATGCCAAAAGCCATAATAGATGCAGGATTGAGCGATGAGATAAAAGATGTTCAACAGATCGCAGAGGCAATAATGGGAAATTTGAAGTGACTAGGGGGCTTTACATTGGATACGAATCAGTATTTGGATATGTTCATCGAAGAAAGTAAAGAACACTTGCAAGCATGTAACGAACAATTGCTTGCTTTAGAAAACAACCCGGACGATCTAGGAATTGTCAATGAAATTTTCAGAGCAGCCCATACATTGAAAGGTATGTCCGCAACTATGGGCTACGAAGATATAGCAGACTTGACACATAAGATGGAAAACGTCTTGGATGCCATCCGTAATTCCAAAATTAGCGTAACAACTGAAATATTGGATGTCGTATTTGAAGCTGCCGATGATTTAGAACTGATGGTGCTCGATATCGAGGCAGGCGGTAATGGGAAAAAAGACGTAAGTGTCTTAGTGGATACTCTAAATCGAATTGAGGCGGGAGAACCGCTTGACTTAGAAGAAAATGCATCAATTGCTGCCACTACGGAAGAGAGTGCAACCGCAGTCGTTACGTCGTCAGGAATTCACTACGATGACTTTGAATTGACGGTGATCTCGCAATCATCGGAACAAGGTTTTAATGCCTACGAAATAACTGTTGAGTTACGTGAGGATTGTCTGCTGAAAGTAGCCCGGGTGTTCATGACATTTGAGATCTTAGAAAAATTCGGCGAAGTAATCAAAACCGTTCCGACTGTAGAGAAGCTTGAAAACGAAGAGTTCGATCAAAACTTTACAATTGTCTTATTGACTCATGAAGATGCGGACGACTTGAAAGCTAAAATTATGAAGGTTTCAGAAATCGAAGAAGTTCGTATTAAGCATATTACAGATGAATATATCAAGAAATATAAACAAATCGAATTTGAACAGCATGATGAGCAACCGCAAGAAAAACCAAATATCGCAGACACCCTTCCTGCGGCAACAGAGAAAGCAAAAGCTGCGCCAAAGGAAGCTACTCAAGTCAAGAAGACGAATCACGCCTCTTCAAATAAGACTATCCGAGTAAACATCGATCGTTTAGACATCTTAATGAACTTATTTGAAGAACTCGTCATTGATCGGGGGCGCCTTCAATCGATTGCAAGTGAGTTGCATAACCCCGAATTGAATGAATCAGTGGAAAGAATGACGAGAGTTTCAGGCGACCTACAAAATATTATATTAAATATGCGGATGGTTCCTGTGGAGACAGTTTTCAATCGGTTCCCTAAAATGGTTCGTACGTTGGCACGTGATTTAAACAAGAAAATAAATTTAGAAATCATCGGTGCAGAAACTGAACTCGATCGGACAGTTATCGATGAAATCGGCGATCCGCTCGTCCACTTAATTCGAAATGCGCTAGATCATGGCATTGAGAGTCCTGAGGAGCGTATTGCGAAAGGTAAGCCGGAAGAAGGCACTGTTACGCTGAGGGCTTATCATTCAGGGAACCATGTATTTATTGAACTGGAAGATGATGGTGCCGGAGTGAATCGTGAGCGCGTATTAGGCAAAGCGATCGAGCGAGGAATTGTAAGTGAAGAAATCGCGCCTACTTTATCCGACCGACAAGTAGCAGAACTGATTCTGGCATCTGGTTTCTCAACTGCTGCAGCGATTACAGACGTCTCGGGACGCGGAGTTGGTTTGGATGTTGTGAAAAGCACAATCGAGTCACTTGGCGGCCATATTTCGATTGATTCCAAAGAAGGTAAAGGCTCGTTATTCCAAGTTCAATTACCGCTAACACTATCAATCATTTCCGTAATGCTAGTGGAATTAGATCAAGAGATATATGCAATCCCTCTCTCTTCAATCATTGAAACGGCAATCGTTCAAAAATCAGATATTTTGAACGCTCACAATCAGCCAGTCATTGATTTCAGAGGAACTATCGTGCCATTGGTGGATTTAAAAGAGATTTTTGAAATGGAAAATCGTCGCGAAGAGGAAGATTTCCAATCCATCGTAATTGTGCGCAAAGGAGAAAGTCTAGCAGGCTTGGTCGTAGATTCATTTATCGGGCAACAAGAAATTGTTTTGAAATCGCTTGGAAACTACTTGCAGAGTGTTTTTGCAATATCAGGCGCCACCATACTCGGAAACGGCCAAGTGGCATTAATTGTCGACTGTAATGCACTGATTAAATAAATCGAGGTGACTAGAAGCATGGCAAAAGCTGTTGAAGTAAGTGATATGAAAGTAATTGTCTTCCAACTGATGAATAAGGAATATGCGATTGGTTTGGATGTGGTGGAATCAATTGAGAAATCTTTATCCATTACACGGGTACCTAGAATGCCTTCATATGTTAAAGGTGTGTTGAATTTGCGAGGTGTCGTGACGCCAGTAGTAGATTTACGTGAACGCTTTGATATGGAACCAAAAGAATTTGATGAATCAAGCTGCATTATTATCGTTTCACATGCTGATTCGGAAGTTGGTTTAATCGTGGACGACGCCAATGATGTCATGGACGTACCTACAAGCGTGATTGGACCTCAGCCGGAAGTAGTCGGTTCTGTAGAATCAGAATTCATTTCTGGGGTGGCTAAAGTGGATAAACGTCTGCTCGTCATGTTGAATTTAGAAAAAGTGCTTCAACCGATCAAAAAGGCGAATGCAGATGAACTCTGACAATGAAATTACTGAAATGCATCTCGATGTGTTAAAAGAAATCGGCAACATAGGGGCAGCTCATGCAGCGACATCTTTGTCTCAGCTGCTAGGGCATAAGATTGATATGCGGGTCCCAAATGTAGAGTTGGTTTCCTTTGATGAAATGTTCGAACTTGCAGGAGGCACTGAAAAGATTGTTGCTGGGATTTTCTTGCGAATTGAAGGAGATTTGACTGGCAGTATGTTCTTCGTGTTGACGATTGAATCCGCTACAGAGTTTATTCGTAAATTGATCGGCGATCCAACATTTGTGTTTTCCCAAGTAGAAGATTTAGGTTTAGGTGCTTCTGCATTGCAAGAATTAGGTAATATTCTTTCAGGTTCTTATTTATCTGCACTTTCCGATTTCACCTCTTTGAATATTTATCCAACCGTACCTTCTTTAAGTGTGGATATGGTAGGTGCGATCGTCAGTTTTGGGCTGATTGAAGTATCTCAGTACAGCGATGAAGTCATTGTCATCGAAACTGAAATTTTGCAAGAAGGGGAACAAGGTATTTCGAGTTTAGCGGGACATTTTTTCTTATTACCAGACCCACCCTCGTATCGCACGATTTTCAGTTCTTTAGGTGTTTTGTAAATGCTGAATACAAAAACAGTAGTACGTGTCGGGATTGCGGATATGAATATAGCCAAAACACCCCAGACAATCCGTACGTCCGGTCTGGGCTCGTGTGTAGGCGTAGTGTTATACGATAAAACAAAGCAAATTGCAGGCATGGTCCACGTCATGTTGCCTGATAGCCAATTAGGAAAATCCACAAAAATAAACGCCGCTAAATTTGCGGATACCGGGATTTACGCCATGATGGAAATGTTAAAAGCCAAAGGAGTTCGGCCATTTAGTCTGAAGGCGAAAATTGCTGGCGGCGCACAAATGTTCCAATTTGGTTCCAATGACACGATCAGAATCGGTCCAAGGAATGTAGAAGCGGTAAAAGCAGAATTGAAAAGACTTTCCATTCCTATTGTGTCAGAAGATACCGGGGGATCGAGCGGACGAACGATTGAATTTGATCCGGAGACTTGTATTCTCCATATACGTACCGTTAACGCGGGTACGCAGGAAATCTAAGCGTTCAATGTAAAACAGAGGCGGCTATTTCATTAGTCGCCTTTCTTTATGGAGATTTGCTATACTACTAGATAAGAGATAAAAGTAGACAGACGGTAGCTGACAGGAAAGGCGTGAATTCGATGACAAAGCAAGAAACGACTGAACGGCATCAGTGGAAGTTATGGCTCGAAGACCGTGATCCTGATGCAGGTGACGCACTAGTCCAACTATACACACCATTAGTGAACTATCACGTTCAACGAATTAGTGCGGGGTTGCCGAAAAATGTCTCGCGAGATGAAATTAAATCTCTAGGCTATCAAGGCCTGTTTGATGCTTTAACAAAATTTGACCCGACCCGAGATTTGAAATTCGATACGTATGCATCCTTTCGTATCCGAGGAACAATTATAGATGGCTTGCGTAAAGAAGACTGGCTATCGCGTTCTTCCAGAGAAAAGTCGAAAAAGTTGGATGAGGAGATCAGCAAACTCGAACAATCTTATTTACGGTCCGTGACGCCTGAAGAAGTCGCAGATCATCTTGGCGTGACAGCGGATGAAGTTTACCAGACTGTTCATGAACAGTATTTTGCTAACGTTTTGTCGATTGATGAAAAGATGAACGATGACGACGAGCAGAATGACCAAACGTTTGTCTTACGGGATGATCACATAAAAACACCAGAACAGTTAGCTGTCAAAGAAGAATTAATTAGTGATCTGATGATAAAAATTAAAGAGTTGAATGAAAATGAACAGCTTGTTTTAAGTTTATTTTATCAAGAAGATATGACACTAACGGAAATAGGTGAAATTTTAAGTTTATCAACTTCTAGAATTTCTCAGATTCATTCGAAAGCTTTGTTTAAATTGCGTTCATTGTTGGCAGCTGAGATTACGGATGGAGGGATTTTATGAGCTTGAAAAGTATCGAATTGCAAATTGCCATACCTAAAACGTTTGAAGCAGGTAAAATTGCTGAGCAAAAACAGCAACAATCACAAATTGCACAGCAACATGCCAATACGTCGATGGAAAAACAAGTGATTAAAAACCAAGAAACTGTCCTTGAATCCGATCCATATGCCAAGCTGGATGCTGACGACTCCCAACCTGATGAGCAATCTGAACAGCAGAAGAGAGAAAAACAGGAGAAAGCGGAACAGCGAGTTAAACATCCTTTTAAGGGCTCGTTTTTCGATTATAATGGGTGACATATCATGGGAATCGTAGTAGCTATTTTATTTATTTTACAAATCATTAGTTTTATGATTATGACCTTACTGTATATGAAAGTCTCCAAATTCAATAACTTGGAGAAAAAACAGCAAAAACTTATGCACGAGATGGATCAGTCTATCATGGCTTATTTGGCAGAAATCAAAGAAGAAAATGATCGGTTGATTGAACAGTTGAATAAAAGACCGGTGAATAAACCGTCATCTAAGGTTGCTTTTCCACAGACTCATTCACAGAACGAAGAAACTGCTGCTGAACCAGAAAAAGTTCAGCAAAAATCACATCCAGTCCCTGTTCAATTCGCATTGCGTTCGTATCAGAAGAATGCTGCCACGACAGATTCTTTAGAAATGGCTCCATTAAGTGATCGGGACAAGGCGAAACAGCTTCTTGCAGAAGGTAAGTCGGTACAGGAAATTGCAAAGGAGCTTGGAAAAGGTCAGACTGAGATCGAATTATTATTGAAATTTGGCTAAAACAATTGGCTTCTGTTGCAAAAGGTTTATATCTGTGTTATTTTAGTAGATGGTATTACTACACACGTGTGCGGAAGAAAGAGTTGGTGCCATTATGGTCGCTTTTTCGCAGGAAGTACACGGAGGACAAAAACCAATAGGAGGAATTACCATGTCAGTAATCTCAATGAAGCAATTACTAGAAGCAGGTGTTCATTTCGGACACCAAACACGCCGCTGGAACCCGAAAATGAAGAAATACATTTTTGTGGAGCGTAACGGCATTTACATCATCGATCTACAAAAGACGGTGAAAAAATTAGAGGAAGCTTACAACTTCATGCGCCAAGTCGGTGCTGATGGAGGAAAAGTCCTTTTCGTAGGTACGAAGAAACAAGCACAAGAAGCGATCAAAGAAGAAGCAGAACGTGCAGGAATGTACTACATCAACCAACGTTGGTTGGGTGGAACATTAACAAACTTTGGTACAATTCAAAAGCGTGTAGCACGCATGAAAGCTATTGAGAAAATGGAAGAAGACGGCACATTCGACGTACTTCCTAAGAAAGAAGTTTCTCAATTAAATAAAGAACATGATCGTCTGGTGAAATTCCTAGGCGGTATCCGTGATATGAAAGGATTGCCAGATGTAATTTTCATCGTGGATCCACGTAAAGAGCGTATCGCGGTAGCTGAAGCAATCAAATTGAATATTCCACTCGTTGGAATCGTAGATACTAACTGTGATCCGGACGAAATCGACTATGTCATCCCGGCGAACGACGATGCAATCCGCGCAGTACGTTTACTTACAAGCAAAATGGCAGATGCTTTGATTGAATCCCGTCAAGGTGAAGACGATGAAGCGACTGCTGAAACAGCGAACGAAACAGAAACTGTAGCTGCAGACTAATGTAAATGATGAGACGATAAGCGGCGTACCCCTTATCGTCTTTTTTTAAAGTAATATTTGTAAATGAATTTTATTAGGAGGAATTCTCAAATGGCAACAATTACAGCCCAAATGGTTAAAGAACTTCGTGAAAAAACAGGCGCAGGTATGATGGACTGCAAAAAAGCACTAAGTGAAGTTAATGGCGATATGGAAGCAGCTATCGATTTCTTGCGTGAAAAAGGTCTTTCAAGCGCAGCGAAGAAAGCAGATCGTATTGCTGCTGAAGGTGTAGCGAATATTTTAGTTCAAGGTAACGAAGCAGTAATCCTTGAAGTGAACGCTGAAACAGATTTCGTAGCGAAAAACGAAGGATTCCAACAATTAGTTAAAGAACTTTCTGAATTCTTGCTTGCAACTAAGCCGGCAACAGTTGAAGAAGCGAATGAAGCTAAAATGGACAGCGGTTTGACGGTATCTCAACATATCTCTAATGCAGTAGCTAAAATCGGAGAGAAAATCACTCTTCGTCGTTTTGAAATTCGTACAAAAACAGATGCAGATGCATTCGGACCTTACTTGCATATGGGCGGACGCATTGCGGTTCTAACTGTTCTTGAAGGATCAACAGATTCGGACGCAGCGAAAGATGTAGCGATGCACATTGCAGCGATGAATCCTAAATACATTTCACGCGATCAAGTGTCTGAAGAAGAAGTAGAGCATGAGCGTAAAGTATTGACTGAACAAGCGTTGAATGAAGGTAAGCCTGAAAACATCGTAGCGAAAATGGTTGAAGGCCGCCTTGGAAAATACTTCGAGGAAATTTGTGTGCTAGACCAAGCTTTCGTTAAGAACTCTGATCAGAAAGTCCGCGATTTCGTTAAATCAACAGGCGGAACATTAGTCGAGTTTATTCGTTATGAAGTGGGCGAAGGTATTGAGAAGCGTGAAGATAACTTTGCTGACGAAGTAATGAGCCAAGTTAAAGGAAACTAAGTCTAAAACCAATCGTACAGAGGGGCACATCCATTATGTGTTCCTCTTTTTTGAGAATAGGGAATTGCAGGAGGGTCTAAATGAGTAATCCAAGATATAAACGGATCGTGTTAAAGTTAAGTGGAGAAGCATTAGCAGGAGAACAAGGGTATGGTTTGTCTCCGGAAGTTGTAAAATCAGTTGCCAGTCAGGTAAAAGAAGTCGTGGGACTAGGCGTAGAAGTTGCTGTAGTTGTGGGCGGAGGTAACATATGGAGAGGTAAAGTCGGAAGTGAGATGGGTATGGACCGTACGACTGCCGACTATATGGGGATGCTGGCTACGGTAATGAACTCTCTAGCATTGCAAGATGCTCTTGAAAAGCTTGGACCTGAAACGCGCGTAATGTCCTCCATTGACATGAGACAAGTGGCAGAACCTTACATACGCCGAAAAGCTATCCGTCATTTGGAGAAAAACCGTGTTGTTATTTTTGCTGCCGGAACAGGAAATCCGTATTTTTCTACTGATACGACAGCCGCTTTACGTGCTGCAGAAATTGAAGCAGATGTTATTTTAATGGCGAAAAATAATGTAGATGGTGTGTACTCAGCAGATCCAATGAAAGATGCTAATGCGACAAAATATTTAGAGCTATCCTACTTAGAAGTGATCAGTCAAGGTCTGGAAGTTATGGACTCAACAGCTTCAACCTTATGTATGGACAATGATATACCGCTCGTAGTATTCTCAATTATGGAAAATGGTAACATTAAAAAAGCCGTGCTTGGAGAAGACATTGGTACGGTGGTCAGGAGGAATAAATAATGACAAAAGAAATTATGAATCAAACGAGTGAACGTATGGAAAAAGCACATAGTGCGTATACAAGACAATTGGCATCGATCCGAGCTGGAAGAGCCAATGCTAGTTTATTGGACAGAATTTCTGTCATCTATTATGGTGCACCGACGCCTCTAAACCAAATGGCTGGGATTTCAGTACCTGAACCACGCCTTATTGTTGTTCAGCCATACGATAAAACGACGATTGGTGAAATTGAAAAAGCAATTATGAAATCTGATATCGGTATCACACCATCAAACGATGGATCAGTGATTCGTTTAGCTGTTCCCGCGTTAACAGAAGAGCGCCGTAAAGAGCTTGTGAAAGAAGTTAAGCGTGAAGCAGAAGACGCAAAAGTAGCTATTCGTAATGTCCGTCGTGATAGTAATGAAGAACTGAAGAAGATTGAAAAAGACGGAGAAATCACAGAAGATGAGTTACGTCGTTACAATGATCAAGTACAGAAAATGACGGATGACTTCATCGAGAAAATCGATCAGACTGCAAAAGATAAAGAAAACGAGATTTTAGAAATTTAAGTATAGAACTTTCTATAAGGAGGAGCGTCCTACTTTTAGGACGCTCTTTTCTGTCTTTTGCATGCTATTTACTATGCAATTTGGTAGGATAGGCTGTAGGAGTATCCGAAAAGAGCCAAGTGGAGGAACGCTATGCTTAGAAAACTAATGCGAAAAAAAACGGCAAACATTCAGTTATTGGATGAACGAATCGACGCCGTAAAAAAAAGACAGATTCCTCTCCATGTCGCAATCATCATGGATGGAAATGGAAGATGGGCGAAGCAAAGGAAAATGCCACGAATTGCTGGTCATCATGAAGGGATGAAAACTGTCCGTCAAATTACCAATTTCGCAAATGAACTGGGTGTTAAAACTCTGACTCTCTATGCATTTTCTACCGAAAATTGGAAACGACCTAAAATTGAAATCGACTTCTTGATGAATCTTCCCGGCGAATTCCTTAATACATATTTACCTGAGTTAATGGAAAAAGGAATAAAGGTAGAAATGATCGGAAATATGGATGCACTTCCTGGACATACTAGA
This sequence comes from Sporosarcina newyorkensis, assembly GCF_900167515.1. Classification (NCBI taxonomy): domain Bacteria; kingdom Bacillati; phylum Bacillota; class Bacilli; order Caryophanales; family Caryophanaceae; genus Sporosarcina; species Sporosarcina newyorkensis. Next base: position 100,151 of record NZ_FUYJ01000004.1, on the reverse strand, counting down.
AAAGCCATCACAAAAGCGATCGAAATAACGAAGGATAATAAAGGACTTATATTGAATTTTGCCATGAATTACGGTAGTAGATTAGAATTGGTTCATGTTATGAAGCAGCTTGCACAAGAAGTAACAGACGGCACATTACAAACGGATGATATAGATGAAAATCTAATCAACTCCAGATTAATGACAGCTCACTTACCTGAACCGGATTTATTAATCCGCACGAGCGGAGAAGTTCGTCTGTCCAATTTCATGTTATGGCAACTTGCATATGCAGAATTTATCTTTACTGATGTGCTGTGGCCAGATTTTAATGAAGAAAGTTTGTTACAAGCGATTGAAGAGTTCCAACATCGAGATCGTCGATTTGGAAGCTTGGAAGGAGATCAGAAGGGATGAAACAAAGAATCATAACTGCAATCGTAGCACTTGCATTTTTTGTCCCAGTCGTCGTAATGGGAGGATTGCCTTTTATTATTGCGATCTATGCAATTTCTACGATTGGTTTATATGAGTTACTTCGCATGCGGAATATGTCCATTTTCTCGGTTCGTGGCTTTCTAGCATGGTTGCTATTACTCGTCATCTTATTGCCTTCCAAATGGACTGAACAAGTGGAAGGCTATCTTCGTTTAGAGAAGTTGGAAATGGTATACGTATTGGTATTATTGCTGTTGGTCTACACGGTGCTAGTGAAAAACCGTTCAACTTTTGAAGACGTCGCATTTTCTGCAATGAGTGCTTTATATGTAGGGATTGGTTTTTATTATTTAATCGAAACGCGTTTATTTGGTTTGGAGTACATCGGTTATGCGTTGTTGATCATCTGGTCGACTGATTCCGGCGCATATTTTGTCGGGCGCAAACTTGGTAAACGTAAACTGTGGCCGGAAATCTCTCCGAACAAAACGATTGAAGGATTTATCGGCGGAATTATATGTGCGGTTCTCTTAACACTTATCTACAATCTATTTTATCCTATCGCAAATTCCTACGTGACGTTCATTCTAATTACCGTTGTGGCATCTATTGTAGGTCAGATTGGGGACTTGGTAGAATCGGCATTGAAACGATATTATGATGTGAAGGATTCAGGTACTCTATTACCTGGACATGGCGGAATTATGGATCGATTTGACAGTTTGCTGTTCGTCTTGCCATTACTTCATTTTGTTCAGTTCGTAGGTTAATGGAAAGGAAGTTAGAGAAATATGAAGAAAATCAATTTGCTCGGGGCGACTGGTTCGATCGGTACCCAAACACTCGATATTATTGGAGCCAATCCAGAGTTGTTCACATTGGTTTCAATGTCTGCAGGAAAGAACATGGACAAAGTGAGAGAAATTATTGCACAGTTCAAACCAAAGTTGGTATCGGTGTTAGAGCAAACAGATGCAGAGCGTTTACAAGCTGAATTTCCCGATGTAAAGATCGTTTTCGGTGAAGACGGTTTAATCGAGGCAGCAGTAGGTTTTGAAGCGGATGTATTGCTGAACTCTGTAATTGGCAGTGTTGGGCTTAAACCCACACTCGCTGCAATTGAAGCAGGTATGACAATCGCGATTGCCAATAAAGAAACATTGGTTGCTGCAGGGGATCTGGTCGTACAGGCAGCTAAACGCCATAATGTACCTTTGGTGCCTGTAGATAGTGAACACTCTGCATTATTTCAAGCATTGAATGGAGAAAATCCAAAACGTATTACTAAATTGATACTAACCGCTTCTGGCGGCAGTTTCCGAGACTCTACTAGAGATCAACTTCAAAATGTGACGGTTGAGCAAGCTTTGGCACATCCTAACTGGTCGATGGGGAATAAATTGACGATTGATTCCGCAACAATGATGAATAAAGGATTAGAAGTGATCGAAGCGCATCACCTATTTGCAATGCCGTATGATCAGATCGAGTGTTTACTGCATAAGGAAAGCATTATCCACTCGATGGTGGAGTTTGAAGATACGAGTGTCATGGCCCAACTCGGCTCACCAGATATGCGTGTGCCGATTCAATATGCATTGACCTATCCGGACCGTATTCCGATGGCGAATGCAAAGCGTCTTCGATTAGATGAAATCGGTAAACTTCATTTTGAAAAAATGGATTATGAGAGATTTAAGGCCCTTGCTTTTGCATATGATGCAGGTAGGGAGGGGGGCACTATGCCGACAGCGATGAATGCGGCAAACGAAGTGGCTGTTCAGTTGTTCATGGAGGGACATATCTCCTTCATGCAAATCGAAGACATCATTGAACAAATGATGGAACAACATGAGACGATAAAAGAGCCGAATTTAGAAGAGATTTTGGAGACAGATCGCATTACTCGAAAAAAAGTGTATGGTATAGTAAAGTAACGAGATTAATTTTAGGCTGTGATGGCCGATGAAGGTGGTTACTGAATGGAAACCGTTATTGCGTTCATTGTAATATTCGGGACACTTGTAGCATTTCATGAGTTTGGACATTTTCTCTTCGCTAAAAGAGCAGGGATCATGGTACGTGAATTCGCTATAGGGATGGGGCCTAAAATATTAGCGATTCGAAAAGGGGAAACACAATATACCATTCGCTTGCTTCCGCTTGGTGGATATGTGCGGATGGCAGGAGAAGACTTTGATACAGTCGAATTGCAGCCAGGCTTTCGAGTTGGCTTGTTGCTAAATGCACAAGACGAAATAGAAAAGATTTATTTAAATCGCAATGTGTCCAATCCGAATATTTTGAATCTGGAAGTAGAAAAATCAGATTTGGATAAAGAGTTATATATTGAGGGATACGATGAAGATGGAAAATTAGTACGTCTAAAAATTGCTAGAACTGCTATGATTATAGAAAAAGGACAAGAAACATTAATTGCTCCTTATGATCGGCAATTTGAATCCAAGTCACTTGGCAGCAGAGCGATGGCTATTTTCGCAGGACCGCTTTTCAACTTCATTTTAGCGTTCTTTATCTTTCTGGCACTTGGTTTACTGAATGGTGTGCCGACCAATGAACCGATTATTTCTGAAGTGAAACCTGATACGCCAGCACAAATGGCAGGTTTAAAAAAGGATGATCTAATAACAGGTGTCGATGGGAAATCAATAGACTCATGGACAGAGTTTTCTGAAGCAATTCAGGAAAGCCCTGGTGTTCCTATGGCTTTGGAAGTGGAAAGGGCCGGAGAAACAGTTTCGTTAGAAGTAATTCCGGAGACAATTGAAGATGCAGGACGTGAATTCGGTCAAATAGGTGTGATTTACTCTAGTCCTTTAGAAAAAGGTATCATTAAATCTGTGGTGTTCGGAGCAGAACAGACTTATACATGGACTGTGAAAATATTTGAGTTGTTAGGCATGCTCGTAACAGGTCAATTTACAATTGATGCATTGTCAGGACCAGTCGGCATTTATAAAGCGACTGAAGAAGTAGCACAGTATGGTATTTTCAATTTAATGAATTGGGGAGCTGTATTAAGTATCAATTTAGGGATTATGAATTTACTCCCGCTGCCAGCTCTTGATGGTGGAAGATTATTGTTCTTCTTATTCGAAGGATTACGTGGAAAACCGATCGACAAACAAAAAGAAGGCATGGTGCATTTTGTCGGTATTATGTTGCTGATGGTCTTGATGCTTGTTGTGACATGGAATGACATTCAACGATTTTTCTTCTAAAAAAGGTGGAAGCATATCATGAAACAATCGAAAACATTTATACCAACGATGCGAGAGACCCCGGCAGATGCAGATATTCGTTCCCATCAATTGCTCCTGCGGGCAGGATACATCCGACAGAATGGGAGCGGTATCTACACATATTTAACGCTTGCTCAAAGAGTCTTTCGCAAAATCGAAAAGATCATACGTCAAGAAATGGAAGCGATCGAAGGTGTTGAAATTTCCATGCCCGCGTTGCAACGAGCGGAATTATGGAAAGAAACCGAACGCTTAGATTCATTTGGAGATGAATTATTTCGAGTTCGAGATCGACATGATAAAGAATTTGTTCTCAGCCCCACAGATGAAGAAGTAATCATTTCTTTGTTGCGTGATGAAGTAAGATCCTACAAAAAATTGCCTTTGACACTATTTCAAATTCAAACGAAATTCCGCGATGAGGATAAGCCGAGTTATGGCTTGCTTCGTAACCGGGAGTTTATTATGAAAGATGCTTATTCATTCCATGCTACACAAGAAAGCTTGAATGAAAAGTATTTAGAGGTAATGCAGGCGTACACGAATATATTGACGCGCCTAGGTATGCATTTCAGAATGGTTATCTCGGATGGCGGTGAAGGAGCGCATGAATTTATTGCCTTGGCTGAAATCGGTGAGGACAAGATTGCCTATAGTGATAGTTCGACATACGCTGCCAATATTGCTATGGCAGAGGTCAATGTAGAATATGAGACATCAGAGGAAAAACTGAAAGAAACAACTAAGATTGCAACGCCGAACCAACGGACAATTGAAGAATTAATTGAGTTTCTTGCTATCGATCCTGAGTTAATTCTGAAATCGTTAGTTTATAAAATTGACGAAGAACTTTCGGTCGTTGTGTGTCGTGGTGATCATAGTATTAATGAACATAAATTAAAAAAAGCACTGAATGTAGAAAAGGTAGAGTTGGCATCTGAACAAGAAATCGAGGAATTGCTTGGCTGTCATGCGGGTTCAATCGGGCCGGTAAAACTTCCGGTGGGTGTCAAGGTGTTTGCGGACCATGCTGTAGCATCTGTTGTTAATGGAATAGCAGGTGCCAATGAAGATGATTATCATCTCATTAATGTTAATCCGGAGCGCGACTTTGCTATCGATGATTATTTAGATATCCGTTATATCCAAGAAGGAGAAGCATCTCCAGATGGTATGGGCTCCATTAAATTTGCAGAAGGTATAGGGATTGGCCACATATGTAAACTGGGCACTTCTTATAGTGAGCAAATGAAAGGGAACTTCTTAAATGAGCATGGAAGAGCTAAACCTTTCATCATGGGAAGTTACGAGCTAGGGATATCTCGTTTAATCGCAGCCATTGCTGAACAGTTCAATGATGAATACGGTTTGAAATGGCCAAAACATCTAGCTCCATTTGATATCCATCTGGTAACAGTCAATGTCAAAGATGAAGTTCAAAAACAACTGGCGGATGAATTGTATGCGGTATTGGAATCCTATCGATATGATGTGCTGTACGATGACCGTGCCGAAAGAGCAGGCGTGAAATTCGCAGACTCTGACTTGATTGGTTTGCCGGTACGAATTACAATTGGTAAAAGAGCCGCTGAAGGAATTGTAGAAGTGACATTCCGTCAGAGCGGGGAGTCTATAGATTGGCAAAAAGAAGAAGTCTTAGAAAAGTTGCAATCCTTCTTCAGTGCAGATTAAAAAGGAAGGGGAGTCCGTTAACGGAACTTCCCTTCTTTTCGCGATAGATTGGAGGAATTTATATTGGATGCTGGAAAGAAGTTTTTAACTTTGTTGCAGCAGTCAGGCTTAACGGATGATCAATTAATGCGTTATTTTCAAAATGGAGAACTGAACCGTGTGACGGTACATAAGAAGTCGAGAGTGTGGAAGTTCAATATCACACTGGATGAAGTGTTACCTCTTGATGTTTTCCGTTTAATGCAACAGCGTGTTCACGAAGCATTTGCATCAATAGCAAATGTCCATCTACAAATAGAAAGCCGTAAAACATCCGCGGATGAGCAGTTGATCAAAGCCTACTGGCCGCTTGTAGTGGAAGAATTGGCTGATATTTCACCGCCCCTTCGTCAATGCTTAGTGGAGCAACTGCCGACGTTACACGGTGAAAAATTATTGATTAATTGTCAGAGTGATTTGGAATGCCAAACATTGAAAAATAAATATGTAGCACCTTTAGCGAATCTTTATCAACAATTCGGGTTTCCTCAATTGACAGTTGATGTGACTATTGAAGAAAATCAAAATGCTAAAGAAGAGCTTCAGCAATTTCTTTCTCAAAAACAACAAGAGGAAGAAGAACTGTCAAAGAAAGCATTTGAACAGTTACAGCAACGTGAAACGATGAAGAGCGAACAAGGAGATTCCGACCGTCCGTTAATACTGGGTACTCCAATTAAGCAGGGCGAGGCGATTGTACCCATTCATGAAATTCAAGATGAAGAACGCAGGCTGATCATTGAAGGGTTTGTATTTGACGCTGAGATTAGAGAACTTCGGAGTGGCCGCTCGCTATTGACGCTAAAAGTAACAGATTATACCGACTCAATTTTAGTGAAGATGTTTTCGCGTGACAATGAAGATGCGGAATTAATGAAATCCTTTAAAAAGGGAATGTGGGTACGCGCAAGAGGAAGTATTCAAAATGATACATTCGTTAGAGATTTGATCATGATGGCGCAAGATTTAGCTGTTATATCTTCGATTGAGCGAAAAGACAAAGCCCCTGAGGGACAAAAACGCGTGGAATTGCATGCCCATACATCGATGAGTCAAATGGATGCTGTCGTGTCAGCTCAAGCCCTAGTCGCGCAAGCCGCCAAATGGGGGCACACCGCGGTTGCAATTACGGATCATGCGAATGTTCAGTCCTTTCCCGAAGCTTACAATGCAGGGAAAAAGCATGGAATTAAAGTGTTATTCGGGTTAGAAGCCAATCTTGTAGACGATGGTGTACCGATTGTTTACGAAGAACAACATAGACTGTTAGAGACGGATACGTATGTAGTATTTGACGTGGAAACCACTGGCTTATCTGCAGTGTATGATACGATTATCGAGCTTGCCGCAGTCCGTGTACGGGGCGGAGAGATTATTGATCGTTTTGAACGTTTTGCTAATCCCCATCATCCCTTGTCGTCGGTTACAACAAACTTGACAGGTATCACGGATGATATGGTCAAAGATGCGCCTGAAGTATCCGAAGTTATGGCGGATTTTATTGAGTTCATCGGCGATGCTGTGCTAATTGCCCACAACGCTTCATTTGATATGGGCTTTTTCTACGCTTCTTGTAAACGGGCGAAAATTGAAACGCCCGCATATCCAGTGATCGATACATTGGAGCTTTCACGTTTTCTTTACCCGGAATTGCGTAATCACCGTTTGAACACACTCGCTAAAAAGTTCGATATCGAATTGACGCAGCATCACCGGGCGATTTACGATACAGAAGCTACTGCGTATCTTTTCTTAAGGTTATTAGCAGACGCGCAGGAAAAAGGAATTGAATGGTTGGATGACCTGAATAAAAACATTGGTGAAGGCGATGCCTATAAACGTTCACGCCCATCTCACTGTACGTTGATCGCAACTGATAATGAAGGGTTGAAAAACTTATTCAAGTTGGTTTCCATTTCACATATGGATTTCTTCTATCGTGTCCCGCGTATCCCGCGTTCTTTATTAGTGAAGCACCGCAACGGGCTATTAGTAGGATCAGGATGCGACAAAGGCGAAGTATTTGAAGGGTTAATGCAAAAACCGATGGAAGAAGTCGAAGAAATTGCAAGTTTTTATGATTACTTAGAAATCCATCCGAAACCTGTCTACTCGCATTTACTGGAACTAGATTTGATTCGTGACGAATGGAACTTAGAAGATATTATGCGTAAAATGCTTAAGCTCGGTAAAAAGACCGGCTTACCGGTTTGTGCCACTGGCAATGTTCATTACTTGGATGAGACGGATGCTACGTATCGTAAAGTCTTGGTTCGCTCGCAAGGAGGCGCCAATCCGATGAACCGTCATTCACTCCCGGCTGTTCATTTCAGGACAACAGATGAAATGCTTAAGGAATTTGAATTTCTAGGTGAAGAAGCGGCGAAAGAGATTGTCGTAGAGAACCCGCTGAAGATTGTCGAGCGTGTCGGTGATGTTAAACCGATAAAAGATGATTTATATACACCTACGATAGAAGGCGCTGACGATGAAGTCCGTGAGTTGACTTACTCAATGGCTCGACGTATTTACGGAGACACGCTGCCGGAAATTATCGAGGCGCGTATTGAAAAAGAATTGACCTCTATCATTGATAATGGGTTTGCGGTTATTTATTTAATTTCGCATAAACTTGTGAAAAAGTCGTTGGATGATGGCTATTTGGTCGGTTCACGTGGATCGGTAGGTTCTTCATTCGTCGCGACCATGATGGAAATTACAGAAGTAAATCCGATGCCGCCTCATTACGTCTGTCCTTCGTGCAAAACAAACGAGTTTTTCGATGATGGTTCTGTAGGGTCGGGTTATGACTTGCCGGATAAAGAATGCGAAAAATGTGGAACGATGTTTAAAAAAGACGGACAAGATATCCCGTTCGAAACGTTCCTTGGATTTGCCGGGGATAAAGTTCCGGATATTGACTTGAACTTCAGCGGCGAGTACCAAGCGCACGCACACAACTATACAAAAGAATTATTCGGCGAAGATTATGTTTACCGAGCAGGAACGATCGGGACGGTTGCTGAAAAGACGGCCTACGGGTATGTTCGCGGTTATATGAACGATAACGATCTGCAGATGCGCGGCGCGGAAATCGACCGGTTGGTGCAAGGCTGTTCTGGCGTAAAACGAAACACAGGACAGCACCCCGGTGGAATTATTGTTGTTCCGGATACAATGGACATTTTTGATTTTACGCCCATTCAGTTTCCGGCAGATGATATACAATCCAGTTGGCGCACGACGCACTTTGACTTTCATTCGATCGATAATAACTTATTGAAACTGGATATTCTCGGACATGATGACCCGACGATGATTAAAATGCTGGAGGATTTATCCGGTATTGATGCTAAAACGATTGCGCCAGATGATCCTGGTGTCATGGCATTGTTCAGCGGAACGTCTTCACTCGGCGTAACGGAAGAGCAAATCGATTGTAAGACGGGAACGCTTGGCGTGCCCGAGTTCGGAACGCGCTTTGTTCGACAAATGCTTGAAGAGACCAAACCGTCAACTTTCTCTGAGTTGATTCAGATATCAGGTTTATCCCACGGTACGGATGTATGGCTAGGAAACGCTCAGGAATTGATTCAGAATAAAACTTGTCAGCTTTCCGAAGTAATCGGTTGTCGGGATGATATTATGGTCTACTTGATTTATCAAGGACTGGAACCTTCGCTTGCCTTTAAGATTATGGAGTCGGTGCGTAAAGGAAAAGGGCTGACGCCTGAATTCGAAGCGGAGATGAAAGCGAATAAAGTACCTGGCTGGTATATCAGTTCGTGCAAGAAGATTAAATATATGTTCCCGAAGGCGCACGCAGCTGCATATGTATTGATGGCACTCCGTATTGCGTATTTTAAAGTGCACCATCCAATTATGTATTATGCTACCTATTTCACTGTGCGAGCAACGGACTTTGATTTGATGACGATGTCAAAAGGCTCTGCTTCAATCCGTGCAAAGATTAAAGAAATAAACGATAAAGGTCTGGATGCCCCACCAAAAGAAAAGAACTTGGTGACCGTCCTGGAAATTGCGCTGGAGATGGTGGAACGTGGATTTACATTTGCAAAACCAGATTTATATAAATCGGATGCGACGCAATTCATCATTGAAGACAACCAATTGATTCCGCCTTTTAACGCGATTCCTTCCTTGGGAACGAACGTAGCGAAGACGATCGTGGAAGCACGCAAAGATGGAGAGTTTTTATCCAAGGAAGATTTTCAGAAGAGAGGCCGAGTTTCCAAAACAATTGTCGAGTACTTAGATAATTTTGGCTGCTTGGAAGGAATGCCAGAAGCGAATCAATTATCGTTGTTCTAACGCTTGTAAATGGCTACATCATTTGCATTGTAAATAGCGTTGTGATACGATTGAGACAACTTTTGCTATACGTCTTACGGAAAAGAGTGGGGCTTCCCGCTCTTTTCTGTTGTTTATCTGAATTCAGCAGTGGAAATGCAAGTGTTTTTTTGTTCAATGGGTTTTCAAACTCCGGCTGAATCCAGATAAAGCCTCCGGCGGGTGTCATCAAAGGCGGAGATGGCTGTTTAGCCCCGACAGGCGTTGGAAGGCTAGCAATAAAGGCGCCTTTTGCCTTTACTGCTAGTCTGAAACGTCCCGAGGGTCTAGCCGTTGCAGCTGGATGTCATCAAAGGCGGAGACGGCTGTTTAGCCCCGACAGGCGTTGGAAGGCTAGCAATAAAGGCGCCTTTTGCCTTTACTGCTAGTCTGAAACGTCCCGAGGGTCTAGCCGTTGCAGCTGGATGTCACGGATTTTGTAAGGAGTTAATTGTGCAAGCACAATTCAAAGTCCGGACACAATCACGCCGAGGCGTGATTGATTTTAATTTCGGGAGGGATACATTTGAGTAAAATTACAGAGGAAGTCGAACAGTTGACAAGTCCGATTGTAGAAGAATTGGGCCTTGAACTAGTAGACGTTGAGTTCGTAAAAGAGGGTCGAGATTGGTTTTTACGTGTTTATATTGATACGCCAGAAGGAAATATTGACATCGATCAATGTGCGGCGGTCAGTGAAAAATTGAGCGAGGAACTAGATCGCGTAGACCCGATAACACAGAATTACTTCCTTGAAGTGTCTTCTCCCGGAGCGGAAAGACCATTGAAAAAAGATGAAGATTTTGAAAAAGCAGTCGGCCAATATGTATTCATCAAAACTTATGAACCCATAGATGGTATGAAAGAATTCGAAGGGTATTTACTTGGATACGGGCCAGACTTCGCAAAAGTGGAAATACGAATCAAAACACGAAAAGTCTTAGTAGAAATTGATAAAACCAAAATTGCACTAGCCCGTCTGGCAATTGACTTTTAACTTAAAAGTGGAAGACGCCGTTTAGCCCCGTTAAGAATCGGAACTAAGATTTTTCAAAGAGTTCCATCACTATAAAGTGGCGGGATGATAATAGAATGTAGGAGTGATGAACATGAGTAGTGATCTACTCGAAGCACTGACAGCTCTTGAACAGCAAAAAGGTATTTCAAGAGATGTGTTGGTGGATGCGATTGAAGCGGCGCTTGTAACAGCGTATAAGCGGAATTTTAATCAGGCACAAAATGTCCGTGTTGATTTGAATTTAGATAAAGGTACGATGAAAGTCTATTCACGAAAAGATGTTGTAGAAGATGTGGAAGATGAACGTCTGCAAATTTCATTGGAAGATGCACAAGTCATCAATCCCGTATATGAAATCGGAGACATTGTAGAAGAAGAAGTCACTCCGCGCGACTTCGGACGGATTGCTGCACAAACAGCGAAGCAAGTCGTCACCCAACGTGTGCGTGAAGCAGAACGCGGCTTGATATACGAAGAGTATATCGATCGAGAAGAAGACATCGTGAACGGAATTGTAGAGCGAATGGATGCCAAGAACCTATTTGTTGGTTTAGGTAAAGTAGAAGCAGTCCTGCCTTCTAGCGAGCAAATCCAGACAGAAACGTATGCACCGCACGATCGGATTAAAGTATATATTACAAAAGTTGAGAGAACAGCAAGAGGACCTCAAGTATTTGTATCCAGAACACATCCCGGCTTGCTGCGTCGTTTATTTGAATTGGAAGTACCAGAGATTTATGATGGAACTGTAGAGATCAAATCCATTGCTAGAGAAGCTGGCGACCGTTCTAAAATTTCGGTGTACACGACAAATGAAGAAGTGGATCCAGTCGGTTCTTGTGTAGGTACTAGAGGTGCTCGGGTACAATCTATTTCCAATGAATTGAATGGCGAAAAAGTCGACATTGTTGAATGGTCTGAAGACCCTGTAGTGTTTGTAGCGAATGCATTAAGCCCATCAAAAGTACTCGATGTTCAAGTAGATGAGGAAGAGCGTTCCACAACTGTTGTTGTTCCGGATTATCAATTATCTTTAGCCATCGGTAAAAGAGGTCAAAACGCAAGATTGGCCGCAAAATTGACTGGCTGGAAAATTGATATTAAGAGTGAAACAGATGCAAGAGAGTTGGGGGTCTATCCTCGCACTGAAGAAGAATTGAACGCATACAGTGTAGAGGAGCCAGACGGGGACACTGAAGATACAGGTGACTATCTGGAAGCATATGAGTATGAAGAAGAAACACCTGTCGAAGAGACAGAAGACTATGATTTATACGCAGATGTAGATACCAAAGAAGATTGATTGGAAAGGATTGCATGCTCATGTCGAACAATCGGAAAATCCCTTTGCGTAAATGTGCAGCTACAGGTGAAATGCTACCTAAAAAAGAAATGATCCGGATTGTCCGTACGAAAGAAGGAGAAGTTTCCGTTGATCTGACCGGAAAAAAGTCAGGCCGTGGTACATACGTATCCAAAACGGAAGATGCGGTAGAAAAAGCACGAAAACACCACTCAATTGAACATCAATTGGGTGCGAAAGTTCCTGAGCAAGTGTACGATGACCTCTTACATGCCATTCGGCGAGAGGCGATCAAATGACAGATCCAACGAAGATCTATCAGCTGCTCGGTATGGCAGCCCGAGCACGGAAAATTGTGACGGGTGAAGACTTAGTCGTACGGGAAGTCCGTTCGGGACATGCAGAACTTGTCATCCTGTCAAAAGATGCATCTGCTAATACAATGAAGAAACTAACGAATAAATGTAATACTTACAACGTTGAGAAGCATGATTTCGGGAGTCGTGAAGACCTTGGGCATGCGATTGGTAAAGAAGCGCGAGTGGTCTTGGCGCTAACGGATAAAGGATTCGCCAAAAAATTATCCGAGCTCCTCAACGAATATAACCGGGGGTGGGCTAATGACGAAAATACGAGTACATGAATATGCCAAAAAGGTAAATAAATCGAGTAAAGATATTATTAATGAATTAGGGAATATGAAAGTGGAAGTCACCAATCATATGTCCGTAATTGATCCAGAAACAGTTACGAAGCTGGACAAGAAGTTCTCTGGCAACTCCAGAAACACGACTGGAACGACAAATAAGACAAACAACAACCAAAAATCCGACCGTCCGGCACAACGTCCTGCTGGAAATCGTCAAGGTGGAAATAACGCAGGTAAAAGTGCACCACAGCAATCGAATTCAGGACAGACAGCAGCTAAAGGCGGTGCGAACCGTACACAACAGCCTGCGAACCGTTCGAATCAAAATTCGAATCAAAGCAACAACACAGGAGCGAAACGCCCGGCAGGAGCTGGTAACCGAACACAAGGCGGTCAGCAAGCAGGCACAAACCAACAGCCAAAACAAGGTCAAGGTGCGAATCAAGCACGTTCAGGCGGCGGAGCTCGCGGTCGTGGAGGAAGACCACCTGCACGTGGAATTAACCAAGGACGCCGCAGATATCGTCCGGCAGTTCCAGCTCAAAAGATTGAGAAGCCACTACCAGAGAAAATCACTTTCTATGAGTCGCTATCAGTTGGCGAATTAGCTCAAAAACTGGGCAAGGAACCTTCTGAAATCATTAAAAAACTATTCATGCTTGGTGTCATGGCGACAATTAACCAAGAGCTTGATAAAGATGCAATCGAGTTAATCTGTGCTGAATACGGCGTAGAAGTGGAAGAAGAAATCAGAATTGATGTTACGGATTTGGAGATTTACTTTGAAGATCCGGATGAAGAAGAACAGCAGCCGGTCAATTTAGAAGAAAGACCTCCAGTTGTTACAATCATGGGTCACGTTGACCATGGTAAAACGACTTTGCTTGACTCCATTCGCGATACGAAAGTTACGCAAGGTGAAGCAGGCGGGATTACCCAGCATATCGGGGCTTATCAAATCAAAGAAAAAGGTAAGAAAATCACTTTCTTGGATACACCAGGCCACGAAGCATTCACTACAATGAGAGCACGCGGAGCTAAAATCACTGACTTGACGATTTTGGTTGTAGCAGCAGACGATGGCGTCATGCCTCAGACGATTGAAGCAATCAATCATGCAAAAGCAGCCGAAGTACCGATCATCGTTGCAGTTAATAAGATGGATAAACCAACAGCAAATCCGGATCGTGTGATGCAGGAATTGACTGAACACGGTTTAGTATCTGAAGACTGGGGCGGCGACACGATCTTTGTTCCGATTTCTGCCTTGAAAGGCGAAGGGATCGACCAGCTTCTGGAAATGGTGCTGTTAGTTGCTGAAGTCGGAGAATTAAAGGCAGACTCTTCGATCAGAGCAAGAGGTACTGTAATTGAGGCACAGCTCGACAAAGGTAAAGGATCAGCTGCAACACTGCTTGTACAAAATGGTACATTGCATGTTGGAGACCCTATAGTAGTCGGGAACACGTACGGTCGTGTACGTGCTATGGTCAGTGACCTGGGACGCCGAGTGAAGGAAGCGGGTCCATCTACACCTGTAGAAATCACTGGTTTAAGCGACGTACCGCAAGCTGGCGACCGTTTTGTCGTCTTTAAGGACGAAAAGACCGCACGTCAAATTGGTGAAGCACGGGCAGGGGAAGCTCTTCAAGAGCAGCGCGTAGAAAAAACACGTGTAACCCTCGACAATTTGTTTGATCAAATGAAGCAAGGCGAAATGAAAGAATTGAACTTGATCGTTAAAGCAGACGTTCAAGGTGCTGTAGAAGCAATGGCGGCATCCCTGATGAAAATTGAAGTGGAAGGCGTTAACGTTAAGATCATCCATACGGGAGCAGGAGCAATCAATGAATCCGACATTTCATTGGCAGCTGCTTCAAATGCGATTGTGATTGGATTTAATGTACGTCCAGATACCAATGCGAAACGTGCTGCTGAAGCAGAAGGTGTCGATATCCGTCTGCACCGCGTCATTTATAAAGTGATTGAAGAAATCGAATCTGCTATGAAAGGATTACTTGATCCTGAGTATGAAGAGAAAGTAATCGGTCAGGCTGAAGTTCGTGAGACATTTAAAGTGTCTAAAATTGGTACGATTGCGGGATGCTATGTGATAGATGGTAAGATTACTCGAGAATCCGGAGTACGGGTGCTGCGTGACAATATTGTCATCTTTGAAGGAGAGCTTGATACGTTGAAGCGATTCAAAGATGATGCAAAAGAAGTAGCAAAAGGTTATGAATGTGGTATCACGATTAAAAAATTCAATGATATCAAAGAAGGAGATATTATTGAAGCGTATGTAATGGAAGAGATTAAGCGAGTATGATTGTATACGCGGAATGTTCGTTTTTCATACCGACAGCCGCTTCTTTGAAAGAGAAACGTGCCGTTTTAAACCGGATGAGAGATCGGGTGAAAAACTCCTATAATGTCTCGGTAGCGGAAATTGATCACCAGGATTTATGGCAAAGAACTACTTTCGCATTAGTGGCGGTGGCATCTTCTAATGATGCTGCTGAACGCGAAGTGAGAAGAGCGATCCGTCTGTTCGAATCCAATCCAGATTGGGAAATGACCGCGTGTACAGTCGATTATCTATGAGATGATCAAATAGTTAATAATGGATAGAGGTGAATTTCCATGTCAGTGCGTGCAAATCGAATAGCCGAACAAATGAAGAAAGAACTGGGCGATATCATCGGCCAAAAATTAAAAGATCCGCGGATCGGATTTGTTACTGTTACCGGTATAGATGTGACAGGAGACCTACAGCAGGCGAAAGTATTTATCTCTGTTCTAGGTACAGCTAAGGAACGCGAAGACACGTTAATTGGCCTCTCAAAAGCAAAAGGGTTTATCCGTACGGAAATCGGTCAGCGAATTCGTTTACGTAAAACACCAGAAATCGAATTTGAGATGGATGAATCGGTTGCGTATGGTAATCATATTGAGAGCTTAATCCGTCAAGTAAATGATGAGAACGAGCAGTAAAAATGAGGAGGAAGTTCATTGTCGCTTTGGCGTAATGACTTCCTCTCTTCTTACATATATCACTAATTTTGAATGGACTTATAGAAAAGAGGAGTAAGATGAACGGCATTCTTCCTTTATGGAAAGAGAAGGGGATGACCTCCCATGACTGTGTCTTTAAATTGCGAAAGATTTTACGCACAAAAAAAGTTGGTCATACAGGAACGCTGGATCCTGAAGTAGAAGGAGTTCTTCCGATCTGTATTGGCAAGGCTACGAAAGTCGCTTCATATGTGACCGATGCAGGAAAAGAATATATCGCGAAAGTGTCGATCGGTCGCTCCACTGAGACGGAAGACGCCCAAGGCGATACAGTAACTAGTGACGACACATATAAAGAATTTAGCAGATCACAGATCCTGGAGGCGCTGGAAAAGCTGACAGGAGAAATTATTCAAATCCCACCCATGTATTCTGCAGTTAAAGTAAATGGGAAGCGATTGTATGAATATGCGAGGAAAGGCCAGGAAGTTGAAAGACCAGCTCGTAAAGTACTGATTGAGCAAATTGAGCTCTTAAATGAAGGAGATACTTTTTGTGGTGAAGAAGTTACTTTTTCTATTCGAGTACGTTGTGGGAAAGGTACATATATTCGAACTCTGGCAGTTCAAATTGGCGAGCAACTCGGTTTCCCTGCACATATGGAATCATTGGTTCGTACTGTGTCCGGTAACTTTCAACAAGCACAGTGTAAAACATTATCCGAAGTGGCTGAGTTGATGGAAGAAGGCAATATTGATTCAATCTTACGTCCAATTGAAGAGGTCTTGACCGATTTCCCTAGAGTGGAGATTGCTCCGGATTTATTGGAGAAGATCCAAAATGGACAAGTACTGCCGGCAGATCCATTGCTGATAACCTATCCGTCAATTAGTATGACGCATGAAGGCCGTGTGTTGGCTATCTATCAAAACCATCCAACGAAGCCAGGGTTGATGAAACCTGAAAAAATGCTACTGCCTAATGAGTAAGGAGAGATAGAAATGGAAATCTACAGATTACGATATCCTGATCAACTGAACATCCAATTGCATCATGCCTATTCCATGGCTATTGGGTTTTTTGATGGCGTACATAAAGGGCATCAGGAAGTTATCGATTCCGCAAAGAAAAAGGCGGATGAGTTAGGAATACAAACAGCTGTCATGACATTTGATCCTCATCCGTCACAACTTTTTTCAGGTAGAAATGTAGGCTACATTACGCCGTTAGAGGAAAAGGTTCGGCTCCTGGAAGCGCTTCAAGTCGATACTCTTTTCATCGTTAGTTTTGATTGGGATTTAGCCAGCTTATCCCCACAGCAGTTTATCGATATTTTTGTTAAAGGATTAGGTGTCAAGCACGTGACCGCTGGATTTGACTTTACTTTTGGTATGAAAGGTTCCGGTACGATGAAAGAGATGCATGACCTTTCTGAAGGTTTGTACGGTACGACGACGATTCAAAAAGTCACATATGATCATGATGGCAAAGTATCCTCCACTAAAGTGCGTCAACTGCTGTCAGAAGGTGATGTCGAGGAAGCTGCGCTGTTACTCGGACGACCTTTCCGTACGTTTGGTGAAGTTGTACATGGAGAGAAACGCGGTCGTCAGTTAGGTTTTCCGACCGCCAATATTCAAACAGATGAGGAGAATATCGTGCCTGCCAACGGTGTCTACGCAGTATATTGTTTGGTAGACGGGAAGTGGCATCCAGGCGTTTGCAATCTGGGTGTCAAACCGACTTTTCATAACCCGGAACACCGCGTGGCCACAGCAGAAGTTCATCTCCTAAATGCGAACATGGATCTCTACGGTAAGCAGGTGGCGATTGAATGGCTGCATCGGATTCGGGCAGAGCGGAAATTTGAGTCGCTTGAGGCGTTAAAAGAACAAATCGGCAAAGACAAACAAACCGCCATGGACTTGTTAAATGGCTAGAGTTGAATGTTGCAACTGACAGAATGGCGTGATATGATAAAGTAGTGTTAATGACACAAACCGCTTCTTGGCAATGCGAATCACCAACGATTGCTCGGGAGATGGGGATACTTTTAATTAGGAGGTGAAAAGGATGGCTATTACACAAGAGCGAAAAGCTGAATTGATCAACGAATTCAAGACTCATGAAAATGATACTGGATCTGCTGATGTTCAGATTGCTATCCTTACTGAAGAGATCAATAACTTGAACAACCACTTGCGTACGCACAAGAAAGACCACCACTCACGTCGCGGTCTTTACAAAATGGTTGGTACACGTCGTCGTCTTTTGAGATATTTACGTGAAACTAACGTTCAACGTTACCGTGATCTTATTGCAAAACTTGGCTTACGCCGTTAATAAGACTAAAAAGCGGGCATTGCCCGCTTTTTTCTATGGAATTAAGATGAAAACTTTCGCATAAATGTATCTGGTTTGATACACTACTACTAATTACATACAACTATGATGTACCAAGTTTCACATTAGAGAGGAGTTCTACAATGTCAGAACAGAAAAATGTTTATACACTCGATTGGGCAGGACGTCCGCTGACAATCGAAGCAGGACAACTTGCAAAGCAAGCAAACGGCGCTGTATTGGTTCGTTACGGCGACACAACAGTATTATCTACAGTAACCGCTTCTAAGAAACCAAAACCTCTGGATTTTTTCCCACTTACAGTCAACTATGAAGAACGTTTATATGCAGTCGGTAAAATTCCTGGTGGATTCATCAAGCGTGAAGGCCGACCGTCAGAAAAAGCGGTATTGACAAGCCGGTTAATTGACCGTCCGATCCGCCCGTTATTTCCAGATGGCTTCCGTAATGATGTACAAGTAATTTCACTTGTTATGTCAGTTGATCAAAACTGTTCATCTGAAATTGCTGCTATGATCGG
Organism: Sporosarcina newyorkensis; assembly: GCF_900167515.1. NCBI lineage: Bacteria > Bacillati > Bacillota > Bacilli > Caryophanales > Caryophanaceae > Sporosarcina > Sporosarcina newyorkensis. The sequence continues at coordinate 81,521 of NZ_FUYJ01000004.1, read as the reverse complement.
CTCTTCTTTAGCACTGTCTATTTCAGATATTCCGTTTGATGGACCAATCGCAGGTGTGCAAGTTGGACGCATTGATGGAGAGTTTATCGTCAATCCAACACCTGAGCAACTGGAAACATCAGAGATCGATTTAGTCGTAGCCGGTACTAAAGATGCCATTAACATGGTAGAAGCAGGAGCGAAAGAAGTTTCTGAAGAGATCATGCTTGAAGCGATCATGTTCGGTCATGATGAAATCAAGAAATTGATTGCGTTCCAAGAAAAAATTGCTCAAGAAATTGGCAAGGAAAAGTTTGAAATTGAACTATTCGAACTAGACCCAGAAATCAGTGCAGAAGTGAAAAACTTCTGTGAAAACGACTTGATTTCAGCGATTCAAACTGAAGAAAAGCACGCTCGTGAAGAAGCAATCAATGAAGTAAAGACTGCTGTGCTTGATCGTTATATCGCGAATGAAGCTGATGAAGATACGATGAAACAAGTGAAGGCTGTTTTGGAGCAAATGGTGAAAGATGAAGTTCGTCGATTGATTACGGTGGATAAGGTGCGTCCAGACGGCCGTGCGTTGGATGAAATTCGTCCATTGTCATCAGAAACAGGTCTGTTGCAACGTGCTCACGGTTCATCCCTGTTTACACGTGGACAAACACAAGTGTTGAGTGTCTGTACATTGGGTGCGCTCGGCGAAGTTCAAATCATTGATGGATTAGGCTTAGACGAATCTAAGCGCTTCATGCATCATTATAATTTCCCGAACTTCAGTGTCGGTGAAACAGGACCGATCCGAGGACCGGGACGCCGTGAAATCGGACATGGGGCATTGGGTGAACGTGCATTGCTGCCAGTCCTTCCGAATGAAGATGAATTCCCGTACACAATGCGCCTTGTAGCGGAAGTATTAGAATCAAACGGTTCTTCTTCACAAGCATCGATCTGTGCGTCTACAATGGCTATGATGGATGCTGGTGTTCCAATCAAGTCTCCTGTAGCAGGTATTGCAATGGGATTGATCAAAAAAGAAGAAGATTACTCTATTCTAACGGATATTCAAGGAATGGAAGACCATTTAGGCGATATGGACTTTAAAGTAGCTGGTACCGAAAAAGGAATCACAGCCCTTCAAATGGATATCAAAATTGACGGACTTTCTCGTCAAATTCTTGAAGAGTCACTCGCACAAGCCAAAATTGGCCGTATTAAAATCCTTGAACATATGATGACTACAATTTCTACAACACGTGAGGAACTGTCTGAATACGCTCCGAAAATTGTTGTAATTCATATTAATCCAGATAAGATCCGTGATGTCATTGGACCTGGAGGAAAAGTTATCAATAAAATCATTGAGGAAACTCAAGTTAAAATTGATACAGAACAAGATGGTACGATTTACATCGCATCACCGAATTCTGAAATGAATGCGAAAGCTAAGAAGATGATCGAAGACATCGTTCGAGAAGCGAAAGCTGGTGAATACTACTTAGCAAAAGTGAAACGCATTGAAAAGTTTGGTGCGTTCTTGGAAATCTTCCCTGGCAAAGATGGATTGCTTCATATTTCTGAAATTCAAGAAGGCCGCACAAAAGCGGTTGAAGATGAATTGAAACTTGGTGACGAACTATTTGTCAAGGTCATTGAAATTGATAAGCAGGGTCGAGTGAACCTTTCCAGAAAAGTAGTGATCCAAGAAGAAAAAGAAGCACAAGAAAAAGCAAACAAAGAGTAATGTAAAAGCGAACGAGCCTCTTCCTGCACAAGTTGCGGCGAAGGAGGCTTTTTGTACTTTTAGAAGGAGTGAAGTCGATGATTCAAAAATATATTTGTTCAAATGGTGTACGGATCGTTCATGAAAAGATGCCCTATGTAAAGTCAGTAGCTGTAGGATTATGGGTGCATGCAGGATCTGCAGATGAAACAGCAGAACAAGAGGGAATTGCTCATTTTATTGAGCATATGTTGTTTAAGGGAACAGAAAGCCGAAATGCCAGGATGATTGCTGAACAATTCGATCAAATTGGCGGAGATCTTAATGCGTTTACATCGAAAGAAATGACGTGTTACTACACAACCGTTTTAAGTCATCACGCGTCATACGCGTTGACGATTTTATCGGATATGTTTTTCCACTCAGTATTTGATGAAGAAGAAATGGAGAAAGAAAAATCCGTTATTCTAGATGAAATCTCTTCAGTAGAAGATATGCCGGATGAAGACGTCGATGAAAGACTTTGGGCTGCGATGTTCCCAGATGATTCAATCGGTAAACCAGTAGGTGGACGAAGCGAGACGATCAAGCGTTTCACCAAGGAAATGGTAGACGAATTTATGGCGCGAAATTATGGGCCCGATAAGTTGGTCATCTCCATCGCGGGTAATTATGATGTTCGGCTTATTAAGCTAATCGAAGCGCATTTTGGTACGTATCAGAGTAAAAATTCAACAATTGGACCAAATGAAATGCATTTGCCAAATTTCGCAGCAAAACAGACGATCAAAACAAAAGATATTGAACAAGCCCATATTGCCTTTGGTTACCCATCTCTTCCAGCAACGCATGACCGAATTTATGAATTAAGTTTGTTCGACAGTATACTTGGCGGGACAATGTCTTCAAGACTATTCCAAGAAGTACGGGAAAATCGGGGATTGGCCTACTCTGTCTATACGTATTACTCCGCATATGAGAATGCAGGCGGCTTTGTCATATATTGCGGAACCTCCCCTGAGAATTTTCAAGAGACGTATCAAACGATCGAACAGGTCATCGCGGAACTATTGCATGATGGCTTGACGGATAAAGAATTGCGCAATGCAAAAGAACAGCTAAAAGGCAGTTTTGTTCTAGGACTGGAAAACTCAGAGTCCCGCATGTACCGAAATGGCCGCAATGAATTAGTAATTGGCATGCATCAAACAATTGAACAAGTTGTGGAGCGTATTGAGTTAGTGGAAAAAAGAAGTGTTTATCGTCTCGGCCAGCAAGTTTTGACGAGTGCTCGCTCCACATCAATTGTTGCCCCTGAAAAAAACATTCTCCAATTTAAAAACCTGCTCAATTAAGTAGTCGACTTCTCTCTTTCTATACATATGATGATAGAAGATCATAAGAGAGGGTGGATTGTTATGTTGTTATCAGAGCTGGCACAAAAAGAGCTGATTCAAGTGGAGGAAGGTATGCGCTATGGATTTCTTGCGGATACCGATCTCCTTTTCAATCACAAAACGGGTGAGATCATTGGATTTGAAATCCGGAAAAAGCTTGGAAAAAATCTGTTCCGTCAAAAAGATCATGACATTGTCGAATATATTCCATGGCATGAAATTGTGCTCGTAGGAGAGGATCGAATTTTATTCGGCAAAACACATGAACTGGACAGGAAGGATGTGTCTGAAGATGACTAAATGGCTTGTAGTGGGGAAGGATCAGCGGCTGAAGATGGCCAATGATATATTGCTTGAACAAAATTATAGCAGCCGATATGTTGCTGCGGATGCATTCAATGAAGAACTGAAACAGGTGTTGACTGAATGGCAGCCAGATCAAATAATACTTCCGTTATTACCGATGAAAGATCCCATTCCTCCTGAATTACTTGGACCATCAATGAAAGTATTTACTGGCCAGGCTTCACAAGAGTGGCTGAATCAGTTAGATGAAAAAAAAGTACGACACGCAAATTATTTGCACTATGAACCGTTTATTTGGCAAAATGCCCGATTGACAGCGGAGGCTTTTGTCCAAGTGTTTTATGAACAAACGAAGCGGCAAATTGCAGGGAAGCATTTTTATGTAGCTGGCTTTGGCAGAGTAGGAAAGGCTGTGGCACAAGTCTTACGGAACTTACAAGCTACCGTAACCATTGCCGCCAGATCTGATGAACAGCTGGCGGAAGCGGCCATTGCGGGTTATGAACCTTTACGATTAACAGAACGTACAGTATTCTCGAACGGTTACTTAGTAAACACCATACCCTCACAATGGCTTGACCCCGAAAAAAGCGGTGAAACACGTATTTTTGACCTTGCTTCTGCTCCAGGCTGCCTAAAGCCCTCTTATTCTTCTGAATACTATACGATACACCTCAAATTGCCCGGAATTCATTTTCCAGTGGACGCAGCAGCTGCTCTGGTTGAGGCGATTTTGAGAATGGACATAGAAGAAAGGGGAGTTACATGCTTGAAGGAAAACGAATCGGATTAGGAATTACGGCTTCACATTGCACTTATGACCAATTGCTTCCGATGATTAGCTCTCTGCAAAAAGAGGGAGCGACAGTAGTACCGATTATTACGCATTCCGTACTCCATGCAGCCACGCGTTTTGGTACTGGAGAAGAATGGATTAAGCGAATTGAAGAGGCGACAGGTGAAAAAGTTGTGTCTAGTATTGTTGAAGCCGAGCCATTCGGCCCAACAAATCCGCTAGACTGCATGGTTATTTCACCGCTTACTGGTAATTCCATGAGCAGATTTGCAAATGCATCTACAGATTCACCTGTATTGATGGCAGCAAAAGCTACACTGCGCAATGAAAAACCAGTTGTGCTTGGCGTATCAACAAATGACGCCTTAGGGTTGAACGGCATGAATTTAATGAAGTTATTAAATATGAAAAATGTTTATTTTATACCATTCGGACAGGATGACTGTATAAAAAAACCGAACTCATTAATCGCTGATTTCTCTTTACTGCCAGAAACGACAGCGTCCGCTATACAAGGCAAACAATTGCAACCTTTATTAATCCTTCATAAAGATGCATAAAAATAGATTTTTAAATATCGCAAAATATGTTATAATTCGTTCAATAACAATTAACGAGTTCGGAGCAATCTAGATGGCTCCAAATAATTACTTGTTAATCATTGAAAGGAAGAGAGAAATGAAGAATGTAAATGTTGCAATTGTCGGAGCCACCGGGGCGGTAGGAACAAAAATACTTGAAAAATTGGTGGAAAGAAACTTCCCAGCCAAATCCATCAAGTTACTTGCATCTAAACGTTCTGCAGGCAACGAAATCAAAGCTGGCGGCAACACGTACATTGTACAGGAAACAACACCTGAAGCTTTTGAAGGTATCGACATTGCATTCTTTAGTGCGGGTGGAAGTATCTCTGAAATGTTTGCCCATGAAGCAGTGAAAAGAGGCGCGGTCGTTATTGACAACACAAGTGCCTTCCGTATGGATAAAAACACACCGCTTGTCGTACCAGAAGTAAATCCAAAAGAATTAACAAAGCATTCCGGAATAATTGCCAACCCAAACTGCTCTACAATTCAAATGGTGGCGGCGTTGAAACCAATAAAGGATCAATACGGCTTGAATCGAATAATCGTATCAACCTACCAAGCAGTTTCTGGTGCAGGCGTGGAAGCGATTGATGAGTTGTCTGAACAAAGCAAGCAATTCTCTGACCGTAGTGAAATCCAAGCGGAAGTATTGCCTTCTGCTTCTGCAAAACGTCATTATCCCATCGCATTTAATGCAATCCCACAAATCGATTCGTTTGATGAATCTGGATATACTCTTGAAGAATTAAAAATGATCAATGAAACAAAGAAAATATTTAATGATTATGAAATGTCGGTAGCGGCGACTTGTGTGAGACTGCCTGTCGTATCCGGTCATTCAGAATCTGTATATATTGAAATCGATCAGGACAATGTCACGACAAGCGAAATCCAAGCTCTCTTGGAAAAGGCTCCTGGAATCGTTCTACAAGATGATCCGACTGCACAGCTCTATCCTATGCCGCTATACGCAGAGGGCAGGGACGAAGTGTTTGTCGGGAGAATTCGCAAAGATTTAAATCATCCAAAGGGCTTTCACTTGTGGGTTGTGTCGGATAACTTGTTAAAAGGCGCTGCATTGAACTCTGTGCAGATTGCCGAAGAATTGATCAACTGATTTGTCGTGTGTTATGAATGAATAAGAAAAGGGATGATCAACGTGGAACTAGGAAATATAGGTACAGCAATGGTTACTCCTTTTTCTCCAGATGGTACCATCAATTATGAAAACACCGGAAAATTACTTGAACATCTAATCGCAAATGGGACAGATTCTATAATTGTCAGTGGTACGACAGGCGAATCGCCCACACTCACAGTTACGGAGAAAAGAGAATTATTGGATTTTGTCGTGAAAGTTGTGAATAAACGGGTGCCTGTAATTGCAGGAACAGGTACAAACAATACAGCGGAATCGATTGAATTGACGAAGGCTGCTGAGTTATCTGGTGCTGACGGCATCATGCTGGTGACTCCTTATTATAATAAACCGGATCAAAAAGGTATGTATGCGCATTTTTCAGCTATAGCAAAAGAAACATTTTTACCTATTTTACTCTACAATATTCCGAGCAGATCGATCGTCAATCTGCTGCCGGAAACGGTCATTGCGTTATCAGAAATTGCTAACATTAAGGCCATTAAAGAAGCGAGTGGAAGTCTTGAACAAATGGCTGCGATCATTGAAGGAACAGATGATGATTTCCAAGTGTACAGCGGGGACGACAGTATGACGCTGCCACTTCTCGCGATCGGCGGAAGAGGAATTGTCTCTGTTTCGGCTCATGTAGTAGGAAATGAAATGCAAAAGATGATCAAAGCATTTCAAAACGGACAGACGAAAGAAGCTGCAAAGCTACACCGTGCTCTATTGCCTGTATTCAGCGCCTTGTTTTCTTCACCGAATCCAATCCCTGTTAAATATGCACTTGAAAGGTTGGGTATCCCAATAGGCGGCGTACGTTTACCACTCATAGCAATGGACGCAAGTCAATCTGAGCTGATCGATTTGGCACTTGAAAATTTCAGTAAAACACAATCTGTTGCGGAATAAAGTAAAGCCGGATGATGAATCCGGCTTTTTTTGTTTGTACTAGAAGCCCACTATCTCGTATAATGGATTTTAGTCGTTGTGGACGGGAATATATTATAAGATGAGTTAAAGTTTTCATATCAATACTAGACAGCTCGCTAAGAGCAAAAGAAAACTTAGTTGATTGGAATGGAACGCGGTAAAATACAAAGAAGTGCTCACAATGCTTCGCTTATGCCAGTAATAGTGGCTCTCTGCTACAACTTATTCTCATTGATTAGCGTTAGAGAACCGTACAGGGAGCGAAGTAAATGAGGAGTGGTCCGCCTTCAACGGATATCAACGGAGCATATCTGTACGTTGTATGTAGATTTTATCTCATTATTTATAGATCATTAGGAGGAAACAATGTGACCAAAATACAAAATGAATTAATTAGAGTAATCCCGCTGGGCGGGGTAGGAGAAGTTGGTAAATCCATGTACGTCGTTGAAATTGACGACGAACTATTTATAATGGATTCAGGGCTGATGTTCCCTGAAAACGAAATGCTCGGTATCGACATCGTTATTCCGGATATGACCTACTTAGAAGAAAATAAAGATCGAGTTAAAGGAATCTTCTTGACTCACGGTCATGAAGATGCGATTGGTTCCATTGCGTACTTGTTACAAAAAGTACAAGCGCCTGTCTATGGAACAAAATTAACGTTAGCTCTCGCAAAAGAGCATTTGAAAAAGATGCCGGCACCTTCAAATGTGCGATTCTTTGAAGTGACCAATCGAAGCCGAATGAATTTCAAGCGTACACATGTAACATTCTTTTATACGACGCACAGCATTCCCGACTCATTAGGGATCGTCTTCCACACGAGTGAAGGAGCAATTGTCAATACGGGTGAATTTAAGTTCGATCAGGCAGCAAAGGGCAAATACCGTCCTGATATTGCGAAAATGGCGACGCTAGGTGAAGAAGGTGTCTTCATTTTAATGTCGGATTCGACGGAAGCAGAACGTCCTGGTTATACGACATCTGAATCTGTTATCGAAAAAAGACTATCCAAAACGTTCCATGAAGCGGAAGGGCGAATTTTGGTGGCATTATATGCATCGAATTTCATCCGGATTCAACAAGTTCTGGACCAAGCTGCTGCAAAGGATAAAAAGGTCGCTGTCATCGGCAAGAGCTTGGAAAGTTATTTTGAAGTGGGCTTGCGTCTAGGATATTTGCAAGTAAAAGAAGACATCGTCGTTCCTGTAAAAGATTTGGATCGTTATGACGACCAAGATATCGTGCTCATCATAACAGGTAACCAGGGCGAGCCTCTTGAAGCGTTGGAGAAAATCGTCCGTAAGCATCACAAAGAAATTAATATTAAAGAGACAGATACAGTATTGATCACATTTACTCCGTCACCTGTCATGGAAATTTCCATGTACCAGATGATGAATGAATTGGCGAAGGCAGGCGCAACAGTTTTAACTTCAACTAGAAATGTTCATGTTTCGGGTCATGGTTCGCAGGAAGACTTGAAGATGATGCTAAATTTGATGCGTCCTAAATACTTTATTCCGATTCAAGGAGAATACCGTATGCTCATTGCGCATTCAAAATTAGCGCAAGAGGTAGGTTTGCCGAAAAACCGAATCTTTATCGCGGACAAAGGCGATATTGTCGAATTTAAAAACGATAAACTGCGAATGAGCGGAAGAGTGCAGGCGGGCAATGTCCTTATCGATGGCATCGGTGTAGGCGACGTAGGGAATATCGTGTTGCGAGATCGTAAACTGTTATCTCAAGATGGGATTTTCACTGTCGTCGTGACGTTGAACAGAAAACAAAAACGTATCGCTGCAGGACCTGAAGTCGTTTCGCGGGGCTTTGTCTATGTCCGTGAGTCGGAAGAGTTGTTTGAAGAAGCGACGAAGTTAATTCGCAAGATTGTGGAGAAATACGTTAGTAAGGAAACATTCGAATGGACAAACATTAAACAAGAGATTCGTGAGACGTTAAGTTCTTATTTATATCAACAAACGAAAAGACGTCCAATGATTATTCCAATCATTATGGAATACTGATCGATTGTTTCCGGATTTTTTGAGTTCGCTCGAAAAGCTTCCTTAAAAATCTACAGGATTTCCATGCCGCACAGGCTGGAAATCTTTTTTTCAGAAAGGGGGTAAGCTTATGGCGAAAAAGAAAGGGAAGAAAAAGACCACAGCCAAGAAAAAACAGCAGCAAAAGCAGCAAAGTTCAACGCAGCCGCTCTGGTTCGAAATTCTGGGTGTGGTATTGATTGGCATCGCCATCATCATGATATTTGAATATGGCGTTATCGGCAGAGGATTAGCAGCATTTGCCCGATTTTTATTAGGTAATTGGCATGCCGCCCTGCCATTCTTAATCATCATGCAGGCACTAATATTTATGATAAAAAGGCAAGTGGGGGGATATAAACATCGAATCGTGTTAGGCTGTTTGTTCATTTTAAGCAGCATGCTGTTATTCAGTCATATCCACCTTTTTCAAACGCTCTATGAAAGTAAGGTACTGATGTCCAATTCGGCCTTGAAAGAGACGTGGAAAGTCCTGGTGACAAGCGGTGGAATCTTCAATCAATCAGGAACGCTTGGTGGCGGTATGATCGGAGCTGTACTATTTGCGATGTTCCATTCGTTAGTGGACTCTGCAGGTGCGACAGTGGCGGGAATTCTTTTATTGCTGATCGGGATAATTCTGTTAACAGGAAAAGCACTGATTCCTTACTTAGTCGAGCAAACTCCTTTATTGATGGAGAAAATGAAAGAAAAGTGGACAGCACGAGAGAAAAAAGTCGTTCCGTCACCCGAAGAAAACAGAAAAGAATTGTCACGAAGAAACCGTAAGCAAAAGCCCAAAGCCGAAACTGTGGAACTTGCTGACGAAATGATACACAGTGAAGAGCTGGACGAACAACCAATCATTTCAACCTTCACTTCGAAAATCGAACAGGCACCTGTACCAGAGAGAGTGGAAACAAAAGCGGCGGACGCAAAAGCTTCAGCCTCAGCAGCGAATGAACAACCGGAAGGAACTGCTGATTATCCGGTGATGGGCGGAGAACAGGAAAATGAATCATATATTCTTCCGTCCACCAGTCTGCTTGAACCTCCCGTTGCGAGTGATCAGTCAGGTGACTATGACCTGATTCAAGCAAATGCTAAAAAGTTAGAAAAGACCTTTCTCAGTTTTGGTGTGAAAGCACGTGTAACACAAGTCCATTTAGGTCCCGCTGTGACAAAATATGAAATTTTGCCGGACTCCGGTGTGAAAGTAAGCCGTATTGTCAGTTTAGCTGATGATATTGCATTAGCTTTAGCGGCTAATGGAATTCGTATTGAAGCACCGATCCCCGGAAAATCAGCCGTAGGGATTGAAGTGCCGAATAATGCGGTCGCAATGGTCAGTTTGCGGGAAGTGTTGGAATCTAAAGAAAACAATCGTGCTCAGTCCAAATTACTTGTCGGTCTAGGCCGGGATGTAACCGGACAAGCGATGATGACGGAACTGAATAAAATGCCACATGTACTTATTGCCGGTGCGACAGGAAGCGGGAAAAGTGTCTGCGTCAATGGAATTATCATGAGCATTATCATGCGTGCAAAACCGCATGAAGTGAAAATGATGATGATTGACCCGAAAATGGTGGAGCTCAATGTCTTTAATGGCATCCCTCATTTATTGGCACCGGTTGTCACGGATCCCCGGAAAGCAGCACAGGCATTGCAGAGGGTGGTCTCTGAGATGGAGAGACGATATGAGTTGTTCTCTCACACAGGTACCAGGAATATTGAAGGATACAATAACCATATTGAACAATGGAATGAAGACCATGATGAAAAACATCCACGCATGCCGTATATCGTAGTCATTGTAGATGAGTTGGCGGACTTGATGATGGTCGCTTCCAATGAAGTGGAAGATGCCATCACACGCTTGGCGCAAATGGCTAGAGCAGCGGGTATTCATTTGATCATTGCCACGCAAAGGCCGAGTGTGGATGTTATTACAGGAATAATTAAAGCAAACATTCCTTCAAGAATTGCATTTGCCGTTTCGTCTGCAATTGATTCACGTACTATTTTGGATGGCAGCGGAGCAGAAAAGTTGTTAGGGCGAGGCGATATGTTATTTCTTCCGGCGGGTGCATCCAAACCGACCCGTGTGCAAGGCGCTTTTGTATCGGACGAAGAAGTCGAAGCAGTTGTGGACTTCATTATCGAACAGCAAAAAGCGCAATATCAAGAAGAAATGATCCCTACGGAAGTGGAAATTGTTCCACCGCATGAAGAAACAGATGATTTATATGATGAAGCGGTCCAGATGGTTGTAGAGATGCAAACAGCTTCTGTTTCAATGATCCAGCGCCGTTTCCGGGTAGGCTATGCGCGTGCTGCTCGTATAGTGGATCAAATGGAAGCGCGAGGAGTAGTAGGACCGCCTGAAGGCAGTAAGCCAAGACAAGTCATGATTGGAAAATCAGATCTAGAATCTTGACGTAAAATTGTTGAAATCGACTGAAATATAGAATTTTATTCGTAAGCTTAACTAGATATTTCCTTCTTCTTAAGAAGATGATATAGTTAGGACAGAACGTAATCAGATGTCTGACGTCTGGGGAGGTGGCTAAATGTTCGTGAAGAAAGATCCGCGACATTTATATGTTCAGGTCATCGAGCGATTAAAAAAAGATATAGAATCTGGGCTATTTCAAGAACATGAACGGCTTCCCTCAGAAGCGAAATTATCAGAGTTACTGGGGGTTAGCCGTGCGACACTGCGCGAAGCGCTAAGGGTACTGGAAGAAGAGAAAGTGATCTTCAGAAAGCATGGAGTCGGCACATTCGTCACTTCACAGCCTATGGTGTTGTCAGGAATTGAGCAGCTTTCAAGTATAACGACGATGATCCACAATGCGAATATGGAGCCTGGCACCATTGTTCAAAATTTGTCTATCATCCCATTGACTGAAGAGTTAACTGAACGTTTTAAAACAAATGATAAAAAGATTGTCCAAATCAAACGAATTCGAACAGCAGATGGTGAACCTGTTGTATATTGTGTGGATCACGTGCTGTTGGAATGTTTGCCGGACGGTTTAGAAAGTCAGCTCGACGCATCATTATTCGATACAATTGAGCGGTCCGGAATGACCCGGATTGGACAGGCTGTAGCTGAAATAGAGCCGATTAGCTATCATCCGGAAGCGTTTAAAGCGCTATCTTGTGATACCTCTCAATCCCTTTTATCGCTTTCCCAAGAGCATTTCAGCGAGGAAGGGAAAATGGTTCTTTATTCTGAGAACTATTTTCGTGCAGATAAATTCAAGTTCCATGTAGTGCGAAGAAGGGTATAAGACGTATAACGTCCTGATTTCATACCAAAATTATCAAAGGGGAGGTCATTATTGATGAAGAAAAGAAAATTTGGTTTGGCCATGTCTTTGGTTTTAGCCGCAGGTACGATGTTGGCAGCATGCGGTTCAAACGATAAGGACAATAATGACGCAGGGGAAAAACCTGCAGCCGGAAATGATACCGAAAAGAGTGAATTCTCGATTGCCATGGTTACAGACGTTGGCGGGGTAGATGATAAATCGTTTAACCAGTCAGCTTGGAAAGGCGTCAAAGAATTTGGGGAAGAACAAGGTTGGGCAAAGGGAACTGGCGGATTTGATTATCTTCAGTCTACAGACCCAGCGGATTACACAACTAATTTGAACAACTTGGCTCGTCGTGACTTTAATTTAATATTTGGTGTAGGTTTCTTGATGGAGGATGCAATCGCTGACATTGCAGCACAGCAAAAGGATACTGAATTTGCTATTATCGATGGTGAAGTAGACGCTCCAAACGTCACAAGCATTCTTTTTAAGGAACAAGAGGGCGGATACCTTGCTGGAGTTGCGGCTGCATTGATGACAAAATCAGATAAAATTGGATTTATCGGCGGTATGGATATTCCAGTAATTGAGCGCTTTGAAGCTGGTTTCTTGGCTGGAGTTGCAGCAGTAAAACCAGAGATCAAAGTAGATACTAAATACACTGGGGCATTTGATAAAGCAGAACTTGGTAAAGCAGAAGCTAGCCGTATGTATTCTTCCGGCGTTGATATCATTTTCCACGCTGCCGGCGGTACAGGTAACGGTGTATTCTCTGAAGCGAAAGAACGTAAACAAGCAGATAAAGATGCATATGTTTGGGTAATTGGAGTGGACTCCGATCAGTATGACGAAGGTAAAGTTGGCGATGATAACATCACTTTAACTTCAATGCTGAAACGTGTTGATGTCGCAGTTAAAGATATTGCTCAACAATCTATGGATGGTAAATTCCCTGGTGGCGAAACGAAAGTTTACGGTCTCCATGACAACGGTGTGTCACTTGCTGATTCACGCGGTGCCATTCCACAAGATGTGCTAGATCAGATTGATGAATATGCACAAAAGATTGCTGATGGCGAAGTAGAAGTACCTGAGTTCGTAGAAAAGAAGAAATAATCTTCTGAATAAGATAGAGGCCGGTTTATTGTCCGGCCTTTATTTGATTAAAGTTTGTGAAATAAAGGCTCCTTGATTATTGTACTGGAGCTTTTATTTTATTAATTTTATATTGAATTGAATTTGCATACAGTTTGGCGAAAAGACGACTTGTACGAATAGTAGTGGTAACGCTTACAGATTCATTGTTCTGCAATCGCCTTATACGTGAAGTTAAATCTTAGGAAGAAGCTAATGAACATTCTGCTTTGTGCTCTTGAACTCTATTACTGGCAAGGAAGTGATTGGATTGGATTATGTAATTGAAATGCTGGATGTCTCGAAAAAATTCGGAAACTTCTATGCTAATGACCGCATTACACTGCAACTTGAAAAAGGTGAGATCCATGCACTCTTAGGAGAGAATGGAGCTGGTAAATCCACGTTAATGAATGTGTTGTTCGGTTTGTATCAGCCAGACGGTGGTGAAATTCGTGTAAGAGGAGAAAAAGTAGCGATTACCGATCCGAACGTGGCCAATGATCTTGGGATTGGAATGGTTCACCAGCATTTTATGCTCGTTGAAAACTTAACGGTCACAGAAAACATTATTTTGGGAAGCGAACCGACTAAATCCGGTATGCTCAATATTAAAGATTCCGCTAAAAAGGTAGCGGAGATTTCAAAGGCATATGGGCTGGATGTAGATCCTCATGCGAAAATAGAAGATATATCGGTTGGTATGCAACAACGGGTGGAGATCTTAAAAACTCTTTATCGGGGAGCGGATATTTTAATTTTTGATGAGCCGACAGCTTCACTGACTCCTCAGGAAATTGAAGAGCTTCTCAATATTATGCGCAAGCTCGTTGCGGAAGGTAAATCCATCATTATAATCACTCATAAATTGCAGGAAATCATGAGTGTCTCAAACAAAGTAACCGTCATTCGTAAAGGAAAAGGAATTGGGACTGTCATTACAGCAGAAACGAATCCGGAAGAATTGGCGACGCTGATGGTCGGTCGGCAAGTGACTTTCAAGACTGAAAAAGGACCTTCTAATCCAACAGAAGAAGTATTGAAAGTGGAGGACTTGGTTGTCAATGATTATCGCGGGGTTGCCAAGCTAAAAGGGCTCAACCTCTCCGTACGCCGAGGTGAAATTGTCGGTATTGCCGGGATTGATGGCAATGGACAGTCTGAATTAATCGAAGCTATTACAGGGTTAACGAAAGTGAAGAGTGGTAAAGTCTTGATTAATTCTGTAGATGTTACGAACAAAAAACCAAGAAAAATTACAGAAACAGGAATTGGTCATATTCCGCAGGATCGTCATAAACATGGCCTGATACTGGATTTCTCAGTCGGTTATAATGCCGCATTACAATCCTATTATCATGAGCCATTTTCAAAAAAAGGAATAATGAATTATAAAGAAGTGAATGAAAAGGCTAAAAGTCTAATTGAAGAATTTGACGTAAGAACTCAAGGCGTAGACGAATTGGCAAGAGCGTTGTCCGGTGGAAACCAGCAGAAATTGATCATTGGTCGTGAAATTTTGCGTAACCCAGACTTACTGATCGCTGCTCTGCCTACAAGAGGCTTGGATGTCGGAGCCATTGAGTTTATTCACAGACGTCTGATTGAACAGCGTGACAGTGGTAAAGCTGTTCTTCTCATAACCTTCGAGCTTGATGAAGTAATGAATGTGTCAGATCGAATTTCTGTCATCTACGATGGAACAATTGTGGGCACTGTGACACCGCAAGAAACAAATGAACAGGCGTTAGGCTTAATGATGGCGGGCCATTCGAAAGATGCGGTATCGAAAGAACAGATAGCTGCTCGGAAAGATGGTGATGAACATCATGTCGAATAAAATGATAAATATATTGGTTCCAGTGATATCTATTATTTTAGGACTGTTAGTTGGCGCTGTTGTGATGCTCATCAGTGATTACAACCCAGTTACAGGCTATATAGCATTGTGGAATGGGATCTTCGGGGATTCTTATGTAATCGGTGAAACGATCCGTCAGATCAGTCCTTATATTCTTGCCGGATTGGCAGTCGCTTTCGCATTCCGGACAGGTCTTTTTAATATCGGAGTAGAAGGACAGTTGATTGTCGGCTGGTTTGCGGCTGCCTATGTCGGAATGGCGTTTGAACTACCTAAAATCATTCACTTACCGCTTGCGTTATTAGCGGCTGCAGTTGCAGGAGCGTTATGGGGGCTGATCCCGGGTATTTTAAAAGCAACTTTGAAAGTGCATGAAGTTATTGTGACGATCATGATGAACTATATAGCGCTGCATGTAGTCAATGCATTGATAAAAACCATTTCCGGCGGCGGGTTCAAAACGGAAAGGATCCATGAAACAGCATCACTGCGATCTGAATTTTTGTCCAACCTGACCGATTACTCTACATTGCATTATGGAATTTTTGTGGCCTTAGCGATGGTTGTCGTCATGTGGTTTGTTTTAGAGAAGACAAAGTCTGGATATGAATTGAAGTCAGTTGGGTTTAACGAAAATGCCTCTCAATACGCGGGGATGAATGTTAACAAAAACATCATTTTAGCGATGGTTATTTCAGGTGCATTTGCCGGTTTAGGCGGTGCGATGGAAGCACTTGGAACATTCGGTAACATGTCCTCTATGGGTGGCTTTACGGGCATCGGTTTTGACGGAATTGCCGTAGCGCTTTTAGGTGCGAATACGCCGCTTGGAGTTATTTTCGGAGCTACATTGTTTGGTTCATTGAAATACGGAGCAAACAACATGCCGAATGCTGCAGGGATTCCAGTAGAAATTGTTTCGATCATCATAGCACTAGTTATTTTCTTTGTTGCCTGCGGGTATATTATCCGTATCGGATTAATTCGTTTACGTAATAAGAAGGAGGCGAAGTAAGATGTTAGATGTGTTATATTTCATCGTACCTATAACGATTGCTTCTGCCGCCCCTCTTATATTTACAGCAATTGGCGGTGTGTTTTCTGAACGTTCTGGTGTAATTAACATCGGATTGGAAGGTCTTATGGTTATGGGCGCGTTCATCGGGATTCTATTTAACTTATTTTTTGCAGAGTCTTTAGGTGCTTGGACCCCATGGATCGCCTTGCTGGTAGCCATGCTGGTATCCGCTTTATTTGCTACATTACATGCTGTAGCGTCTATTTCATTCCGTGCAGATCAAGTAGTATCAGGTGTAGCGATTAACATGCTTGGTCTCGCAATTGCCTTATTTTCTGTTAAAATGATTTTCGGTAAAGGACAGACGGATTTCATTCAGGAGAAAATTCCGAGATTTAACATTCCGTATTTGCAAGATATCCCAATCATCGGACCGATGTTTTTTAAGCTGGTATATGGTTCTTCGATCATAGCGATTGCTGTAGCATTTATTGCTTGGTTCGTTATTTACAAAACACCATTCGGCTTGCGTTTGCGTTCTGTAGGTGAGCACCCTATGGCAGCAGATACGATGGGAATCAAGGTGACGAAAATTCGCTATATTGCAGTGATTATTTCGGGTGGACTTGCGGGAATCGGCGGTGCAGTCTATTCACAGACTATCACAAATGATTTCGGGCATGCTACGATAAATGGACAAGGCTTCATGGCGCTTGCCGCAATGATTTTTGGTAAATGGCATCCGCTTGGTGCTATGGGAGCCGCTTTATTCTTTGGTTTTGCACAAGCATTGGCAATCAGTTCGTCGAGTATTAAGATTTTAGCTGATATACCAGCTGTTTATTTCCATATATTCCCTTACGTCTTGACGATCTTGGCGCTTGCTGGATTTCTTGGGAAATCTAGCGCACCGAAATCGCTTGGTAATCCGTACATTAAAGGTAATCGATAATAGTTACGAAAAGCTATCTGGGGAAGTCACTCTTCAGATAGCTTTTCTAGGTTTGTCGAGGCTGGACGGCGCATTCAGCACTTGGTTCATCCGGCTTCGAGCGCCAGCCTCTCGGGGTCGTTTCAGAACTGCCAAAAAGGCAAGGAGCGCCTTTCTGTCATTTCTTCCAACGCCTGTCGAGGCTAACCGGCGCTCTCAGCACTTGGGGTTGCGTTTTATTTTCTATTTCAAAAGCTAAAATGTATAGTGAGGATAGGAATTCATATAATAAGGTAAACGAGAGGTGTTTGTATGTTCAATAAAATAAAGTTACAAGACGGCGTTAATTTGTATATACGAAAAACTGAACAATTTAAAACAGTGAATGTCACGATTAAATGGAAGGCTCCGTTAGAACAGAGTGCTGCTTCGGAGCGAACGGTGCTTGCGAACGTATTGGAAGAATCCAACCGAAAGTATCCTACTCAAATTGCGATGCGTAAAGCGTTAGATGAGCTATACGGTACTGTGTTGTATACAGACGTTTCCAAAAGAAGCTCTCAGCACATCGTTTCTTTGTTTGCTGAATGTGTGAACGATGAGTTTTTTGCAGGTGAAGACGTTCTTAAACAGCTTTTCGAACTTATCCGTGCGGTCGTTTTCGAGCCAAAAGCTTCAGAAAATGCATTTGATCAAACGGTTGTAGAAAGAGAAAAGCGTACAGTACGTGATCGAATCCGTTCAGTTTACGATGACAAGACAAGATATGCTCAAAAGCGTATGCTGGAAATCATGAGACCGGATCAACCGGCTTCTATCTCCGCCTACGGTACAGAAGAAGCTGTTTCTGCTATCACCAATAAAAGTCTTCATCAAGCGTATGAAGACATGATTCAGCATGACTTGATCGATATTTATGTAGTCGGAGACGTGGATGAGCAAGATATTGTCACGAAAATTAAAGAATCCTTGCCGTTCAAGGCTCGTAAGGTGAATGAACGGCTTGAAGAAAAGCATGCAAATACTTCTGAAGACGTAAAAACCGTCAGAGAACGTCAGGATATGAAACAAGGTAAGCTGCATTTAGGCTTTAGTACGCCAGTGACATTCCGTCATCCGGATTACAATAAAATGCAAGTGATGAACGGAATTTTTGGCGGCTTTGCGCATAGTAAATTATTTATGAATGTACGTGAAAAAGAAAGTATGGCGTATTACGCAAATAGTGCGTATGCTTCCCAATATGGTATTGTCTACGTGACAGCAGGAATTGATGCAGAACTTGAAGAAAAAGCAGTTCAATTAATTGTTGAGCAGTTAAAGGTGATGCAGCAAGGTGATATAACAGAGTTGGAATTGAACCAAACGGTTGCATTGCTAGAGAATAGTATTCGCAGCTCCAATGATTCTGCACGCAGTCAAATTGAAATATATGACCAATATAAAGAGTTAGACGAGAATTTCACTGCAGATGAACTGATCAGCAAATGGCATTCCGTTACATTGGAAGACGTGAAGGAAATGGCGAACACGATCCAGTTAGAAGTGGTCTATCTGTTGTCAGGCAAGGAGGATGATTCCAAATGAAAGAAGTAGTATTTGATGAATTACAAGAAAAAATTTATACAGAAACATTAGAAAATGGTTTGAAAGTGGTCATTCTACCGAAACGGGGTTATTCTAAAACATTTGTGACGTTCACAACAAAATACGGTTCAATTGATAGAACGTTCAAACCGCATGGCAAAAACGAATTCATAACAGTGCCTGACGGGATTGCACATTTTCTTGAGCATAAAATGTTTGAAAAAGAAGATGGCGATGTGTTCCAGAAGTTTGGTCTAAATGGAGCATCTGCAAATGCTTACACGACCTTTGGAAGGACTGCATATTTATTTTCAGCAACGAATAAAATCAAGGAAAATACTGAAGTGCTTTTAGATTTTGTCCAAGAACCTTATTTCACTAAGGAGACCGTGGATAAAGAGAAGGGGATTATTGCCCAGGAAATTACGATGTATGACGATCAACCGGATTGGCGTTTATACTTCGGTACAATAGAAAATCTCTATAAAGAGCATCCAGTGAAAATTGATATTGCAGGAACAGTAGAATCGATTCAAGATATTACGGCAGAGCATTTATATACGTGCTATGAAACCTTCTACCATCCGTCCAACATGTTGCTATTCATTGTAGGGGCAGTTGATCCTGAAGAAATGATGGCCTTCGTTAAAGATAACCAATCTAAGAAATCCTTTGATCAGCCTGAGCCGATCGAACGCCAATTTCCAACTGAAACAAAAGGAGCGGATATTCCGAAACGCACGCTTACGATGGATGTATCAAAGCCAAAGCTCAATGTAGGCATGAAATGTACGTCTACAGACCAGCAGGGTCAAGAGATGCTTGAGTCTGAGCTATCTGCCAATTTAGTGTTGGACAGTTTATTTGGGCGTACTTCTCCGTTTTATGAAAAGGCATATGAAGAAGGTTTGATTGATGAATCATTCTCTTATGAGTTTTCCATGGAAGAGGGCTATGGATTTGCAATGGTCGGATCAGATACGGAGGAGCCTGAACGATTAGAGAAGTTAATTCGTCAAACGATTCAAGATTCGAAAGAATACTGGCCTGTCAAAGAGGAAGATTTAGAGAGAATGCGTAAAAAGAAAATCGGACAGTTTATGCGTTCACTGAATTCTATAGAATTTATTGCTAATCAATATACTCGCTATGAGTTTAACGAAATGAATTTATTCGATGTAGTGCCGACGTTGGAAAAGCTCTCTATGGATAAATTGAAGCAAGCCTTTTCTATGTTTTCGGATGACAGCAGCTATACAGTATTTGAAGTAAAGCCAGCAGACAACAAATGAACGAAGCGCGTTTTGCACTCGTCTTAGGGGCATCAGGTGGGATAGGGGAAGCGGTTTGCCGACAGTTGGCGGCCGCTGGTTGGTCTCTTTACTTACATTATAATTCCAATAAGCAACAACTGGCTTTATTGTTGAAGGATTTGCAAAAGGACTATCCTAACCTAGAGTTTCTCAGTGTGCAGGCTGATTTTAGATCAGAGCAGGCGGCTGCTGAGCTAGCCTCGAAAATACAAGGATTACAAGCAATTGTCGTGGCAAATGGGCAAGCGGTCGTTAAGTTATTGTCCGATACGACGGATGTGGAAATGGCTGAGTTATGGAGGGTGCATATGCAAAATCCCGCTCGGCTCGTTTCCTTATTATCTGCTAAGTTGCGTAAACATACGGTCTCTTATGTGCTGTTTATTGGGTCGATCTGGGGCAGCGCAGGTGCTGCGGGAGAAGTGATGTATTCAGCGGTCAAAGGTGCACAACATGCTTTTGTTAAAGCGTACGCCAAAGAAGCCGCTTATTCAGGTGTCCGGGTTAACGCCATCGCACCTGGCTGGATCGATACACGGATGAATCAGGAATTTTCATCAGAAGAACGGCAAATGGTCTTGGAACAAATTCCCTTGCTGTCGGTTGGTACTCCGCAAGAAATAGCGAATATGGTCGAATTCTTGCTCAGTGGAAAAGCCGATTATATGACGGGAGAAATCGTTCAGATCAACGGTGGCTGGTATATGTGATCTCGAGAGAGAAGGACGGTTCGTGAAGTCCTTTTCTTTTTTTCTTTTCTTCACTCCGGCTATCCGTTATTATAGAACTAAGTGCAGACTTATGCGTCCTATATAAAGAAGTCAAACGAGGAGAGTGTCGAATGGGAGAATGGTATGTCGAATATGAGATTCAAGTCAATCGGCCCGGCTTGCTTGGAGATATTGCTTCCCTGCTCGGCATGTTGCGAGTGGATATTGTTACCATCAATGGAGTAGATGGCAGATATCGCGGTATGCTTGTACAAACGGATCACGACCAGCAAATTAAACGCTTTGAATTAATTGCTTCCACTATGGATACGATTGTAATCCATAAAATCAGGGAACCTAAATTGAGAGATGTGTTGGCTGTGCGTCACGGACATTATATCCAGCGCGGCACGGATGATCGGAAAACGTTTCGGTTCATTCGAAGTGAACTTGGGATTTTAGTGGACTTTTTAGCCGAAATTTTTAAGCAAGAAGGTCACAAGCTAATCGGTGTACGCGGGATGCCACGTGTAGGTAAAACGGAATCAGTGGTTGCGGCTAGTGTGTGTGCGAATAAAAAGTGGGTGTTTTTATCTTCCACTATGATCAAACAAACCGTGAGAACGAGTATGATGGGCGAAGAATTTTCAAGCGATAATATCTTTATCCTGGATGGAATTGTGACTCGAAAATCATCGGATGAACGTCATATGCAATTAGTGCGTGAAATGATGAGTTTACCTACGATAAAAGTGGTAGAACATCCAGATATGTTCGTGAAGCAATCCGAGTACACAATTGATGACTTTGATATCATTATTGAATTGCGGTCTAGTGTAGATCAAGAAATTACATATGAGATTCTGGAGAAAAACGACCAGATGTCTGATCGCGGTTCAATGGGCGGATTTAATATGTTCAACTAAAGTAAAATGACTTGACGAATTAGGTAGGTGTTAAAATTGACCGGATTAGGTGCTCGCTTGAAAGAAGCGAGAGTAGCGAAAGGGTATACGTTGGATGATTTACAGGGAATCACAAAAATCCAAAAACGTTATCTTTCGGGAATTGAAAGTGAAGATTATAGTATGATGCCCGGTACATTCTATATCCGTGCTTTTATCAAACAATATGCGGAAGCAGTTGATTTGGATGCGGATGAAATGCTGGCTCTCTATAAAGAGGAGTCAGGCGATACTCCAGAAGAAGAGCAAGAAAATATTGCGCCGCCGACACTTCAGCGCAGCGGCGGACTAAAGAGTAACAGCAAGTTAAAAGAAATCATGCCTAAAGTGATTGTAGCTTTGTTCATTGTGATGATTATCGTCATTGTGTACATTTTATTTAGAGAAAAAGCTGCAGAAACACCATTAGAAAAAGATACACCAACGCAAAATGTTCCACTGATCAAAGAAACACCAGGGCAGCCAGATACTGAGAAACCGGTTGACGAAGATAAGAATGCTTCTGAGGAAACACCAGAGGAGCCGGAAGAGCCGATAGAAGAAACAGAACAGCAGCTGGAATTGGAGTCCAGCGCCGGAGAAACTTCCACTTTTACGTTATCTAATTCTGATGAGTTGAAGTTGGTCATTAAAACAACGGGCGATTCTTGGATTTCCGTTACCGATCAGTCCGGTACAGAAAGAATGCCAGCGCCTGGAGGTAGAATTATGACTGCCGGCGAAACCATTGAAATTGATGCAACTGAAGCGGTAAGTGTGCGAATCCGGGTAGGACGGACAAATTCTACAGAACTGATCGTGAATGATCAAGTGCTCGAATATCCGAATGAACGTCTTACTCAAAATATTATTATTAAAAAACCGTAGCAAAATAGTCATCCCTTGAGATGACTATTTTGTTATTCACAAGAAATTATGACGCTACAGCTGGAAAGGTGGAATTTTTATGAATTTGCCTAATAAAATCACGTTATCAAGAGTATTGATGATACCGATTTTTATCGTTTTCATGGCAGTTGATTTTGGGTGGGGAATTATTAAAATCGGCGGAGTAGAACTACCGATTGAACATTTAGTGGGCGCGATTATTTTTATTATAGCCTCAACGACAGATTGGCTTGACGGTTATTTAGCAAGAAAAAATAACTTAGTAACCAATATGGGGAAGTTTTTAGATCCGCTTGCGGACAAGTTACTCGTTTCCGCAGCATTTATTTTGTTGGTTGAGATGGGAACAGCACCTGCATGGGTTGTAATTATCATTATAAGCAGGGAGTTTGCAGTGACCGGTCTTCGATTAATCTTGGCTGGCGGTGGCGAAGTTGTAGCTGCGAATCAGTTAGGGAAAATAAAGACGGTTACACAGATCTTGGCTATTTCATTTCTACTATTACACAATATATTCTTTGAAGCGATCGGCGTTCCATTCGGTACAATTATGCTGTATATCGCGCTGCTATTTACCATTTGGTCTGGCGTAGATTATTTTATTAAGAATCGTAAAGTGTTAGTGGAGTCAATGTGAGGAGTGGAGTGTATTCATGAAAGCTGAAATCATTGCAGTAGGTTCAGAGCTTTTATTAGGACAAATTACGAATACCAATGCAAAGTTCATCTCTGCTAGATTGGCTGAAGCGGGTATCGATGTATATTATCATACCGTCGTAGGGGATAATCCAGAACGTCTGGCTCAATCCATAAGACTTGCACAACAACGAGCAGATATCCTCATTTTCAGCGGTGGGCTGGGACCAACGAAAGATGATTTAACAAAAGAAACGATTGCTCGTGAACTGGGGCGAGAACTGGTTTCTGATGAAGAAGCACTGGAGACGATTAAGCAGTATTTCAAACAAGTCGGAAAAACGATGACTGAAAATAATAAGAAGCAAGCTCTTGTTCTAGCTGGCGCGACAGTTTTGCCGAATCGTCATGGCATGGCACCGGGAATGGGAATTGAAAAAGATGGCAAGCAATATGTTTTATTGCCTGGTCCTCCTCATGAGTTGGAGCCGATGTTTGAGAATGAAGCCATACCTTATTTATTAGGTGTCTATGGCAAACAAGATATCATCTTTTCTAAAGTTTTGAAACTGCAGGGGATTGGAGAATCTGAATTAGAAGTTCGTATTCAATCATTACTGGAAAATCAAACAAATCCTACTATTGCCCCGCTTGCTTCACCGGGCATGGTCAAGTTGCGAATCACGGCAAAAGCGAAATCGGAAGAAGAGGCTGAGCAATTGATCTTGCCGGTAGAACACCAAATACGTTCTATCGTGGGCGAGTATATATACGGAGTCGATGAGGATACATTGGCATCGAAAACTACTGAACTTTTACTGCAAAACGATTGGTCTATTTCTGCTGCTGAAAGCTTAACTTCGGGTATGTTTATGGCAGAACTGGGATCAGAGCCTGGAATTGGCAATGCTTTAAAAGGCGGTGTTGTAGTTTATAATAAAGAGATGAAAATTGAACAGCTCGGTATTTTGCCGTCCCTACTCGAATACCACGGAATCGTCAGCTCGGAATGTGCAGAAGCTTTGGCTGAAAGCGTTAGAGAACGATTTGCTACTACATTTGGTGTCGGACTGACAGGTGCAGCCGGACCAGAACCACATGACGGTGAGCCGCCAGGAACTGTCTGGATCGGCATTGCAACTGAAGGTATGGCGACTGAATCTTATAAGCTGCAATTATCCGGCTCGCGTAATTCAAATCGTAAGCGTTCCGTGCAGTTTGCATTGCATTATTTAATACAGAAAATGAAAGAGAAAAAAGAATTGAAGTATTGATTTTTGAGGTCGATTTCTCTGTTGAAAATTAATTTCGCCTCGGTTATACAGACTGTTTTTCAATTTCCGGCAACAAATTATCGAATGCGCGTTCGTTTATTTGTTGTGTATTCTAACGAAAAAAGGTATAATAGAAATAGAAAAAGAGTTGAGGAGGAATTTTAATTGAGCGATCGTAAAGCGGCTTTAGATATGGCATTAAAACAAATAGAGAAACAATTTGGTAAAGGTTCTGTTATGAAACTTGGAGAGAAAACTGACCGTCAAATTGACACTTCATCTTCCGGGTCATTGGCATTGGATGCAGCACTCGGAATAGGTGGCTATCCACGCGGACGAGTGATTGAAGTCTACGGACCTGAAAGTTCAGGTAAAACGACAGTTGCTTTGCACGCTATCGCAGAAGTTCAAGCGAATGGCGGACAAGCGGCTTTCATTGATGCAGAGCACGCGCTTGACCCTGTGTACGCGCAAAAACTAGGCGTCAATATTGACGAATTGCTATTGTCTCAACCAGATACGGGCGAGCAAGCCTTGGAAATCGCGGAAGCTTTAGTACGCAGTGGCGCTGTAGATATTATCGTAGTAGACTCGGTTGCTGCGTTGGTTCCTAAAGCTGAAATTGAGGGTGAAATGGGAGACGCGCATGTCGGTTTGCAGGCACGTTTGATGTCTCAAGCATTGCGTAAACTTTCCGGTGCAATCAATAAGTCCAATACGATTGCAGTATTTATCAACCAGATTCGTGAAAAAGTCGGTGTCATGTTCGGTAACCCTGAGGTGACTCCTGGCGGTAGAGCGCTTAAATTCTATTCTTCTGTGCGCCTTGAAGTGCGACGTGGAGAAGCGATTAAGCAAGGAAACGACATTATGGGGAATAAGACTAGAATCCGGGTAGTGAAAAACAAAGTAGCACCGCCTTTCAGAACAGCAGAAGTCGATATTATGTACGGTGAAGGAATTTCAAAAGAAGGTGAAATTCTAGATCTAGGTGCAGAATTAGAAGTTGTCCAAAAAAGTGGTGCTTGGTACTCTTACGAAGGCGAGCGCCTAGGCCAAGGACGAGAGAATGCGAAAATATTTTTGAAAGAAAATCCACAAATGCGTTCGGAAATCGCTAGTAAGATTCGGGAAACATACGGCTTGGACAAAACCGATTATGTTATTGCGGCTCATGATGAAGAGGACGAGTTAGAAGAGCTTCTCTTGATTCCTGACGAAAAATAATTTTGCAGCTAGAGTCCGCCAATGAAAATTGGCGGATTTTTTCTGCTCCATTATCTAGCCTATTCCCTAGATTCATATGAAATGAAAGAAGCATCGCGGCGCAACTATTGCAAAATAGTTCAGAACCCCCTTCAATTTCCTTCATCATTCCTTGACACAATAAAAATACAACTATACAATTAAAGTGGCGTATTATATATGCCCTACATTGATCAAACCAATGAATTGTTTTTTTGGCAGTATGTTGATTTTAACTTAATTCAGCAAACACTTTGCTCATCTAAAAAGCAGTAAACTGAATGCCAAACAGTCCCGAAACAGCAGGCTTAAACCTGTTGGATTAAGTTAGTGCCTTCGGCGTTTTCACAGTTAATAGGGACATTACTTATCCAGTAAAATTGGTGATGTGAACACAGCCGCCATGGCAAAATTGATAATACGAGCCGACTGAAAAGAAAAGAATAAGCAGGAGGAGGTGACCTCAATGGGTGTTGAAATACTCATCTCCGTTTTGCTAAGTCTCATCGTCGGTGCAGTTGTTAGCTTTTTTATATTGAAAAATGTGAACGATTCAAAAGTGACTGGTGCCAAGCAAACAGCGAATCAAATCGTCGAAGAGGCGAAGCGTGAAGCGGAGTCAGTGAAAAAAGAGGCACTATTAGAAGCGAAAGATGAAACTCACGAACTGCGAATTGAAGCGGAAAATGAAGTCCGTGAGAGAAGAGCGGAATTACAGAAACAAGAAAACCGTCTCTTACAGCGGGAAGAAAACCTTGATCGCAAGGATGATGCGCTCAATAAACGAGAAGCGAGTCTAGAACGCAAAGAAGATGCGCTTTTAGAAAGACAACAGCATATTGAACGAATGGAACGCAAAGCGGAAGAACTTGTTACCGTTCAGAAGACCGAGCTTGAAAGAATTTCTTCCCTTACAAGAGATGAGGCGAAACGTATCATCTTGGAAGATGTGGAGGATGAACTATCCACTGATATTGCGGTCATGACCAAAGAATCCGAACAGCGGGCAAAAGAAGAATCCGAACGTAAAGCGCGGGAAATTCTGTCCCTAGCATTGCAACGATTTGCAGCAGATCATGTTGCAGAAACTACAGTTTCGGTCGTCAATTTACCAAATGACGAAATGAAAGGCCGCATTATCGGTAGAGAAGGAAGAAATATCCGTACACTTGAGACTTTGACGGGCATCGATTTAATCATCGATGATACACCGGAAGCAGTCATTTTATCAGGATTTGATCCGATACGGAGAGAAACAGCTAGATTAGCGCTCGAGAAACTTGTACAGGATGGAAGAATACATCCTGCGCGTATCGAAGAAATGGTAGATAAGTCTAGAAGAGAAGTGGACGAGCTAATTCGTGAAAAAGGTGAACAAACTACTTTTGACGTAGGCATCCACAACTTACATCCGGATCTTATCAAAATACTGGGACGTCTGCATTTCCGTACAAGTTATGGCCAGAACGTCTTGAAACACTCGATTGAAGTCGCTTATTTATCAGGCTTACTAGCGGCAGAACTCGGAGAAGACGTAACCCTCGCAAGACGAGCAGGCTTGCTGCATGATATCGGTAAAGCAATCGATCATGAAGTAGAAGGCAGCCACGTTCAAATTGGCGTGGAGCTGGCAACGAAATATAAAGAACATCCAGTGGTTATCAACAGTATTGCTTCACATCATGGTGATGAAGAAGCGACTTCTGTCATTGCCGTACTCGTCGCTGCAGCAGATGCACTTTCAGCCGCAAGACCGGGTGCTAGAAGTGAGACATTGGAGAATTATATTAAACGTCTGCAAAAGCTTGAAGAAATCTCCGAATCGTATGAAGGCGTTGAAAAGTCATTTGCAATCCAAGCGGGACGTGAGGTTCGTATCATTGTCCGTCCGGAGCAAATCGATGATATTACAGCACATCGTCTGGCGCGAGATATTCGAAAACAGATCGAAGAAGAATTGAACTATCCTGGGCATATTAAAGTAACGGTCATTCGGGAGACCCGTGCAGTAGAGTATGCGAAATAAAGAATAACTAAGTAAACAGCTTCCGGTTCGATTGGAAGCTGTTTTCATTTTGGAAAGAGGTTTTTTTGATGAAAGTAATTTTTATTGGGGATATTGTAGGGTCGATGGGGCGAGAAATGGTAATAGATTATTTATCTCGCCTGAAAAGAAAATACCAAGCAGATGTGATTATTGCAAATGGTGAGAACGCAGCTTCCGGAAGAGGGATTACGAAAGCAATCTATCATGATCTATTGCATGCAGGCGTGGATGTGATCACGATGGGTAACCATACATGGGATCAAAAAGAGATTTTTGATTTTATTGATGAGGTCGATTATTTGATACGCCCCGCTAACTTTTCGGAGCAAGCACCCGGCAAAGGCATGACCACAATAACCAAGAATGGTGTAACGCTTTCGGTTATTAATTTACATGGCCGAACATTTTTACCTCCCCATGACGATCCGTTTACCAAAGCGGATGAATTGGTAGAAGAAGCTCTAAATTTATCTCCATTAGTCTTCGTCGATTTCCATGCGGAAGCTACAAGTGAGAAAATTGCTATGGGCTGGCATCTGGATGGCAAAGCATCTGTTGTAGTCGGCACACATACCCATGTGCAAACTGCAGATGACCGAATCTTACCAGGTGGCACAGCGTATTTGACAGATGCAGGGATGACTGGACCATATGATGAAATACTGGGCATGAGAAAAGAAGACGTACTCTATCGCTTCCATACAAATTTACCTACTCGATTCGAAGTTCCGAAAAAAGGAAGACCGCAACTCAATGGCTTATTTGTGGAACTGGATGACAAGACAGGAAAAGCTCTTAAAATCGAACGAATCCGGATTAACGAAGACCATCCATTCATAAACTAATCTGAATGGTGTCTAAATCCTCTTTACCTATCATAGGATGACTTATGGAATACACTCTTTCCATAGACATTGCAAAATAAGGAGGAAATATCGTGAGTCCCTTGAAAGTATCTTCCCGATCAAATCCGAACTCTGTAGCAGGTGCGTTAGTTGCTGTGATTCGTGAACAAGGCTATGCAGAAATCCAGGCAGTAGGAGCAGGTGCATTAAACCAAGCAATCAAAGCAGTTGCTATTGCAAGAGGATTTGTCGCGCCAAGCGGTGGGGATCTAATTTGCGCCCCTGCCTTTACTGATATCGAAATCAATGGGGAAGGGCGGACTGCGCTTAAACTTCTCGTTGAAAAAAAGACTCGTTAATAGAATTTCCAGAAGATCATGGCTAAGTCGCCATGGTCTTTTTTTCATGACAAACAAGCAACAATTTGGCCCTTTACTGTCATATCCGCCAAAAGTTCAGTATAATAACATCATGTATGCTTATTTCCCGATAAGTAATAGAAAGGGGCTACTGCAATAATGAATGAAGAACAGCGCTTGCAAGCTGGACTCGCAACAGAAGACGCGCCATCAGGCAAAACAACTGAAAAAGACTATAGTAAATATTTTGAGTCTGTGTATAGTGCACCTTCTCTGAAGGATGCAAAAAAACGCGGGAAAAAAGAAGTGGAATATCACGATAATTTTCAAATAGAGCAACGTTTTAAAGGTATGGGTCAAGGACGTAAATTTTATATCCGTACGTACGGCTGTCAAATGAATGAACACGATACAGAAGTAATGGCCGGTATTTTCATGGCGCTCGGCTACGAGGCAACTGATACCGTAAAAGACGCAGATGTGATCTTGCTTAACACGTGCGCTATCCGAGAAAATGCAGAAAATAAAGTGTTTGGTGAGTTGGGACATCTAAAACCATTGAAACTGGAACGCCCCGATTTATTGATTGGCGTCTGTGGTTGTATGTCACAAGAAGAATCAGTAGTGAACAAGATTCTTAAGACTTACGACCAAGTAGACATGATCTTTGGTACGCACAATATCCACCGCCTGCCGCATATCTTGCACGAAGCGTATATGTCAAAAGAGATGGTCATTGAAGTGTGGTCAAAAGAAGGCGATGTCATTGAGAACTTGCCGAAAGTACGTCATGGCAAAATCAAGGCGTGGGTCAATATTATGTACGGCTGTGACAAGTTTTGCACATACTGTATCGTGCCTTATACCCGTGGGAAAGAACGTAGCCGCAGACCGGAGGATATCATTCAAGAAGTCAGACAGCTAGCAGCGGAAGGCTATAAAGAAATCACATTACTCGGTCAAAATGTCAACGCGTATGGTAAAGATTTTGATGACATTACGTATCGTCTAGGCGATTTGATGGATGATCTTCGAAAAATCGATATCCCGAGAATCCGCTTTACGACGAGTCACCCGCGAGACTTTGATGATCATTTGATAGAAGTGCTTGCAAAAGGCGGCAACTTGGTTGATCACATTCATTTGCCTGTACAATCAGGGTCTAGTGACATGCTGAAAATTATGGCTCGGAAATACACACGAGAAAGTTATTTAGAGCTCGTCAATAAAATCAGAACAGCTATCCCGACAGCTTCACTGACAACGGATATTATCGTAGGATTTCCAAATGAAACAGATGAGCAATTTGAGGAAACCATGTCGCTTTATCGCGAGGTAGGTTTTGACATGGCCTTTACGTATATTTATTCTGCACGTGAAGGGACGCCGGCTGCGAAAATGCAGGATAACGTACCGATGGAAGTGAAGAAAGAAAGACTGCAGCGCTTAAATAAGCTTGTGAACGACATGTCTGCAGAAGCAATGAAGCCTTATAAAGGACAAGTTGTGAAAGTGCTTGTGGAAGGCGAAAGTAAAAAGAATCCTGATGTGCTTGCAGGTTACACTGAGAAAAGCAAATTGGTGAATTTCAGAGCTCCAAGATCTGTGATTGGCGAGATTGTTGAAGTTCGAATCAAAGAAGCGAAAACATGGTCACTCGATGGTGAATTCATCGGAGTAGTTAAAGAAGAAAAGGTGATGTCATAATGGAAAAACTATATACAAAAGACGAAATCATTGCTAAAGCACGAGACTTGGCACATATGCTTGCGAACACGGAAGAAGTAGAATTTTATAAACGTGCAGAAGCGCAAATTAACGAAAACCAAAAAGTGCGTGAAAAAATAGCAAGCCTGAAATCGCTTCAGACACAAGCTGTGAATTTCCAGCACTATGAAAAAGAACGTGCACTAAAGAATATTGAAAAGAAAATCGAACAAGTACAAGGGGAGATCGATGAAATTCCATTGGTTCAGGAATTCAAACAATCTCAAGTTGAAGTGAACGATTTGCTTCAGCTCGTTTCAAATACGATCGCTAACAGCGTAACAGATGAGATTATCGAATCTACAGGCGGCGATGTATTACGCGGCGAAACAGGTTCATACGTTGAAAATACAGCACGCAAATCACTTTCCTAATAAAAAATGTCGGCTAAGGAGAAATTCCTTGCCGATTTTTTTCACTTTCTGGGCTGCTGTTGCATAGGATGGATAGAAGCCTAAGAAGGAGGAAGAAAACTGAAAAACTTACGACAAATTGTGACGAAAGCTGTTATTGCCAAAGGGAAGCATCGATCGGATTCTACTGTAACGTTAAAGCCGCCAAATCGCCCTTCCAGCATTTTGGGTTGCTGGGTGATCAACCACACGCATCAAGCGAAGAAGGTTGGAAACCATGTAGAAGTGACAGGGAGCTTCGATGTAAATGTATGGTACTCTCATCACGATCATTCCAAAACGTCGGTCTTTACTGAGTCCATACCATACAAAGATAAAATTGCTCTGCATTATCGAGATGAGCCTACGTCAAGCAAAGAAGAGACGATCGTAACGGTATTGCAACACCCGAATTGCACGGAAGCGAGTATTTCGGAATGTGGCCAGAATTTCTCCATCTCAATTGAAAGGGAATTGCTTGTTGAAATGGTAGGAGAAACGAAAGTATCCGTGACGATTCATCCTCATCCATATGAAGAAGAGTGGCCGATAGCTGAAGCAGAATCATCTTCTGTTGTGATGGAAGATAAAAAGGCCAATGAACCGCATGCTAAAGAGCCGTCACCTCATCCAGTCAGAAGAAAAGATTCACCCTTTTAAAAGCCGGTTTTTCACCGGCTTTTTAATTTTGACCTTATCATGGAAAGAATGAATTTCTTAGAGAGGTGGCTCCTTTTGATTCGTTAACTCCGGATAGGTTTGTTATAATGAAAAGAAAATGAGCGAATAAATGAGGGTTTTACATGTCACAACATACACCGATGATTCAGCAATATTTACAAATTAAAGAACAATACACCGATGCTTTTTTATTTTTCCGATTAGGTGACTTCTATGAAATGTTTTTTGAAGATGCAGTGAATGCATCTTCCATTTTAGAGATCACATTGACGAGCAGGGACTCAGGGGCTAAGGACCGGATTCCGATGTGTGGTATACCTTATCATTCCGCTACCGGCTATATTGAAACACTTATCCAAAATGGCCACAAAGTTGCGATTTGCGAACAGATGGAAGATCCAAGATCAGTCAAAGGCATCGTAAAGCGTGAAGTGGTAAAAGTGATCACACCTGGTACGCTGACAGAAGGCAAAACAATTGATACGGAAGCGAACCATTTTATTGGCGCGATCGACAGCTTAGGAGATCAACGGTTTGCACTCGCTTATCTAGACGTCGGAACAGGCGAAGGGAAAGTAGAATTAATCGAGGGAACTGAGCGCTCGCTGCTAGCGGAAATCGAATCTCTCGGAATGAAGGAAATTGTCGTAGATCAAACACTGCATTTAACTCTCCATGAAATGTTTGAGAATCGTGAAATTATGCTGTCTATTGAAGATGCAGAGCAAAATGCCTCTATTGCAAAAGACACGTATGGACACCTTCCCAATGAACTACAAGAAGCTTGCAATAAGCTACAGTCGTATTTGATGCGCATGCAAAAAATGGTGTTCGGCCATATCCGTCCTTTTGTTTATATTGAAAAGGACGCGAAACTGTCAATTGACGCGAACTCCATGAGGAATCTAGAACTCGTCCAGACGATTCGTTCAGGCAAGAAGGAAGGTACATTATTTTGGGTATTGGATGAAACGGTCACCGCAATGGGTGCAAGAAAACTGAGAATGTGGATCCATCAGCCATTGGCACAGCGTAAAGCAATTGAAGAGCGATTGGAAACTGTCAGTAATTTAGTCGATGAGTTTTTCCTGCGTGAAGAACTAGTAGAGGAATTGAAAAATGTCTATGACTTAGAACGGCTTGCCGGTAGAATCTCAATGGGCAGTGCAACTGCACGAGACTTAGCACAACTGCGAAATTCATTGACACATATTCCTAAATTGCAAAAAATATTAAGTGAATCCAAGCGGCCGATGCTTCAGCAAATTGCGGATAAAATGGACCCATGCGAAGATACGTATCAATTACTAGCGGATGCAATTGCCGAAAATCCACCTTTAACGAGTAAAGAAGGCGGTCTGATAAAAGATGGTTACAACGAAAAATTAGATCAACTGCGTGATGCGTCTCGTAACGGCAAAAGTTGGCTGGCGCAACTTGAGCAAAAAGAACGCCAAGCAACTGGGATTAAAACATTGAAAATCGGGTATAACCGAATATTTGGATACTACATCGAGATAACGAAATCCAATGTTCATTTAGCGGATTTAACACGATATGAACGAAAACAAACATTGGCAAATGCGGAGCGATACATAACGACGGAATTGAAAGAGAAAGAAGAGTTAATATTGAATGCAGAAGCTGATGGTCAAATACTTGAAACGAACTTATTTTTGGCGATCCGCGAACAAGTGAAAGAGGAAGTACAGCGTATCCAGAAACTCGCGACTGTTGTAAGTGAACTGGATGTGTTGCTGGCATTCGCTGTGGTATCGGAAAGAAATCGTTATATACGTCCAGAATTTCATGACGGACGAGCGCTGGATATCCAAAACGGCAGACACCCTGTCGTTGAAAAGATGATGAATCACTCGCTTTATATACCGAACTCTTGTGAATTAGCCGACTATAGCAATATGTTACTGATCACAGGACCGAATATGTCGGGGAAAAGCACCTTTATGAGGCAAGTTGCCTTAACTGTCGTAATGGCACAAATCGGTTGTTTCGTACCATGCGAAAAAGCAGTGCTGCCGATTACAGACCAAATATTCACACGGATCGGTGCGGCAGATGATGTCGCGTCTGGCCAAAGTACGTTCATGATGGAAATGATGGAGTCACAATATGCGCTCGCTCATGCAACATCCCGAAGTTTATTGCTGTTTGATGAAATTGGCCGTGGTACTTCTACGTATGATGGAATGGCTCTTGCGCAGGCAATGATGGAGCATATACATGAGCAGGTCGGAGCGAATACATTATTCTCTACGCATTATCATGAATTGACGAAGCTCGAAGATGTACTCGCACGCTTATTAAACGTGCATGTCGCCGCAAAAGAACAAAACGGCAAAGTAGTATTCCTACATAAAGTATTGCCTGGCGCTGCGGATCGAAGCTATGGAATACATGTGGCAGAACTCGCAGGATTGCCGGCCGAATTGGTAGAGCGGGCGAAAAAACTATTGCAGCGATTTGAGGAAGAAAGTGCTGCCAATGAATCCACCAGCGTGTCTGAGCAATTGGCGCTATTTGATACTTCAATTGAGTCAGCGACGTCCTTAGAACAACAAAAACTTCTGGATGAAATCAAAGCTGCAGATGTACTGAATATGACACCACTCCAAGCGATGCAGAAAATTGCGGAATGGAAAGAACGTGTATCCGCAGAAATGAAAGGTTGAGGCGAATGAATCACATTCATATTATGGAAGATACACTTGCCAATAAAATTGCAGCAGGAGAAGTCGTCGAGCGGCCTGCTTCCATCGTCAAAGAATTAGTGGAAAATGCGATCGATGCACAAAGCACCCAAATTGAAGTGACTCTTGAAGAAGCGGGACTGACATCCATACGTGTAACAGATAACGGCAAAGGCATGTCTGAAGAAGATGCGATTCGCTGTTTTGAACGACATGCTACGAGCAAGATTTCCAATGAACATGATTTGTTTCGTATCCGTACACTAGGATTTCGTGGGGAAGCGCTGGCAAGTATCGCTGCTGTATCTAAAGTTTCATTATGGACATCCGATGGTGAGGACCAAGGAACCGTCGTAGAAATCGAAGGCGGTAAAGTATTGAAGCATGAACCGGGAGCTTTACGTAAAGGTACTGATTTCACGATCCAACAATTGTTTTTCAATACACCGGCTCGCTTAAAATATATGAAGACGATTCAGACAGAACTTGGCCACACGATTGATTTGCTGAATCGGCTTGCTTTAAGTCATCCGGATATCGCCTTTACATTAACGCATGATCAACATCAAATTTTGCGGACTTCAGGTTCAGGTAATTTATTGAGAGTTCTGTCTGATATTTACGGAGTATCGGTTGCCCGCAAGATGATTCCTTTTGAAAAAGAAGACGCAGATTTCAAGGTTAATGGTTTCATAACATTACCTGAACTGAACAGAGCATCGAAGAATTATGTTTCACTTCTGATGAATGGACGGTGGATAAAGAGTTACCCCGGTACTCAAGCTGTGATCGATGCGTTGCATACGTATTTGCCGATAGGCCGCTTTCCAATTGCGGTTGTAAATATCATGGCGGATCCAATCCTAACCGATGTCAACGTCCATCCAGCTAAACGCCATATTCGAATCAGTAAGGAGAGTGAATTGTTTACTTTAATAAAAGAGGCAATCAGAGAGGCGATCCAAAAAGCTTCGATTATTCCGGATGCAATTAAAAAAGAGAAACTAACGAAAACAGATTCTGAGCAACAAACGATTTGGTCGCCTTCGTTCCGTCGCCAAGAAGCTCCCGCTCGTCAACAACAAGTTCTAGAGCCTGTCGTCCCTGCAAAACCTGTTCAAAATCCTTTTTCAGAAATAACCGAACCTGAATTTCCAGAGGCTATTTTCGAACAACATGACGAGCCGCCAACAGAAGAGCCAATTCACAATGAAACAGAGACGGAAACCAGTTTGTTTCCTTCCATCGTACCGATCGGACAAGTACATGGTACATATATTGTTGCTCAAAACGAGGA
This sequence comes from Sporosarcina newyorkensis, assembly GCF_900167515.1. Taxonomy (NCBI): domain Bacteria; kingdom Bacillati; phylum Bacillota; class Bacilli; order Caryophanales; family Caryophanaceae; genus Sporosarcina; species Sporosarcina newyorkensis. Next base: position 45,618 of record NZ_FUYJ01000004.1, on the reverse strand, counting down.
TGGCTTTTATATGATTGACCAGCATGCTGCGCAAGAACGTATTAAGTATGAGTATTTCAAAAAGAAATTAGGTCAAGTGAGTGCGGATGAACGACAACAGCTTTTATTGCCGCTTGTTTTCCATTATTCTGCGGATGAGCAGGTGAAAATTGAAGAATGTAAAGAAGCACTTGAACGAGTAGGGGTTTTTTTAGAAGCATTTGGACCCGCTACGTACACAGTCAAAGAATATCCGGCGTGGTTCCCTGAGGGCCAAGCAACTGCGATTATTGAGGAAATGATCGAGCAAGTGCTGCATAGCCGTAAGGTAGATGTAGAAAAACTAAGAGAAGAGAGTGCCATCCTAATGAGTTGTAAACGTTCCATTAAAGCGAATTATTATTTAACTCAAGCCGATATGGAACGGTTACTCGATGACTTAGGAAAGTGTCACAATCCATATACATGTCCGCACGGCCGTCCTGTATTGATTCATTTTACGACGTATGAATTGGAAAAAATGTTTAAACGAGTGATGTAGCAATTCAGAGAGGAGCAATCAGATGTTTTCAACTATTGAAAGAGCAGACAGTATTGAGGATTTAAAAAGATTTTCATTTGATCTGTTAATAGTAGGTGGCGGAATAACAGGTGCAGGGATTGCGCTTGATGCAGCGACTAGGGGATTTTCAGTTGCTCTCATTGATATGCAAGATTTCGCGGCGGGAACATCCAGCCGTTCGACGAAATTAATTCATGGCGGTTTGCGTTACTTAAAACAGTTGGATGTCAAAATAGTCGCGGAAACTGGGAGGGAACGTGAAATCGTCTATCGGAATTCACGGAACATCACGAAGCCGAGACCGATGCTGTTGCCGATTTATAAAGATGGGACATTTGGCAAATACTCTACCTCAGCCGGGCTGTTGGCATATGATCTTTTGGCTGGTGTAAAACATGCGGAACGCCGTGAAATGTTGAATAAAGAAGAGACGCTGGAGCTGGAACCGCTGCTTAAGAAAGAGCGGTTACAAGGTGGCGGGCACTATGTGGAATACCAGACAGACGATGCGCGTCTGACAATCGAAGTTTTGAAAAAGGCTGCGGAATATGGAGCGCTTTGTGTTAATTATACAAAGTGCGAGCAGTTTAATTTTGAAAAAGATGATGTTGTCGGTGCGGTGCTGAAAGATCAAATATCGGGTGAAAAATTTTCGGTTGCTGCGTCTATGGTCATCAATGCAACCGGTCCGTGGGTGGACGATCTGCAGCAAAAAATCAGCAGCAAACCGAAAAAACAGCTTCATATCTCAAAAGGTGTCCATATTGTAGTAGACCAATCTGTATTTCCTTTACAGCAAGCGATCTATTTTGATCATTCGGATGGTCGAATGCTTTTCGCGATTCCAAGAGGAAATAAAACGTATGTCGGTACGACGGATACATTTTATTCAGCGAACAAACAGCATCCAACAGCTACAGAAGAAGATATTCAATACATCATTGGAGCAGTTAATGAAGTCTTTCCTAGCGTGCAATTAACGCGTAGGGCTGTCGAGTCAACTTGGGCAGGATTACGTCCATTAATTGCGCAAGAAGGAAAGGATGCTTCAGAAATTTCAAGACGCGATGAAATATGGGAAATGGTTCCGGGGTTACTGACAATTGCTGGAGGGAAGCTGACGGGATACCGTCAAATGGCAGAAGTCGTCGTCGATAGGGTTTCTGAAAAACTGAAGCATCCTAATATTCTACCGTGTCAAACGAAAAAAATTGCCGTCTCAGGAAGTGATTTTGTGGACGATCAATCACTGCAACACTATATCGATGAGCAATCGGTGAGAGCACCACACTACGGTTTAACTGTACAGCAAGGTGCTCGGATTGCTTCATTTTATGGGAGAAATAGCGATAAAGTATTTCAGTTTGCCCACTCTATTTCTGCGGAAACGAATAGCTTGCCAATTAGTTTACGGGCAGAAATTCTATATGGCATTCATTATGAAATGGTCACATCACCAAGTGACTTCTTTATTCGCCGAAAAGGCGATTTGTATTTCCAAATCGATGTCGTGGAGACTTTTGCGGAGCAAGTAACCGACTATATGGCAAATTTGCTGCATTACACGGATAATGAGAAAACGGTATATGTAAATGATCTGATGAATGCAATTGCGGAAGCGAAAGGAAGTGGCGCTAATTGGAAGAGTATTGGATAGAGGCGAGAGACGGGACAAAACTGTATAGTAGCTTCCATAAGTCTGCTGAATCCGGAAAAGCACGTGTACATCTTATACATGGAATTGCAGAGCACAGCGGACGATATGGAGAGTTCATTAATTATTTAGTAGAACAGGGCTATGTTGTGGTGATACATGATCAAAGAGGGCACGGCAAAACAGCTGGAGGAAATAAGCTGCCATACGGTGATCTTGGCGATCAAGTCTCTTTTGATCATTTAATTGATGATGTGTTTGAAGTCATCCAGTTTTATCAGCACGAATATCCCGACCTTCCAGTAGTTCTTTTTGGACATAGTATGGGGTCATTTGTAGCCAGACGTTTTATTCAGTTGTATGGAAATGTAGTGGATAAAGTGATCTTATCCGGAACTGGAAGTAATTCGAAAATCATCAGTTACGCCGGAAAACTGCTGGCTGAGTGGAGAGAAGATCATTTGCCGAATAAACAACCGGATGAATTCTTGAATCAATTGGTTTTCGGCAACTTTTCGAAACCATTCGCTGAAGACGGTTCATCATTTGCTTGGTTATCAAGGGATCGTGAAACAGTCAGAGGATATGAACAGGATGAGGCTTGTGGTTTTGTTCCCACTTCACAATTGTTTCGCGTTTTATTGGAAGGTTTGAATACAATTGAAGATCAAGAATCCGTACGAAATATCCCGAAGGAGCTGCCGATTTTATTGGTATCCGGTACAGACGATCCAGTAGGTGATCGAGCGAAAGGTGTTTGGAAAGTGGCAAAGCAGTTCAACGAGGCGGGGCTGCAATACGTGACTGTTCAGCTATATGAAGGCGGACGCCACGAAATGCTTCAGGAAACGAATCGCCTTGAAGTATTCCAGAATATAATTGGATGGATGAAACACTATGAATGAATCAATTGACGTAATTGCAGTGGTAGGCCCGACCGCATCCGGTAAAACTGCATTGAGTACAGCTCTTGCGCTTGCTCTTAATGGAGAAATCATCAATGGCGATGCGATGCAAGTCTATAAAGAATTAAATATCGGAACCGCAAAGATCCACCCTTCTGAAATGAGAGGAGTACCACATCATTTTTTTGATGTGAAAGAACCGACAGAAAGTTTTTCCGTAGCGGAATACCAAGAAGCCGTTAGAGAGTGGATTGCGGATATCCAGTCACGAGGAAAATTGCCAATTATCGTAGGTGGCAGCGGAATGTATATACAAGCAGTCTTATTTGATTATCGTTTCACGGAGCAGGCAGCCGATCCAGTAATTCGTCAAAGGTTGGAAGAGGAATTGGAATCGTCCGGGTCAGATGATTTATATGCCAGGCTGCGAATGTTGGATCCGAAAAGTGCAGAAAGTATCCATCCGAATAATCATCGACGATTAATTCGTGCGCTTGAAATAGTGGAGGTCACTGGCCGAACAAAGCAAGAGCACGAACAGCAACAGGGAAATCAGCCAATGTACCGCGAGTTGCTGATCGGGTTGGATTTACCTCGAGAACAGTTATACGAACGGATTGACCGACGCGTTGACTTGATGGTGGAGGCGGGATTGTTTGCGGAAGTCCATGCTTTATGGGAGCGCGGAATCAGGGATACACAAGCGGTTCAGGCGATCGGTTATAAAGAGTTGATCGCGCATTTTAATGGACAGCTAACGAAGGAACAGGCGATTGAAGCCGTCAAAAAAAACACTCGGAACTATGCTAAAAGGCAATTGACATACTTCCGCAATAAATTACCTATCCAATGGGTCGAAGCGAATCAATCGAATGATGAAATTTTCAGAAGAACCTCTAAAATAATAGAGGATTTTCAGAAGTGAGTATGGAATAACTAGATAACAGAGACAGGGAGGCAATTGAATGGCACAAGGAAATATGCAAGATACGTTTTTGAATGCATTACGCAAGAACAACACATTCGTTACAATTTTTTTGTTAAACGGTTTTCAACTGAAAGGCCTTATTAAATCCTATGATAATTATACGGTCTTACTTGAATCGGAAGGCAAGCAGCAGCTCATTTACAAACATGCAATTTCAACATTTGCTCCTGCGAAACCCGTAATTTTAAAAGATGAACAATAAACAGGCGCTTGCCTGTTTTTTTGTGGTCTTTAGTAGGTCAACTGCAGTCCTTCTGTTAAACTAGATGATGAACAAATTGAAAAGAGGTACTACAAATGCAAATAGCACCAATTAATGATGAATTACTCATGAAATCTCAAGAAGCAGAGCAGTTGATTGCACCGTATGTAAAGGAAGTAGAAGACATTGCTTTCTACAATCAACGAAAGGTTCTTCAGGCTTTCAAGCAAAACCGTGTCAGTGATTTTCATTTATCTGGATCAACGGGCTATGGGTATGACGATAGCGGCCGTGACGTACTGGAACAGGTATACTCAGATGTCTTCGGCGCTGAAGACTGTCTGGTCAGGAATCAAATCATCTCTGGGACCCATGCGATCACGATCAGTTTATTCGGGATTCTGCGTCCGGGCGATGAGTTAATTTATATTACGGGTAAGCCTTATGACACGTTGGATTCCATCGTGTCAGGAAACGGAAAAGATACTGGATCACTGGAAGATTATCAAATTTCCTATCAGCATATTGACTTGCTGGAAGGCGGTGCTGTTGACTATGTCAAGGCTAAACAAGCAATTTCATCAAAAACCAAAGTGGTTGCGATTCAGCGCTCAAAAGGCTATTCGAGCAATCCATCCTTCCGTATACATGAAATAGAAGAAATCATCAAGGAAATCCGCAAAATAAAAGAAGACGTCGTGATATTTGTAGACAACTGCTACGGTGAATTCGTCGAGAAACAGGAACCGACTGAAGTAGGGGCGGATCTGATGGCGGGTTCACTAATAAAAAATCCAGGCGGCGGACTAGCTAGAACGGGCGGCTATATTGCAGGCAGGAAAGAACTCGTTGAAAAATGTGCATATCGCATGACATCACCGGGACTAGGGGCAGAAGCAGGGGCTTCATTGGATACGCTGTTGGAAATGTATCAAGGTTTCTTTTTAGCGCCGCACGTAGTCAGCCAGGCCGTTAAAGGAGCTTTGTTTACAGCTGCATTTTTCGAGCAGTTTGGAATGGATACTACACCGCATTATAGTGAACGGAGAACTGATCTCATTCAATCTGTCAACTTCTCATCAGCAGAACAAATGATCAAGTTTTGTCAGATAATCCAGGATAACTCACCGATCAATGCGCACTATGCTCCTGAACCATCTTATATGCCCGGCTATTCGGATGATGTTATCATGGCTGCAGGCACATTTATACAAGGCTCCAGTATTGAGCTGACAGCTGACGGTCCGATTCGACCTCCTTACACCGCTTACATTCAAGGCGGTTTAACGTATGAGCATGTAAAAACAGCTGTACTCACTTCCATGGAACAATTATTAGAGCGAAAATTAATCTAAAGAAAAAAGTGTATCAAGAACCTATAGGGGTTCTTGATACACTTTTTTTAATGGATCATTCGGTAAACACCGACGACTTTACCAAGTATGGACACATGATTCACGATAATAGGATCCATGGAAGAATTTTCAGGCTGTAAGCGGAAGTAATCTTTCTCTTTAAAAAAACGTTTTACAGTAGCTTCATCTTCCTCTGTCATCGCCACCACGATTTCTCCATTGGAAGCTGTATGTGTTTGTCTGACGATGACACGGTCGCCATTCAAAATACCTGCCTCGATCATACTGTCACCGACGATTTCCAACATGAAGATCTCATCATCTGAAGAACCGAACGTATCTGGTAATGGAAAATATTCTTCAATATTTTCTACAGTTGTAATCGGAGTCCCTGCTGTAACTTTACCGATCAAAGGAACATGCATGACGCCGCTCTTTAATTCGTCTAGTCCTTCCGGGTCTAAGACTTCTATTGCACGCGGCTTAGTAGGGTCCCGGCGAATAAACCCCTTGTTTTCCAATCGAGATAAGTGACCATGTACAGTGGAGCTAGATGCCAGTCCTACTGCTTCCCCGATTTCACGCACGGATGGCGGATATCCTTTTAGCCGTACTTCATCTTTAATAAAAGCTAATATTTCTTCTTGTCTTTTAGATATTTTCTTCAATCTATTCACCTCTTCAAATTGTTTACTAATAAATAGAGATACAGCTCAAGTATTTTGAATATAGTATAACATGTGTTCGATTAGTAATCAAACAAAGGTTCGAATTCTGCTTGACAGCCAATCGTACGTTCTCTTATAATAGAGAACAAGCATTCCGAACATGCATTCTAAAAAGTAGACTACTAGGGGGATTTATCATGAAATTTCTTAAAGAAAATTATTACTTTATCGTACTATTAATCGTTTTTCTTAGTGTTGCAGCTTATCAATTGGACAAACTGTCTGAAGAAGATAATTATCTAGAAATTGTCATCAATGACGGGGACACATTATGGGGGCTGGCAACCAACTATTCAGATGGAACACCTGCGCACCATTGGATTGAACAAGTTAAATCATTAAATGAATTGCAGACTGATCAAATTAATTCGGGTGAATTATTACGCCTTCCTGTTAAAATGAACCCACAAGCTGAACATCGTGTGGCTGAGATGGGGGAGGAAGCGGATGAATAAAAAAAAGTGTGTAATTTATTGTCGGGTCAGTACCGAAAAGGAGAGTCAAGAACAATCCATTGTCAGACAGCAGGAAGAGCTGGAAATATTGGCGGCAGAAATGTTTTATGAATGTGTAGGTATATTCACTGATCGCCAGAGCGGTTATGATATGGACCGTGAAGGTCTGTTGAATTTATTGGATCGTATACAAGCAGAACCAATCGATGCTGTCTTTATTCAAGATGAGACAAGATTAGGAAGAGGCAATGCGAGGGTGGCCATCCTGCATGTCATTGCTAAATCGAACACAGCTGTTATTTCAAACCATACAAATGGAGCACTGGAGTTAAATGAAATGGATACGATGCTGTTGGAGATTTTAGCGATTGTAGAAGAATACCAACGGAAACTCCATAATGCCAAAATACGAAGAGGAATGAAAAGAGCGGTTCAAAGAGGTTACGACCCTTCCCGTAACTTGCATAATATCGACCGGGGCCCAGGAAGAGAACGACTCGAATTGCCTATTGAAGAAATTGTCGCGTTGCGCAACAAAGGAATGACATTCGATGAGATTTCGAGAGTATTGATCGGACTTGGCCATTCGGTTAGCAAAGCAACTGTCCATAGAAGATATAAAGAGTTTCAAGAGCAGGAACACTAATCGTTTGCACTTTTCCTTCAGGTTGTTTACATTTTAGTAAATGAAGAAATTTTGGAGGGTGTAAAGATGTTATCTGAAAAAAAGATTAAGCGTATTAATGAGTTGGCAAATAAATCCAAGACTACAGGGTTATCTATTGAAGAGGCAAAAGAACAAACTCAATTGCGTAAAGAATACTTGGAAACTTTCCGTTCAAGCATGCGTGAAACAATTGAATCTGTAAAAGTGATCGACGCAGAAGGAAATGATGTAACTCCTGAAAAGGTTAAGGAAGCAAGAGAGAACCAAAAGCCGTTAAATTAAGTCTCAACTGCTGATTAATATTGTAATTCATTAAGTAATTGACTACACTATAGAAGGAATACTTATAAAAATAATCAGAAGAGACAGGACGGAAAGGATGTACAGAATGACCGGAAAAATCGATCAACTGGCAATAACAACAATCCGAACATTATCAATCGATGCGATTGAAAAAGCAAATTCAGGTCACCCGGGATTACCGATGGGTGCGGCTCCAATGGCTTATACCTTATGGACAAAGTTTTTACACCATAATCCAACAAATCCGCAATGGTTTAACCGAGATCGCTTTGTGCTATCTGCTGGTCACGGCTCTATGCTGTTGTATAGTTTACTGCATTTAAGTGGCTATGGCTTAACGATTAATGACATTAAGAATTTCAGACAATGGGATTCTAAAACACCTGGACATCCAGAATACGGCCATACAGTAGGTGTGGAAGCGACTACTGGTCCATTAGGTCAAGGTATCGGAATGGCTGTGGGAATGGCTATGGCGGAAAAACATCTAGCCGCAACTTACAATAAACCTGGTTTTGATATTGTTGACCATTACACATATGCGCTTTGCGGAGATGGTGATTTAATGGAAGGCGTTGCTGCCGAAGCGATCTCATTAGCTGGTCACTTACAATTAGACAAGCTGATTGTACTTTATGATAGCAATGATATTTCTCTTGACGGCGATTTAGGTATGTCCTTCTCTGAAAATATTAAGAAACGCTTTGAATCCTACGGTTGGAATTACTTGCGCGTGGATGATGGCAATGACATCGATTCACTATCTGAAGCCATTAAAGAAGCTAAAGGAAAAACGGGCGGTCCTACAATTATCGAAGTGAAAACGGTCATCGGCTATGGTTCACCGAATAAATCTGGTAAAGCAGATGCGCACGGTGCACCGCTTGGCGAAGATGAATTAGCATTAACAAAAGAGTACTATAAATGGACATTTGATCAAGACTTCCATGTTCCGGAAGAAGTATATGACCGTTTCAAAGAAGCGTCCGAAGAACTGGGTGTTAAACAAGAACAACAATGGAATGAATTGTTTGATCAATATGAGAACGAACATAAGGAATTGGCAACACAGTTGAAAAAAGCAATTGCCAATGAACTTCCCGCTGACTTGAAAGAAAGCTTGCCTATCTATGAGGCAGGAGCTTCCGTAGCTACTCGTTCAGCTTCAGGAGAATCCATTAATGCGCTGGCTTCAACTTTACCATCTTTATTTGGCGGAAGTGCGGACCTTGCAGGATCAAATAAAACATCTATCAAAAATGCAGGAGACTTCTCTTCTGAGAACTATGAAGGTCGCAATATTTGGTTTGGTGTTCGGGAATTTGCAATGGGAACTGCATTGAACGGTATGGCTTTACACGGCGGAGTTTCTGTTTTTGGTGGTACGTTCTTCGTATTTAGTGACTATGTAAGACCGGCAATTCGGCTGTCTGCGTTAATGGGCTTGCCCGTAACGTACGTTTTCACACATGATAGTGTGGCGGTAGGAGAAGACGGTCCTACACATGAACCAGTCGAGCAGTTGGCTTCATTACGCGCTATGCCAGGGTTATCAATCATTCGTCCTGCTGATGGTAATGAAACGTCTGCAGCTTGGTATGCAGCCGTCTCTTCAAAAGACACACCAACGGTTCTAGTACTATCTAGACAAAACCTGAAAGTGTTGCCAAAATCTAAAGAACTGGCTATGGACTCTGTACAAAAAGGTGCATACATCGTATCGCCAGCTTCTAAAGAACAAGCGGACGGTATTTTGATTGCGAGTGGTTCCGAAGTCAGCCTCGCGGCAGAAGCACAGCAAGCGCTGAAAGAACAAAACATTGACGTCAGCGTAGTCTCCATGCCGTCTTGGGATCTGTTTGAGAAACAAGATCAGGCTTATAAAGATTCCGTGCTTCCAAAGCAAGTGAAGAAAAGATTGGCTATCGAAATGGGAGCTTCCCTTGGATGGCATAAGTATACAGGCGACGAAGGCTCCGTTTTGGCAATCGATACATTCGGCGCAAGTGCACCTGGTGATCTAGTTATTGAAAAATATGGCTTTACTGTTGACAATGTTGTGAAGCGAATGAAAGAATTGCTAGATCAATAAGTAAAGCACTCCACACATCTCTTAGTTATCTGACTGAGAGATGTGTTTTTTGTTTTATATCGCCGAATTCAATTCGTAACTTTCCGACAATAATAGTGAGGAAGTTTTCCGCAATGTGACATGATTTTGAAGGGACAAGCTCTATCATAGGTTCTAGGAGGTGTTCGCTATGAGGAAATATGAAATTTTTAAGATTAAGGCAGAATATCAATCCTTCATAATGGGACGTGAACGCTTATTGTTTGATTTGTTAGCCATGGGTCCTTCGACGAACTATCAAGAGATTGAATATTTATGTGACCGGCTAAATGAAATGGAACTGGATCAATTGATCCAACGTAAATTGGGAAAAAGTTTCGATGAATTGGACTCCTATCATAATGAATATCGATTGACACATCTAATTAAAGGCGAAGTTTTCATTAAAATGGGCACTCACTGCATACAGGTTTACTGTCAAGGTTCCAGGATGTTAGATTTAGATTTATTTGTTGCGCTTTCTAGTTCGACGGATCGATTTTTCGCGGTAATGAATGAGCAAGAGGAATGTGGATGGCTGAAGCCGGTTAAATATTCAGAGCGTATGCTCTTAGAAGATGTCGTAATGTAAAAATTTCCGCATAATTTATGAAGAGTCATTGCTATTCACTGCTGCTATGTTGTATAATCCTTCTTGGTAGTATGTAATCGAACTATTTTTAGTGAAGGAGGTATAGCAGCAATGAATTTAGTACTAGCGATTGTCTTAATCGTCGTCGCATTGATAGGCGGGGTAGCACTCGGCTTTTTCATCGCTCGTAAATATATGATGAATTATTTGAAGGAAAATCCACCGATCAATGAACAAATGCTACGTATGATGATGATGCAAATGGGACAAAAACCTTCACAAAAGAAAATTAATCAAATGATGGCTCAAATGAACAAAGTACAAGACAAGCCTGATAAAAAAAAATAAGCAAAAACTCCGTTGCTGGCTCTATGGCCCTCTTATACGGAGTTTTTTTATTTTTATTCAGCAGAAGACCACCTCAAAAGGTTGCGAGCTGAATGTAGTTTTATATTCTGCTCAGTGGATGTTCAAACGACCACTGAATGAAGAGAAAGATTCAAGTTCGGTCAAGAAAGTCGGAAACGATTCAGGAATGTCTGGACAACACGCAAGTATTCTTCAGGATTGTCATTATAAGATTTCGCATGTGCACCTTTTTCAAATAGTTTCATCATTTTATCGCCCTTTTTTAACGCATACAGTTCTTCCGTCATATGAGGGAGGATAAATTTATCTTCTAAACTGTGTATAAATAACACGGGTTTATCGATATATTTCATGACTTCTCGAGGCGATACTGCAGCCGATGTGTAACCGTCGCGTATTTTTAAGAATAGGTTGGCAATACGCAAACTCATCGCTGTTTTAAGAGGTAATTCCGTTCGAATGATATGCAATAGCTGTTCAGAGAAATCTGAGAAAGGGCAATCGGAGATATAGAAATCTGCCTCATCCTCATAAGTCCCAGCGTATAAAAGAGTCGTTGCCGCACCCATGGATTCACCATGGATGCCGACCAATGCACGCTTGCCTACGCGCTTTCGTACAGCAGCTACTACTTCCTTTAAATCAATTTTTTCATAAAACCCAAAGCTAGTCGTCTTGCCTCCAGAATCGCCATGCCGTCGATGATCAAAAATCACTGAATTAAAACCGAGACGCTCAAAAAGTCGAGCATATTTTATGGAATTTACTTTGTTTTCAGTGACGCCGTGGCAAATTACGACAGTTCTCGTTGTGTCCAAAGGGCGTAAGAAGACTGCCCGTAAATTGTAGCCATTCGGCGAAGGGATCCAAATATCATCTTTCCGAACGGTTTCGTACCATTGTCGGTCAAAACGTTTTGCCAGCGTTTCCCGCTGCAAAATGAATTCGGAATCTTTTATTTTGAGATACATCATCCGGTTGGTTACCAAGATGCCAAAAACAGTAAAGATGGCCGTGAAAATGCTTGAGACAATACCTGTAATGTACATGACTCTCCGTTTCAACAAAATTACTCCTTTCTTTCTAACTGTTCCCTTTTATATAATTGATACATAGCCGTTTCAATTGGCCGTGAAAGATAGGGAGCTACTTCATCTACAGCTAAGCAAATTCCAGTCAAATCTATTCCTGTTTCGATGTGTAAAGACTGCAGCAAATATAAAACATCCTCAGTTGCTACATTACCTGTAGCTCCAGGAGAAAATGGACAGCCACCCAGCCCGCCCGCAGACGTATCAAAGCGGTCAACGCCTGCTTGTAGAGAAGCATAAATATTCGCGATACCCATTTTTCGCGTATCGTGAAAATGAGCAGTGATCAGTACTTCAGGGAACTGCGTTTTCAGATTACTGAATAATGAATGACTAGCCAACGGGTTCGCCATCCCATCTGTATCGGCCACACTCAATTCATCGACACCCATTTCAACAAATTGTCTACATAGCGCGACTGTTTGTTCAGGTCGTATGAAGCCCTCATACGGACAGTGAAACGCAGTCGAGATGCAGGCCCTGACATAATGCCCATCTTGCTTTACTTGCTGAATTAAAGGTCGTAGCGCAGTCACACTCTCGCTAGTGGAGCAATTAATATTCTTCTGATTGAATGTATCACTGACACCAACAAAGACAGCCAAACTTTCAGCACCGGCATTGATTGCAGCGTGAATACCTTTTTTATTGGGAGTCAGAACGAGCTGCCGGCCATTCTTCCTTACTCGCTGTACTATTTCTTGCGCATCCTTCATCTGCGGTACCCATTTCGGAGACACAAATGAGGTAAGTTCCATTTCCTTTATCCCAGCATCATGCAGCGCCTGGATAAAGGATAATTTCACTTCTGTCGGGATATTGTTTTTTTCATTTTGTAAACCATCTCGCGGTCCGACCTCGATTAGTGTAACGTTTTTTGGTAAACTAAACATAAACATCCCTCCCTTATCTTATTGTACGTAATAAAGAAGAAATAGGGCAATCCATAAACCTTAATAATTTTACAGCTGCGTAATAGCAAGTGCAAATTACATAAAAAAAGAGAAAGCAGGGTTAACTATGGCTAAAAAAAGAAATAACGTTCAACCGAAACAGCAAAAAGCGGATACAGAAGCAGTAGGCACATCCCTTTCCGACTTAGTGAGTGAAGACATGCTGGCGAAATTAAAAAGTGCCAAGCAAGAACTTACAGCAGCGGAGCAAACGAAAAAAGAGCAAGATAAAGAAAAGAGAATTCAAGAACGCAAAGAGCGTGAAAAGAATAAAAGCTTTGAAGAGCTACTTGAAGAATATGGTGACCAAGGAACTAAGTATTGAAAAGTAATATAAACTTGAGCAGTCTGCTGTATAATTAGTGTACAGGCACTGTTTAAATTATTTAGTGGGTTGATCTATAATCTTCTGTTTGAGGAGGCGTACTGTGAAATTCTTACACATTGTTTATGCTGATAAAAGCGAAATGAGGGGCCGCCGAACTTTAGGGAAAAGTCTTGGAGAAGTTCATCGAGCTCCAATTGAACACCCGATTGTAGACTGGATCAGGAAGAATTTAATCCCTGTCGCAGAGCAAGGGCAGATTCAGTATTTTGATTTTCCGAAAGAAAAAGTCGAACTTCTTAACAATTTATTGAATGAAGCTCATGCTGAGAAATCAAAAGATACACCGCGGCCTTGGAAGTATCTACCTATTCCTGATGATGAACATTATCCTTTTATGATCGCGCAATATGAAAAAGAGTACGGAACTATTTACTATGAGTCTTTATATAAATATGTCACTGCACTTGGAGTGATTTTGAATATTTTTGACTTTGAAAAAAACCGCTTACTCGTATTTATTCAATGAACAAATTCTTCTATAAAGGAGAAGTTAAAAGTATAACGAGAATAGCAGTGGGGGATATAGAATGAAAGAGATTGATGTTAAGCTGTATGAATACTTATTGTCTGAATTTCCAAATATAACTGAGTCGTGGCTTGCGATGAGAAAAGTGGAGGAAGGCTCCGTTTATTCTTTAAGCGCCAGTCAGTCAATGGAAGAGACGCTTCGGGAACAAAACAGATTAACCAATTTGACGGTTACCAGCAGTCTGTTGGATGACAAAGAAATATTTCTGAAAAATAAAAAACAGTGGGCAGCAGTAGTTGCACCGAGCAGGGTCAATAGTAAAACGCCAATTGAAGATGTATTAGATGCATTAAGCAAAGTACGCCTAACTTATTGGGGTGTAATTAAAGAATTTTACGTCGCTAATGAGGAAAGCATAACAATTGAAGATTATGTACGTTGGAGCGAGACAATTAACAGTGCGTTTGATCAGATTTATGTTGATTTTGCTGAGACATATAATAAATTTGTTAACAGTAGATTTGATATGCAGCAAAGTTTGATTAATGAATTGAGTTCTCCTGTAATTAAATTGACGGATCAGATTGGAGTCGTTCCATTGATTGGAGATATGGATGAACTGCGTGCTCAAATCATGTTAGAAAGCATACCAGAAAAATGTATGGAAACCAATATCCTTCATTTATTTATTGATTTATCAGGAGTATCAGTTATCGATACATTGGTTGCGCAACAGATTTATCAAATTACACAAGTGTTGGCTTTGCTTGGTACGAAGTCTACTATTACTGGAATTCGTCCAGAAATTGCGCAAGCATCGACAGAACTAGGTCTTGATTTTAGTAATGTCGAGACCTTCAGTTCTCTGCAACAAGCATTTTCAAAGGAATTTAGTGTAGTCCTCAATTAGAAAACCAGGTCACTCTTATATTAGAGTGCCTGGTTTTTTAGTATTATTGATTTTTCGCTTGAAAGTTTAACATGAATTGCTGTAATGCTTGGCAAGCTGCGAACGGCACTGCATTGTATGCAGAAGCACGGCATCCGCCTACGGAGCGGTGTCCATTCAGCCCGACGAAACCTGCCTCTTTTGCTTCCTGTAAAAATTGTTTTTCAAGCTGTTCATCAGCCAAACGGAATGTAATATTCATAAGTGAACGGCTGTCTTTTTCAGCATGTCCTGTATAAAATCCATTACTTTCATCGATGACGTCGTAGATTAGCGTAGCTTTCGCTTCATTATTTTTAGCGATTTGCTCAAGGCCGCCTTGCTGCTCCATCCAGCCTAAAACTTCACCTAACATATATATACCGAATGAAGGCGGAGTATTGTATAGTGAATTGTTTGTAGAATGCGTGCTGTATTTTAGGATAGCAGGAATTTCTACATTTGCATTTTCCAATAAATCTTTACGGATAATTGCAACTGTTACGCCGGAAGGACCGAGATTCTTTTGCGCCCCTGCATAGATCATGCCGAATTTGCTGACGTCTATAGGTCTTGAGAGAATATCACTCGACATATCCGCAATCAATGGAACATCTCCAGTGTCAGGAAACTCTTGGAATTGTGTACCGAAGATCGTGTTGTTGGATGTGATATGAACATATGCATCCTTGTCATCAAACTGGATGTCCGCAAGGGATGGTACTCTATTGTAGTTTGTTTCTTTAGTGGAAGCAGCTTCAAACACATCGCCGATTGTTTTACCTTCTTTTAATGCTTTGTCAGACCAAGCTCCTGACATAATGTAGCCGGCTTTTTTTCCGGAAGTAAGAAAGTTCATTGGAATCATAGCAAATTGAAGACTTGCTCCGCCTTGCAGCAAAAGAACTTCATAATTCTCAGGTATAGCGAAAAGTGATCTCAAGCGTTGGATTGCTTGATTATGTACTTCTTCATAAGCCGCGCTGCGGTGACTCATTTCCATAATGGACATTCCGGAATTTTTAAAATCCACTAGCTCTTTTTGTGCTTTCTCCAACACTTCACGTGGAAGAGCTGATGGACCCGCGTTGAAATTATATACAGACTTCTGACTAATCAACAAAATCACTCCTTCATAAATGTAAGACACTATTATAAAGTATATATGAAAAAATGAACATGTGAAATAGATAACAGTCAATTATCAATAATTTCATCATAATCTGGTGCAGCCGCCTTGTTTGTCTCCTTACCAACTTGGGTATGTTGAAATAAAGTGCAAGTACATGCTCATTAAGCCTTCCACTAAACTGGAAGAACGAGTGGAGGAGATGTCATGAAGACAGATGGACGAAGGAAAAGTTCCAATGTGGAGGATCGAAGAGGTAGAAGCGGTGGCGGCGCGATTGCATTAGGCGGTGGTGGCCTAGGTATCGTGGGAATCATCTTATTTTTATTGCTGGGTGGAAACCCGACTGATTTACTGGATAATGCATCCGTGTCTGAACCCGAGCAACCGTATGTTGAGACGGAACAAGATAAAGAATTGGCGGATTTTGTATCGGTCGTATTAGCCGATACGGAAGATATTTGGACAGAGCTATTCCAGCAACAAGACCTTCAATATGAAAATCCTACGCTTGTCCTCTATACCGGTCAAGTACAGACTGCATGCGGCTTTGGAAGTGCTGCGGCAGGTCCGTTCTATTGTCCAGGAGATCGTAAATTATATATTGATTTAGAGTTTTACGATGAATTGCAGAGTTCTTTCAAAGCTCCGGGAGATTTTGCGATGGCTTATGTTATAGCGCACGAAGTCGGTCATCATGTACAAACTTTACTTGGAATATCGGATCAAGTTATGCCTTTACGTCAAAAAATGAGTGAAACAGAATTCAATAAATACTTAGTAAGATTTGAATTACAAGCCGATTATTTTGCTGGCGTCTGGGCGCATCATGCACAAGGTCTTGGCTACTTGGAGCAAGGAGATTTACAGGAAGCGATTACCGCAGCTGGTGCGGTTGGAGACGACACGATCCAAAAACGTGCGAGAGGCTATGTAGTACCGGAAAGCTTTACGCACGGAACTGCAAAGCAGCGGATCTATTGGTTTGAACACGGATTTGAACTTGGCACCATCAAAGGCGGAGACACGTTTAGTGAAACGGAAAGATAAAATAGCGCATCTCATTCAGAATTCATGAATGAGATGCGCTTTTCATTATTTCGTAGCCGCTATTTGTGGAACTGCGGAGGGATCGATTCCAGCTTGTTCATTACGCAGTCGCTTCATGTCAACACGAATCAAAAGAGAGATTACAAATGCCACAACGAATAATCCGGCGAAAAATAATAAACTGCTTTCGTAACTGCCAGTCGTATCCTTCATCCAAGCCGCAAACATCGGGCCTGCTACTCCGGCAGCGGACCATGCTGTTAAAATATAGCCATGGATCGCTCCGAGTTGCTTCGTTCCAAAAATATCACCGATAAATGCCGGGATGGATGCGAAACCACCACCGTAACATGTATAGATGATTGCTAAAATCACTTGGAAAATGATCGCGTTTGTTGTAAATGGCAACACTGAGAATAATATAAGCTGAACGACAAAGAATGTAGTATAGGTATTCGGACGGCCAATATAGTCTGAGATTGCTGCCCAGCCCAGTCTTCCGGCCCCGTTAAATACTCCAAGTACTCCAACTAAAGCGGCTGCCTGAACGGTAGTCATTCCGATGCTATCAATCGCCAGCGGTTTAGCAGCAGACAGAATCGCAATTCCACAGGTGACATTAATAAATAACATGAACCATAAATAATAAAATCGCTTCGTTTTAATCGCTTCGTTCGCTGTTAGCTGTGCAAGATCTTTTTTGATTTCAGTTTTTCCAGAACGAACTTTTTCGATAAATCCAGGTGGTGCCCATCCTTCTTCAGGTTTTTCAAGATAAAGAGAAGAAAGCAACATGATGATAAAATAAGAGATTCCAAGAATATAAAAAGTGTTTTGCAGCCCCACATTGACAATTAAATATTCCATAATCGGACTGCTGACCGCAGCCGCGAAACCGAAGCCCATAATTGCCAGTCCAGTTGCTAAGCCTCTTCGGTCAGGGAACCATTTAACAAGTGTAGAAACAGGGGCTATATACCCGACACCCAACCCAATTCCACCGAGCATGCCGTAAGAAATATAAAGCAGCGGCAAAGAAGATAAACTAACTGCGAGACCGGCTCCGGTAACTCCGACACCAAAGAAAGTTGCTGCCAGCAACCCGGCTTTTCTAGGACCATACTTTTCTACGAAGTGTCCGAGAAAAGCAGCTGACAATCCTAGGAATAAAATAGCGATACTGAACGTCAGTTGTACTTGGCTTGTTGTCCAGCCGAATTCATCGATCAATGGATTGGTGAAGTTACTCCAAGCATAAACCGATCCAATGGAAATATGAATCCCAACTGCAGACAATGCGATCAGCCATCTGTTCTTTGTCTTTTTCATTCATAAACCTCCCTTTTTTACTGATAAATTCAGCGAGCGGTTTCTGTGATGTCTAATAAGCCACGTAACATGTGCAAGAGCCCAGTGTCTCGTTCTTTGTCGAAAAAGCTAATTTTACAGCTTTTCTGCCATGTTTATTACAGAGGTCTCTACAAATTTTTCATAGATAAAGAACGTGATTTGGGATTAAGCTGTATATTATTATCAATTCACATTATTGTCAATATTAATTTTTGTCCGCTCTTGAAAAAAGGTTTTTAATTATTTAAGACAATTCTTTCCGGATGTGTGTATAGGTTGAATGAATTTCCTCGGATAAAACCTACCGTAGTAATACCGAGTTCTTCGGCTAATGTCAGAGCCAACTCAGTTGGAGCCGACTTCGATAAAACGATTTCACAACCGATTTTTGCCACTTTCAATAAAATTTCGGATGAGATCCGCCCACTGAAAACAATAATTTTATTTCTTACGGAAATTTTATTTCTTAAACAGTGTCCGTAAATTTTATCTAAAGCATTATGCCTGCCGATATCCATTCTAGATAGCAATAAACGGTCTGGCGCGCAAAGGGCGGCATTATGGACGCCGCCTGTATGCCTGAACATGTCCGCTTGCTCTTCCATTTCGTTCATCAGCGAAAAGATTTGTTCGGTTGTTAACTGCACGGAGACACTGCTCATTTTTTTTGCGGTCAAAACGTCACTAGCAAAGACAAAGCCTTGTCTGCTCATACCACAACACGAAGTGATATAGCGCTTGTTCTGTAATTGCTCGAAAAAGGGATAGATAGTGTCTGTTTGCACATGAATAAAACCATTTTCTGTGTCCAAGTGAATATCTTTTATTTGCTCCCATTTCGGGACAATGCCTTCAGACGCTAAAAACCCCACCACCATATCCTCGATATACTCTGGTGTGCAGACAATCGTTGCGAATTCTTTTTCATTCAGCTTAATGGTAATTGCATATTCTACTGCCACCAGATCTTTTTTTTGAGTAAAATGCCCATTTTGAAAACGAATGATCGGCCGCTGATGTTGCTGTTCCATACTATTTTCCCCCTTTCAATCAATCGAACGATCAAATAAAAAAACCGATACAGCAATATCATCATCAATTTTAAAATCACTGAACAAGTGTAAAAATTTAGCTTCCATCAATTCTTCAAGCCCTTCGGGGGGGGCCTTTGCGTATACAGCTTGAATCATTCCTGTACGCGCCCTGTGAACCATTTCTTTTCCTTCAGGCGTGCTGGCGATAAATTTTTCTGTGGGAGTAAGATTTCCATAAAGCGTCGACACAGCCATATTGTCAACAAATATTGTATGAATTCTTTCGGGCCCTTTGCCGAATAGGTCTTTTCGTAACTTCCTGATAATATCATTGAACATGTGGATTTTTTTCATATTATTTCCTCGATTCATTTAGCAGAATAGTCTAACATTTTTATTACAGGCATTGTATTACATGCTATTTTACTTTATACTAAAGTAAGAATTGATGAGATTCTAGTACGTGATTGCTAGGTTCTTATCGCCTACATGTAATAGTAAGTATGGATTGGTTCTTTAGCAAGTCCTGTTAAGAAACTATTCCACCATGAAAATTGCCGCTTACGCCGGTTTTTTTCATGGTGGATTTTTATCTTTGTTTAAGAAAGGGGACGTGAATATGTCTATTTCAATTAACGGCAAGCCCTTTGACTTCGCAGAGGGGTCAACATTAATCCAAATTATAAATGCGAATAAAATAGAACATCCGCAAATATGTCATTTGCCAGAAGTGGATCCAATTGAAACTTGTGATACATGTATCGTGGAAGTAAACGGTGAATTAATGCGAGCCTGTTCTACAAAAGCAAGAGACGGTATGAATATAGAGCTGGCTTCACCGCGTGCAAAAGAAGCACAGACAGAAGCGATGGATCGGATACTCGAAAACCATTTACTGTATTGCACCGTATGTGACAACAATAATGGCAACTGCAAAGTGCACAATACAGTTGCACTGATGGAGGTCGAGCATCAAAAGTATCCTTACGAGCCAAAATGTTCAAAGGACGCAGTGGATTTCACCCATCCATTTTACCGGTATGATCCGAATCAATGTATCGCCTGCGGTCAATGTGTGGAAGTCTGCCAGAACTTGCAAGTTAACGAGACGTTATCAATTGACTGGGAACGGGATCGCCCAATTGTTCTTTGGGACGGCGGAGCAAAAATTAATGAGTCTTCATGCGTTGGCTGTGGACATTGTATAACAGTTTGTCCATGTAATGCTTTGATGGAAAAGACGATGCTCGGAGAAGCCGGCTTTATGACGAAAATGGATGACGAATTAATGGAACCAATGATTGACTTGATCAAAGATGTGGAGCCTGGCTATAGCAGCATTATGGCAGTATCCGATGTAGAGGCCGCAATGAGAGAGTCTAAAATCAAAAAAACGAAAACCGTCTGTACATTTTGCGGTGTCGGCTGTTCATATGAAGTATGGACGAAGGATCGTAAAATATTAAAGATCCAACCGGTTTCTGATGCGCCGGTGAATCAAATTTCCACATGTATCAAAGGGAAATTTGGTTGGGACTTCGTTAATAGCGAGGAACGGATTACATCGCCGCTCATTCGAAAAGGTGATGAGTTTGTCGAAGCTTCTTGGGAAGAAGCATTAGACTTGGTCGCCTCAAATTTAGGGGAAATCCGTAAGAAGTATGGCCGAGATGGTATTGGTGTGATTTCTTCTTCGAAAATTACCAATGAAGAAAACTATGTTATACAGAAATTTGCACGGCAAGTATTCAAGACGAATAATGTAGACAATTGCTCTCGTTATTGTCAGTCACCTGCGACAGACGGATTGTTCCGTACGGTCGGAATGGGTGGGGATGCAGGAACGATTAAAGATATTGCGGAAGCCGGACTTGTCATTATTGTCGGGGCAAATCCCGCAGAAGGTCATCCCGTTCTTGCTACGCGTGTCAAACGAGCACATAAATTGCATGGTCAAAAACTGATTGTCGCGGATCTTAGAAAGCATGAAATGGCGGAGCGCGCGGACATCTTCATGACGCCGCAGCAAGGAACAGACCAAGTGTGGTTGATGGCTGTTACGAAATATTTAATCGATCAAGGTTGGCACGATCAGAAATTTATTGATGAAAACGTCTTGCATTTTGAAGATTTTAAAGAAGTGCTCGACCGATATACTTTGGATTATGCTGTAGACGTAACCGGTATTTCGAAAGAAGTATTGATCAAAACAGCCGAAATGATCCGTGATGCAGATGGAACATGTATATTGTGGGGAATGGGTGTTACACAAAATACAGGTGGCTCTGATACATCAGCAGCGATCTCGAATTTGCTGCTCGCATCAGGAAATTATCGACGTCCGGGAGCAGGGGCTTATCCTTTGCGCGGTCATAATAACGTGCAAGGTGCATGCGACATGGGAAGTTTGCCAGGTTGGCTGCCGGGTTATCAGCATATTACAGATGACGCAGCGAGAGAAAAATTTGAACGTGCTTATGGCGTGGAAATAGAAGGCAAGCCAGGCCTTGATAATATTCAGATGCTTCATTCGATTGATGAAGGCGTTATGAAAGGTATGTATATTGTCGGAGAAGATATGGCACTTGTTGACTCCAATGCGAACTATGTGCACGATGTATTATCAAAGCTGGATTTCCTGGTAGTACAAGATATTTTCTTCTCACGAACAGCGCAATATGCCGATGTGATTTTACCGGCTGTTCCTTCACTTGAAAAGGACGGAACATTTACGAATACGGAACGACGTGTTCAGCGTCTATATAAAGCACTGCCGAATAAAGGTGACTCGCGTCAGGATTGGTGGATCATTCAAGAGGTAGCAAATCGTCTAGGCGCAAACTGGAATTATACGCATCCTAGCGATATTTTTGAAGAAATGACGAGCTTGAGCCCGATTTTCGCTCAAGCGTCTTATGAAGAGCTAGAAGGATGGGGAAGTTTCCTTTGGGGCAGCCTGGATGGGGAGAGTACACCTTTGTTATATACAGATGGATTTAATTTTCCGGATAAAAAAGCCCGTTTTGCTTTATCCGATTGGGTAGTGCCGGTTAAGTTCCCGGATGAATATGATCTTCATATTAATAACGGACGGATGTTGGAGCATTTCCATGAAGGGAATCTGACGAATAAATCAGAAGGAATTCAAGAGAAAGTTCCGAATATTTACGTTGAAGTATCACCAGAATTAGCGAAAGACCGCGGCGTGGTATCCGGTACATTTGTACGTCTCATTTCACCGTATGGTGCGTTGAAGCTACCGGCACTTGTCACAGATCGAGTACAGAAAAATGAGCTGTTCCTGCCGATGAACTCTGTAGAGAAAAAGTCTGCCATCAATTTTCTAACTGGTCCGGCAACCGATCAACGGACGAATACACCAGCTTACAAGCAGACAATGGTACGTATGGAAGTTTTACCTCAAGAAGGTGAGAATCCATTGCCGAAGAGCAATCACCGTGATAAGAAAAGGCATCCACAAAACGGAGTGGAAGTAGAGCGTAAGTGGAAAAGGCCGGGGTATGTGCAATTAACAGATCAATGAATCGGGAGGTGAATGGGAATGGCAACACCGATTACTTCTATTAAACGAACCGAACGGACGGAAATTGAAGTTCAAGAAGAAAAATTAGCTGAACTGCAAAAGTTACTAGCAGAGCAAGAAGATTCTATCCAGAAAATAATGGAAATCACCGGTGAATTGCATGATATCGGTGCCTTAGATGCTTTGCAAGCCATGCTTCAAGCAAAAGAAAAAATTGCAGGGATAGCGGTCGGTCAAGTGTCTAGAGAGCCGGTCACCAATATGTTGAATAACTTAATGGCTGCAGCCGGCACTCTAACTGCAATTGATCCGGCCACGATCCAAAAACTATCTCAAAGCGTGCAACGTGGTTTGCATGAAGCAGAGTTGGGTAATGGAGAAAACCAAAAAACCGGAGCCTTGCAATTAATGAAGTCCTTAAACGATCCCGACATCAACCGTGCCCTAACATTTGGCATGAACTTCCTTAAAGGAATGGGAAAAGGATTGAATGAACCAGCCGAATAACAAACCTTTGCGAAAAAGCGCCGAATCCTTCATACTGTAAAGAAGAGTCACGCTTCATTAGAATAGGTTTTCGAAAACTATACGAAGCAAAAACCTTCTCCAACTTTCTTTTATTAGATGGTTGGAGAAATTTATTGATTACAGGAAGTTGGATTGAAACCATTTACAAAGCTATACAACAACCTAGTTGATTTATCGTTGAGAGCAGCGACTTCAACGGGATTAGCGTGACAGGTGAGCCCTCCAGAAGCGACGAGGAGGCTAACCGCATGCCCCCGTGGAAAGCGTTCACTTGCAACGGAAATCAACGGTTTTCAGCAGCAATTCAACGTATCAAATCAACTTATCAAGTAGGAGATGGAGAATACATGTCAACAAGAAGTAGAATGTCAACACACCTAGCAGAACAATCATCTGCACTACAAAATATCGGAAGATTGCTCGTCCAATGCTCCGACAGACCCGGAATCGTTTCAGCGGTCTCTACATTTTTGCTGAATCATCAAGCAAACATCGTGGAATCCAGCCAATACTCGACCGACCCTGAAGGCGGAACGTTCTATCTTCGCATCGAATTCCATGCAGATAATCTCTTGGAGAAAAAGCAGGAATTAGAAAAAGACTTTCAAAAGATCGCCGATGCGTATGAGATGGAATATCGTTTTTCATACGCCGTAGAACTTAAACGCACAGCTATTTTCGTCTCGAAAGAACCTTACTGCTTGATGGAATTGCTCTGGGAGTGGCAAAATGGCGACTTAAACACGGACATTGTCGTCGTGATCAGTAATCATGAGGATGCACGAGAAATGGTCGAAGCGCTCGGAATTCCTTTTCACTACATTCCGGCGAATAAAGACATTCGTCAAGAAGTAGAGCAGCAGCAGATTCAGTTAATGGAAGAATACGACGTCGACGTCCTCGTGCTAGCGCGTTATATGCAAATATTAACACCGAACTTCGTCAGTCACTTCCCGAATCAAATCATTAATATCCACCATTCATTCTTACCTGCCTTCATCGGTGCCCGTCCTTACGAAAGAGCTTTCGGGCGAGGAGTAAAATTGATTGGCGCAACGTCACATTATGTCACAAACGATTTGGATGAAGGTCCGATTATTGAACAGGACATCGAACGCGTAGATCATCGTGATGACACAGTCCAATTAAAGAAAATTGGTCGCCAAATCGAAAGACGTGTTCTTGCGCGTGCTGTGAAATGGCATCTTGAAGATCGTATTATCGTTGAAAACAATAAAACGATTGTCTTCCATTAATAGATGAAACAACCTCTCCGGAATTTTTCGGAGAGGTTGTTTCTATTATATAGAAGGTACTTGTTAATGAATCGCCGATTTGAATGTGGCTCCATGCGTTTCTTGAGTATTCATGATGGTCAAAAATGCAGAGGGATCGATATCTTGTGCGATTTGCTTGAGCTTTGAAATCTCCAGTCTGGTCACCACAACATAGATGACATCTTTTTCATTGTCTGTATAGCCGCCTCGACCATGCAGCTTCGTAATACTTCTGCCCAGTCTCAATCGAATCGCTTCACCGAGTTCCTCATATTCATCAGAAATAATGATGACTGCTTTTGTCTCATCCAACCCTTGAATAACAATATCGATTGCTTTGGACGCGATATAGTAAGTAATGATCGAATACATCGCTTTCTCAGGACCAAGCACAAAACCAGCCCATGTAAAGATAAAGAGATTGAAGGACATAACAAATTCCCCGACGCTGTACGGAATCTTTTTCGTCAATAAAATCCCCAGAATCTCTGTACCATCCAAGGCTCCTCCATTCCGAATAATCATTCCAACACCTGCACCCAATAGTAATCCACCGAAAACAGAGCAAGCAACGGATCCGTGACGAACGGACCGATAGTCTTTAGCGGGAACTCCACAATTGCAAGTAACGCGATGGCAAACGATGAAGAAATGAAGAAGTTCCTCCCGATATGCTTGTAGCCGAAAAATAAAAACGGAAGGTTACAGATCAATATAAGAACTCCAAATGGTACGCCTGTCAAAAAGTTCAATATGAGTGCTATACCAATAATCACTCCATCAATGACGGAATTGGTATGAGAAATAAATCCAATGCGACAGCGGTCAGCACAACGCCAATTGATATAAACAAATATCTCCTGATCAAATGGCCGGCTGCTTCTTTTTTATGCTGCTTGTTCATAAAATTCCCCTTTTCCGTAACTTATACTTTCTATTTTAAAGGAATCTAAAAAAAGAACAAAGTATGAAATCAAGTAAATTTATTTTTCCTCGTTCCAACGATAAGAATCATTTTTCTTCTACGGGCATACGATAATACATCATAGCCTAATTGGAGGAGAGACGTTGGATATTATTAATCAATTGCATAATTATCGCAGAGAAGAAAATGAGTTGAAGTGGGAAGGGACGTTCAAGGAATACTTGGAATTATTGAAGGAACGTAAAGAAGTTGCGCAGACTGCTCATTCACGAATTTATGAGATGATCGAAAGTGCAGGAGTTGAAAAACAAAATGGACGGAAAGTCTATCAGTTTTTCAATGAAGAATTATTTGGTTTAGAAGAGTCAATTGAACGGCTGGTAGAAGAGTATTTTCATCCGGCAGCTAAACGTTTGGACGTTAAGAAGCGTGTACTATTATTGATGGGACCAGTCAGCGGGGGGAAATCGACGATCGTTACAATGCTTAAACGCGGGCTTGAGCAATATTCACGCACGAACGAAGGAGCTGTGTATGCGATCAAGGGCTGTCCGATGCACGAAGACCCACTGCATCTCATTCCAATGCCATTGCGTGATTCATTTTTTGAAGAATACGGTATACGGATTGAAGGAAGCCTATCCCCGTTGAATAGCTTGCGTCTTGAAGAGGAATATGATGGCAAGGTTGAAGATGTTATAATAGAAAGAATTTTATTATCCGAAGATAAAAGAGTAGGAATTGGTACGTTTACACCATCCGATCCTAAATCACAAGATATTGCGGACTTAACAGGAAGCATTGATTTCTCCACAATCGCAGAATTTGGTTCTGAATCCGACCCTCGAGCGTACCGGTTTGATGGTGAATTGAATAAAGCAAATCGAGGAATGATGGAATTCCAAGAGATGTTGAAGCTTGATGAAAAGTTCCTCTGGCATTTATTGTCTTTGACGCAGGAAGGAAACTTCAAAGCAGGACGTTTTGCGTTGATCAGTGCAGATGAATTAATTGTTGCGCATACGAATGAAACGGAGTATCGATCATTCATTAGCAATAAAAAGAATGAAGCATTACATTCTCGACTCATCGTCATTCCAATTCCATACAATCTAAAAGTGAGTGCGGAAGAAAAAATTTATCAGAAAATGATTCGTGAAAGCGATATGGCGCATGTCCACATTGCGCCTCATGCGTTGCGTGTTGCCGCGATTTTCTCTGTGTTGACTCGTTTGAAAGCTTCTAAAAAGCAAGGGATTGATCGCTTGAAGAAGCTGCGTCTTTACGATGGGCAGAGTGTAGAAGGCTTTAACGATGCGGACACAGAAGAATTGAAAAATGAATTTATGGATGAAGGAATGGATGGGGTCGACCCACGTTATGTGATCAACCGAATTTCCTCCGCCATTATTCGTAAAGAAGTACCTAGTATCAATGCGCTTGACGTACTGCGGTCATTGAAAGACGGATTCGATCAGCACGCGTCAATTTCTGCCGAAGATCGTGATACGTATATGAATTATATTTCTATGGCGCGTAAGGAATATGATGAAATTGCCAAAAAAGAAGTGCAAAAGGCATTTGTGTATTCTTACGAAGAGTCGGCTAAAACGCTGATGGATAACTATTTAGACAATGTTGAAGCCTATTGCAATAAAAATAAATTACGTGATCCATTAACTGGAGAAGAAGTAAATCCGGATGAAAAATTGATGCGCTCGCTTGAAGAGCAAATCGGTATTTCTGAGAATGCCAAAAAAGCATTCCGTGAAGAGATTTTAATTCGCATTTCCGCTTATGCAAGGAAGAATCAGCGCTTTGATTACCGTTCGCACGACCGCTTACGGGAGGCTATACAGAAGAAGCTGTTTGCTGATTTAAAAGACGTCGTCAAGATCACAACGACTTCTGCTACGCCAGACGAGACGCAGCTCAAGAAGATGAACGAGGTAGTGGCTCGACTGATTGATGAGCATGGGTATAATTCAGTTTCCGCCAATGAACTTTTGCGTTATGTAGGCAGTTTGCTGAATCGTTGACGAAAGAAACAAGGTCCCAGAAATAGGGACCTTGTTTTTTAGTCAATATTCAAACTTCTTCCGCATATGATAGGGAAACAAATTGTTCGAGAGATAGGCGGGGATTCGAATGGAAGAAAACCAGAAAAGTCGTTTTGTTGTCACTGAGGAAAATTGGTCTCTCCATCGCAAAGGGCATCAGGATCAGCAACGCCATCTAGATAAAATTAAAGAAGTGTTGCAAAGTAATTTGCCTGATTTAATTAGTGAAGAAAATATTATTCTTTCGAATGGAAAAGACGTAGTGAAAATACCGATTCGTTCATTGGATGAGTTCAAAATTCGTTACAACCATGAGAAGTCCAAGCACGTTGGACAAGGAAAGGGAGACAGTAAAGTTGGAGATGTCGTGGCGCAAGGAGAGCAAAAGCAAGCACAACAAGGCAACGGCAAAGAAGCGGGAGACCAACCAGGGCAAGATATCTATGAAACTGAAGTGTCGATGGAAGAGTTGGAAGAGCTTTTCTTCAAGGAGCTGGAGTTACCGGATTTGGAACAAAAAGAACAATCCGTGACGACAATTGAAGATATTGACTTTACGGATATTCGAAAAAAAGGATTGATTGGCAATATAGATAAAAAACGTACTTTACTATCTGCCATTAAACGAAATGCGATGAAAGGGAAAGCGGAAATTGCTCCGATCATAGAAGATGATTTGCGGTTTAAAACGTGGAATCCTGTTGAGAAGCCCCAATCAAAGGCAGTCGTACTTGCGATGATGGATACGAGTGGTTCGATGGGGAAATTTGAGAAGTATATGGCGAGAAGCTTTTTCTTCTGGATGACAAAATTTCTACGCACAAAATATGAAACAGTCGAAATCGAATTCATTGCACACCATACTGAAGCAAAAGTTGTGACGGAAGAGAATTTCTTCAATAAAGGAGAGAGTGGCGGGACGAAATGCTCTTCAGCTTATGAAAAAGCTTTGCAAGTGATCAAAGAATCGTATCCGCCAGCCAGCTATAATATTTATCCGGTACACTTTTCAGACGGAGAAAACATGACAAGCGATAATAGGAAATGCCTGGAGTATGTAGACGAATTACTGTCGATATCTAATATGTTCGGCTACGCAGAAGTGAATGAACACCGTAGAATGTCCACGTTAATGTCCGCGTATAAATCGATAGAGCATCCGAAATTTAATTATTACATTTTACAGAAAAACCGAGATGTTTACTTTGCACTTAAGAAGTTCTTTGAAAAGCGAACGGAGGGATTACGCTGAATGATCAGCTAGCATTAGAGCGAGCAATTGAAGAAATAACCGAGATTGCCAGTGGATTTGGTTTAGATTTTTATCAGATGCGCTATGAAGTGTGTCCTGCAGATATCCTTTACACATTCGGGGCATACGGCATGCCGACCCGCTATACGCATTGGAGTTTCGGAAAGCAATTTCATAAAATGAAACTCCAATATGACATCGGATTAAGCAAGATTTATGAGCTAGTGATTAATTCGAATCCGTGTTATGCATTTTTATTAAATACGAATAGTTTGATTCAAAATAAGTTGATCATTGCCCATGTGCTGGCTCATTGTGATTTCTTTAAAAATAATATTTATTTTTCCAAGACGCGTAAAGACATGGTGGAAAGTATGGCAGCGACAGCAGAGCGCATCGCGGAATATGAAATACGCTATGGTAAGCAAAGAGTTGAAACGTTTTTGGATGCCGTATTGGCTATCCAGGAGCATATTGATCCAAGTATCGTACGCGACATTAAACCATCCTCTTCCTCATTTGATGAGCCTATTGCGAGACGAACAGCTTACGATGACTTATGGAATTTAGATCAGCATCCTGTCCTTGGACAGCAAGCGATCGAGATGAATAAAAAGTTTCCCGAACAGCCGGAGAAGGATGTACTGCTTTTCATATTGGAAAACAGCAGAATTTTAACAGATTGGCAAGCTGATATTTTAACGATGTTGCGTGAGGAAATGCTATATTTCTGGCCGCAGCTGGAAACAAAAATCATGAATGAAGGATGGGCTTCTTATTGGCATCAACAAATACTTCGGGAAATGGATTTGACGCCCTCTGAGACGATTGAATTTGCAAAGTTGAATGCTAATGTTCTCCAACCTTCCAAGACTTCCATCAATCCATATTATCTTGGAGTGAAAATTTTTGAGGATATTGAAAAGCGATATGATTTACTTGCGCAAGGAGCAGATGGAAAAGGTGAACGTCCTATGACAGGGCGAGAAAAGATTTTTGAAGCGAGGGAAATAGAGAATGACACATCGTTCATCCGCAATTATTTGACCGATGACTTGATTAAGCAAGAAGATATGTATGTCTTTCAGAAACAGGAGAATATGTACAAAGTTTCGGATCTGCAGGCAGAGAATGTCCGAAATCAGTTGATCGGGATGCGGGTGAATGGAGGGTTTCCGTATATCGTAGTGGAAGATGGCGATTATATGAAAAATGGTGAGTTGTATCTTGTGCATCGTTACGAGGAGACGGAGCTTGATCTGCCCTATTTAGAGCACGTCCTCCCGCATATCCACCGGCTGTGGGGCCGCATTGTTCATATGGAGACGGTACTTGAGAACAAGTCACTCATATTTTCATATGATGGGCATAAAGTGTTCCGGCGATCTAAATAACGCGGAAGAGAATAGACGGACGTCTATTCTTTTTTCTATGATTAATTTAATTTTAGTAAAGTAGGGGCTTTTCATTTCGGATATCTAATGGTATTTTAGTAATACGTTAATTCTTTAGCGTATTAAAGAGAGGAAGAGAGAGGGGAAATAACATGAAGAAGTCGTTCATATTCCTGTTCGCTGTCTTACTACTAGTTATGGCAGGCTGTTCGGACAAGTCCGCTGAAGGTGATAGTCCTGCAACAAGTGCAGACACAGGGAAAGACAAAGAAGTTAAAGAGATCATCATTGGCGTGGATGATAAATTTGCACCAATGGGGTTCCGAGATGATAAAAATGAGCTAGTAGGATTTGATATCGATATGGCAAAAGCAGCCGCTGAGCATATGGGAGCTGAGGCGAAATTCCAGCCAATCGACTGGAAAACGAAAGAAACCGAATTAAGCAGTGGACGAATTGATTTAATTTGGAATGGTTATACGATTACTGATGAGCGAAAAGAAAAAGTATTATTTACAAAGCCGTACTTGGATAATAACCAAGTGGTTGTAACATTAGCGGATTCAGATATTGGAAAAGTAGAAGAGCTAGATGGGAAAGTAGTTGGCTTGCAAGCTTTGTCTTCAGCAGGACCGGCACTGGAGAGTCACCCGATCCATGAAAAATTAAAAACCGTAACCGAGTTTGCAGATAATGTATTGGCACTGACAGACCTTAAAACAGGCCGTCTCGACGCGGTCGTACTTGACGAAGTTGTCATCGACTACTATATGACAAAAGAAGAAGGAGTCTTCAAGAAACTAGATGGTTCTTTAGCGGTTGAGGAGTACGGGATTGGTGTCAAGAAAGGCAATGAAGAGTTACTCGAAAACTTACAAAAAGCTTTAGATACGATGAACGAAGATGGCACTTCCGCTGACATCTCCACTGAATGGTTTGGAGAAGATAAACTCCTTCGTTGATTCGAAATTATATATGTTGTATTAAAGTTTTTATATGAGTTTGCTCAGAAATGGACACTCAGTTGATTGGAGTGGAAGGCGGCGACTCCTGCGGGGTATAGCGCGAATGGCGAGACCCCACAGGAGCAAAGCGACGAGGAGGCTCGCCCGCGCCCCGCGGAAAGCGTCCGCCTGGAACGGAAATCAACGGGTTCTACGTTGTACTTTGAGTGTAAGTTATTTATTTTAGCGTATATAGCGAAAAAATAGTGTATCAACTGTGTTGCAGAAAGTTGAGAGTACTGACTTTCTGCAGCATTTTATAATGGAAGTCCAAGAGTTTTTAACTGTGTTTTTGGAGGAATTAAACGATGAATTTTGACTATTTTATGTCTATGCTGATCCCAATGCTCGAAGGAGCTAAAGCGACCGTCCTATTATTCGTGCTCGCTATCGTTCTTTCGATTCCACTTGGTTTTATGCTGACACTTGCCGTAAGAAGTAGTATGAAACCAATTTCTTTTTTAGCGCAAACTTATATTTATATCATGCGTGGGACCCCTTTGTTATTGCAGCTATTGTTTTTTGTCTTTGGTTTGCCACTTCTTCCGGTAATTGGGGAGTTTCTCGTGTTAGACCGGTTCGTCGCTGCCACATTGGCGTTTATTTTGAACTATGCGGCCTACTTTGCTGAAATCTTTCGCGGTGGCCTCCTATCCATTGATAAAGGACAGTACGAAGCTTCGCAAGTCCTCGGATTATCAAAATGGCAAACGACTACACGTGTCATTCTACCGCAGATGTTCCGAGTGACGTTACCACCGATTGCTAATGAGTCTGTCTCCTTAGTAAAGGACACAGCCTTATTGTATGCAGTGGCGGTACCCGAGCTGCTCCACTACGCGCAGACCGTGGTCAATCGAGATTTTACGATCATTCCATTTTTCATTGCAGCGGGGATCTATTTATTGATTGCCTTTGCATTGACGATTGTTTTCAAGTATTTAGAGAGAAAGCTGCAATATGATTGAGGAGAGAAAATTATGTCTTTCATTGAAGTACGTAACTTAAAGAAATCATTCGGACCATTAGAAGTATTGAAAGACTTAACTTTTAATGTAGAGAAAAATGATGTTTTGGCAATCATCGGACCTTCAGGTTCAGGTAAGAGTACAATGCTTCGAAGTTTGATTCAGTTGGAGGAAGTAGAAGGGGGCAGTATTGCTGTGGATGGCGATCATCTAGTGAAGGATGGCCTCTATGCTAAACCGGCAGACAGTAAAAAAATCATCGCGAAAATGGGAATGGTATTTCAGCAATTCAACTTATTTCCGCATTTGACAGTCAAACAAAATTTAGAATTGGCATCCAAGCTTGTAAAAAAAGAACAAGCGAAAGAATATAGTGATAGAAGCATTGAATTATTGGAGAAAGTTGGTCTGGCTGACAAACGATATGAGTTTCCTTCTAGGCTTTCGGGGGGTCAAAAACAACGTGTTGCGATCGCAAGAGCTTTGATGATGAATCCGGATATTTTATTGTTTGATGAACCGACGTCTGCATTGGATCCGCAGCTGACAAAAGAAGTACTGCAAGTAATGAAAAAGCTTGCGGAAGAACATATGACGATGATAGTTGTTACTCATGAGATGGAATTCGCGAGCAATGTCGCAAACCGAGTGATTTTTATGGATAAAGGATTGATTGTCGAAGAAGGGAACCCACAGGAAGTTTTAAAATCGCCAAAGGAACTGCGCACGAAACAATTTTTAAACTATTAATTAAGTGAATAAAAGATAAGAGTAATTTTTTTGTTTAGCCAAGCGAGGTAAGTAGCGCTTGGCTAATTACAGTTTAATTATCTCTCTGCTTCTATAATTTTCTTAATTAATACATAATAATGACAAGAAGATCTTCGATTTATGGGAATTTACTTAAAATATCGAATAATGCATTGACGGATAACTTAGTAGAGTGTACGATAACGTATAATTATTGCCTTTTCTGAATATATCGACAAGGTAATAGAGAGAAAAGTATAGGGGGATTTTCTATGAAGAGACGTTGGATGACTTATGCAGCAGCGCTATTTAGTATCGTGCTCATCTTAGCTGCATGTGGAGGGAAAAAGGAGTCATCAGGATCATCGGCAAACGATCAAAATGATGATAATGAAAAAGAGGGAGAAAAATACACGATCGGCGTGACACAAATTGTTGAACACCCATCTTTAGATTCTGCACTAAAAGGTTTTGAAAAAGCGATTAAAGATGCAGGGTTAGATGTTGAATACGATAAACAAAATGCGCAAAATGACAATAGTTCAAACTCTACGATTGCTAATAACCTGGCAGGAGCTGGAGTAGATTTGATTTTCGCCAACTCTACACCAAGTGCTCAGGCAGCGGCAAGCGCTACACAAGATATCCCAATTGTCTTTACATCTGTTACGGATGCAGTAGCGGCAGAACTGGTTGCTTCCAATGAAGAACCTGGTGGAAATGTGACGGGCACAATTGATAACCATCCTGATGCAATCTCGAACACAATGAAATTTTTGAAAGAACAAATTGGTGCCAAAAAAGTAGGTATGATCTTTAACTCTGGAGAGCAGAATTCACGTCTTCAAGTAGATCAGGTGAAAGAAATTTTGAAAGATATGGACATGGAAGTAGTCGAAGCTTCTGTTGCTACATCTGCTGACGTGAAACAGGCAGCTGAGTCATTGGTTGGTTCAGTCGACTCACTGTATATCATTACAGACAATACAGTAGTTTCGGCTTTGGAATCCGTCGTTTCTGTTGCAAATGATAATAAGATTCCGATGATGGTTGGGGAATTCGATTCAGTTGAAAGAGGAGGCTTGGGGGCTTACGGCTTCGAATACTACGATATCGGTTATGAAGCGGGTGAAATGGCAGCGAAGATTCTAAAAGGGGAAGCAACTCCTGATTCTTTACCTGTACAAGTTCCCCAGAATTTAAAATTAGTAGTGAATAAGAAGACTGTTGAAACAATCGGTCTTGAAATCCAAGACGATTGGAATGCCGAAACGGTAGAATAAGTTAGGAGATGATCTTGCATGTTTTCAGCTGTATTTGGCTCAGTTGAGCAGGGCATCATCTATGCGATCATGGCGCTCGGAGTGTATCTTACATTCCGAGTGCTTGATTTTCCAGATTTGACGGTGGACGGAAGTTTTGTGACAGGAGCAGCAGTGGCGGCCACGATGATTGTATTTGATTACCATCCACTCGTTGCAACACTAACCGCAATTGTCGTCGGTTTTTTTGCGGGATGTATAACAGGCTTATTACATACCAAAGGAAAAATCAATCCACTTTTATCCGGAATCCTCATGATGATAGCTCTCTACTCGATAAACCTTCGGATAATGGGACTGACTACTGAAAGTTCAGTAGGACGCCCGAACATCCCGCTCTTGAATGCAGAAACGATTTTCAGCAAGTTCCAAGGTTTTTGGAGCGACCTTGGAATTGATGGGGCTATAAATGGCTTCCTGTCAGGCCTGGGTATTGAACATTTACCTGCGACATGGGGCACTTTGTTCTTGATGATTTTGGTGACGATCCTGATTAAACTGATTGCCGATTGGTTTTTGCAGACGGAAGTCGGATTGGCTATACGTGCGACAGGAGATAATAAAAAAATGATTCGCAGCTTTTCCGCGAATACAGATACTCTCGTAATTTTAGGATTAGGAATTTCCAATGCGTTGGTGGCATTCTCGGGCTCATTGATAGCCCAGTATGGTAAGTTCGCCGATAACGGAATGGGAATTGGAATGATCATCATAGGTTTAGCTTCTGTCATAATTGGTGAGGCGATATTCGGAACAAAAACAATTTTCCGTACGACATTGGCGGTCATCTTCGGGGCTGTCATTTATCGAATTGTGTTAGGTCTTTCCTTGCGAGTGAAGTTTCTTGACTCCGGCGATATGAAATTGATTACTGCGATCATTGTGATCGCGGCATTGATTATCCCGCAAATTTTAGAAAAGAGACGGGAAAAAGCCCGAAAAGCACGTCGACAAGCCGAGCGAATGGAAATGAAAGCAGCACAAGGGGGTCATAGGATTGTTGAAACTGGATCAAATCAATAAAACTTTCAATGAAGCTACCCCAGACGAAAAAGTGGCGCTCGACCAGATTAATCTTCATTTGCATCCTGGTGATTTTGTTACAGTAATCGGAAGTAATGGAGCAGGGAAGTCCACGATGATGAATATGATATCAGGTGCATTGACGCCTGACTTTGGTAATATTTATCTTGACGGTAAAGACGTAACGAGATTAGCCGAGTTTAAGCGTTCGAAAATGATCGGGCGGGTTTTTCAAGATCCGATGGCAGGCACAGCACCGACAATGACGATAGAAGAGAATTTGGCGATGGCTTATTCACGCAATAAACGTCGTTCGCTTCATCGCGGTGTAGACAAAAAGCGGAAAGAGTTGTTTCGTACGTCTCTTGAAACATTGCACTTAAATTTAGAAAATCGAATGTCTGCTAAAGTGGGATTGTTGTCCGGCGGAGAGCGGCAAGCGTTGTCGCTGTTAATGGCTACGTTTACTCAGCCGTCAATTTTATTGTTGGACGAGCATACGGCGGCACTAGACCCTTCTCGTGCAGAGTTGATCACGGATTTGACGAAGAGGTTAGTCGAGCATGAAAGGTTGACGACTTTGATGGTGACGCATAATATGCAGCAGGCACTGGATCTTGGAAATCGTTTGATCATGATGGATAAGGGACAGATCATATTAGAAGTGGAAGAAGAAGAAAAGCAAGGCTTGACAATTGCGAAGCTGATGGATGAATTCCAACGAATTCGTGGTGAGCAGTTGACAAGTGATGCCGCGTTGCTATCTGTATAAATAGAAAGAGGAGGCTGTTCTGAAAGTGAAACGATCTTTCAGTGTCAGCCTTTTTTAAGTTATAAAGCAAGAGGGAGCAGAAGAACGCATCAATGTGTTGTCGGACTGAACCAAAACCCTTTTGGACCGTACAGTTGTCAAGCAGCTCTGCTCCAAACCTCCTGCCTAACGAAACAGACCAGCCGTGTACCGCGCATTTCTCTACAGCAGTGAAAACTGACTGACTAAGATGTACAAAAGATTTTTTTATACAAAAAAACGCCCAAAAAGTCAGGTTGAAATGACTTTTTGGGCAGTTTCTATTCTCATCCACGGTCAAGCAAGTTGAGCAATATGTTTTTTGATTTCGTAGACCCAATTGAAAGGATCGTTTTCTTTGCCTGTTTGGATATTTGTCAGTGTGTCGTACAGTTTTTTTGAAAGCTCTCCAGTTTCTCCATTGCCGATGATCATTTTATAGCCATCCCAATTCAGTTCGCCTACTGGAGAGATGACAGCGGCTGTTCCGGTACCGAAAACTTCTTCCAGCTGCCCATTTTCATAGGCATTTCGAATTTCGTCCATCGAAATTTTTCGTTCGGCCACAGGTACTTCCCAATGACGTAGTAGCTGTAGTATAGACTTCCGTGTGATACCTTCCAGAATACTGCCGTTGATTGCAGGCGTCACGACTTCTCCGTTGATTTTGAAGAAAATGTTCATGCTGCCTACTTCCTCTACGTACTTACGCTCCACACCGTCTAACCAAAGCACCTGTGAATAGCCTTGTTGATCGGCTACTTCTTGTGCTTTTAATGCTGAAGCATAATTGCCGGCTGTTTTCGCGCTTCCTGTACCGCCTTTTGTGGCGCGAACAAATTCATTTTCAACCAGAATCTTTACAGGATGGATTCCCTCTTTATAATAAGAACCTACCGGAGAAAGAATCATGAAAAATTG
Source organism: Sporosarcina newyorkensis (assembly GCF_900167515.1). NCBI lineage: Bacteria > Bacillati > Bacillota > Bacilli > Caryophanales > Caryophanaceae > Sporosarcina > Sporosarcina newyorkensis. Next base: position 8,599 of record NZ_FUYJ01000004.1, on the reverse strand, counting down.
ATATTTCTTAGCAGGTGCTACGCCAAGGAAAGCTTCCGTTGCAATTACAAATGGTCGAATATATAATGAAGTCCCATCGAGAGTCGGAATCCAATCTTTGTCGATTTGCAGAAGCTGGTTTAGTGCGTATAAGGCATTCTCTTCATCGATTCGCGGCATGCACAAACGATCTAATGAATAATTGAGGCGTTTCATATTTTCTTCAGGACGGAACATACGGATCGTTCCTTCTTCCGATTTATATGCTTTCATTCCTTCGAAAACTGTTTGCCCATAATGGAAGACGATAGCTGCAGGATCAAGCGTCAGTGGTGCATAGGGTACGATACGGTGACTGTGCCAGCCTTTGCCTTCCTCGTAATCTACGATGAGCATGTGATCCGTAAATGTTTTCCCGAAAACTAAAGTTGCTGGATCTGGCTTTTCTTTTTTGCTTTGTGTAAGTTGTATTTGCATAGGTACTCTTGTCATAATCATCAGATCTCCTCTGGATGTAGAATATTCCGAAAAATCTTTCGAATAGAATCATTATACTGCTTTTTCAGAAAAAATAAAGTGAAAAATTTGTCGAATTTGAAAAGTATATAAAAAGGAGTTAATTTAGTATGAAGAAAATCATTATTATCGGTGCGGGGATCGTCGGAATTTCTGCTGCGTATCATCTATCCAATCAAGATGTGGAAGTCATTGTAATCGATCGACAGGAACCAGGGCAAGCGACGAGAGCGGCGGCAGGCATTATCTGTCCTTGGGCTTCGCAGCGACGAAACAAGGCATGGTATGCACTAGCAACAGCAGGAGCAGCCTATTATCCCGAGTTGATTCGATCACTGGAAGAGGAAGGAGAAACTGAAACAGGATATAAGAAAGTTGGAGCCTTGGCTATCCATACCGAGCGTGAACGTTTACATAAGAAAATGGATTTATTGGAAGGGCGCAAAAAATCATCTCCCGAAATCGGAGAAGTGGAGTTATTGGACATGACGCAAACGGCGAAATATTTCCCTGCGCTCTCAGACGAATATAGTTCTGTTAGAATCACAGGGGCTGCCAAAGTGGATGGCCAGGCCTTGCGCGAAGCCTTAGAGCGAGTCGTGGTAAAAAGAGGGGTGCAGTTGATTAAAGGTTCTGCTGTTCCTTACATGACAGGTGGGAGTGTCAGTGGTGTCATCGTTGGAAATCAGATAATCAAAGGGGATCAAGTCATTTTAGCTGCAGGTGCATGGGCTAATGAATTTACAGAGCCTTTAGGGAAGACGCTGTTAGTCTATGGCCAGAAAGCACAGATACTTCACTTGCAGACATCATACAATACATCAGGGGATTGGCCCGTCATCATGCCGCCCGCCACACAATATATTGTGCCGTTTGAAGACGGGAAATTTGTTGCAGGGGCAACACATGAAAATACAGACAATTTTGATACTCGGCCAACAGCTGGTGGTATACTAGAAGTATTGACGAATGTGTTACCGGTGGCGCCGGGTTTGAAGGATGCTGAAGTTGCCGAGGTAAGAGTTGGAATTCGACCGCATACACCGAACTTTATGCCGGTCATTGGCCGATTGCCCGATCATCCGATGATCTGGGTAGCCAACGGACTCGGGTCTTCAGGTTTAACAGTGGGTCCGTTCGTCGGTAAATTGTTGTCCCAGTTGGTGTTGGATCAACCGACGGGATGGAATCTGGAAAGCTATCAGATCGAACAAATCATTGCGGAAGAACATTGAACAAATGATAGAGTATGTTTATCTTTGGTATGGGGGTAAAGTTATTGGACGGTAAAGGGGGAACTCAGATGAGAAGATATGTATCTTATTCGGAAGAAGTCAAAGAAGCGATGAAATATGGCAAACCTTTAGTTGCGTTGGAGTCGACAATCATTACATATGGAATGCCTTATCCGGAAAATGTAAAAGCTGCACGTGAGGTTCAGCAGATTATTCGAGAAAACGGAGCAGTGCCTGCTACGATTGCAATCATGGACGGCAAGATTAAAATAGGGTTGTCGGATGAAGAGTTGGAAAGTTTTGGCGATAGCAAGGGGGTTATCAAAGCGTCCAGACGAGATATAAGTTATCTTATCGCTACCAAGAAGCCTGGTGCTACGACTGTAGCAGCATCGATGTTTTTCGCGGATTTGGCGCGTATTCGTGTATTCACGACAGGTGCAATTGGAGGGGTTCATCGTGGTGTCGAGGAGACGTTGGATATTTCTGCGGACTTAGAGGAATTTGCACTTACGAGTGTAGCAGTCGTTTGTTCAGGGGCTAAATCCATACTTGATTTAGGTAAGACACTCGAATACATGGAGACTAAAGGGGTCCCGGTTATAGGCTACCGGACGAATATTTTTCCTGCTTTTTATACGAGGGGCAGTGAACATCGTGTAGACTATCAAGTGGACGATATCGAATTAATGGCGGAAATGCTGCGTGTCAAATGGAATCTCGGTTTAGAAGGCAGTACGATAATTGCCAATCCAATTCCTGAAGAATATGCGATGGATCAGCACTATATGGATCAGCTTGTATCGAATGCGTTAATAGAGGCGAAACAGTTAGGAATAAGCGGTAAAGACCTCACCCCGTATATGTTGAAGAAAGTCCAGCAGTTGACGGACGGAAAAAGCTTGGAAGCGAATATCGCATTGGTTAAATCGAATGCGGCACTGGCTGCAAAATTAGCTGTTAGTTTCAATGGCAATTAAATTTAGATAGGTTGTGTAAAGTTGAAGGTAGTATCTTGGAATGTCAATGGCATACGGGCTTGCGTGAAAAAAGGGTTCAATGACTTTTTTGAGCAAATGCAAGCGGATATTTTTTGTGTTCAGGAAATCAAATGCCAAGAAGGACAAATTGAATTGCCGTTTGACGGATATGAACACTATTGGAATTACGCAGAGAAAAAAGGTTATTCCGGCACGGCTGTTTTTACAAAGCAACGACCGCTATCTGTCCAATATGGATTGAATGGGCAAGACAGTGAAGCGGAGGGTCGTGTACTGACGCTAGAGTTTGAAAAGTTCTTCTTAGTGAACTGTTATACTCCGAATTCACAGAGAGACTTGGCACGTCTTTCCTACAGATTAAAATGGGAAGATGAAATGCTCGCTCATTTAACAGAACTAGACGCACAGAAACCTGTTATTTACTGTGGAGATTTAAATGTTGCACACGAAGAGATTGATATTTGCAATGTGAAATCCAACTATGGCAATTCAGGGTTTACGAAAGAAGAGCGTGCGAAGATGACACGTTTGCTTGATTCGGGATTCATTGATACGTTTCGCTATTTGCACCCTAACCAAGAAGGGGCTTATACGTGGTGGTCCTATATGCGGGATGTAAGAGCTCGTAATATTGGCTGGCGGATTGACTATTTGCTCATTTCAAATCGTCTTCAGTCAACACTTCAAACAAGTGAAATTCATGCAGAGATCTTGGGGAGCGATCATTGTCCAATTTCTGCAGAGTTTGTATTTGCATGAATAAAAGAGCAAGTGCAACAGCACTTGCTCTTTTTATCATGAAGCCTTTGGATCTTGAGAAATGATTCGATTTTTTCCTGCATACATCCCGCTTACGAATACCAAGAATGCGATAAACATGAATGCATAGAGCGGAGTTGTCCAAGAACCTGTCCAGTCGTGCAAATAACCGAAAAGAACAGGACCGACCGCTGCAAGTAGGTATCCGACGGACTGTGCCATGCCGGAAAGAGAAGCGGCTTCTTCAGGTGTGTTGGTCCGCAATGTAAAGAACATCATCGATAGACCAAATGCAGAGCCTCCGCCAAGTCCGATGAAAATCATCCATAACGCAGTCAAGTTTTCGCTGCCAAATTGCACGCCGGCATATCCGATAAAATAACATGCAAATATAGCGACGACAAGCACGCGTTGATTTTTCAATCTATCTGCAATCATCGGTATGATAAACAACATAGGTAACTGTGCGAATTGGACCAGAGACAGCATCCAGCCGGCTGCTTCGTTCGATAAGCCGGTCGTCTGAAGAACCACGGGTATCCAGGAGGAAGTTGTATAGAACAAAAAGGATTGGAAGCCCATGAAAAAAGTGACGCTCCAGGCAATTGGCGAACGCCAAAGCGGAGTTTTCGGACGTGCTTTCAAGTCATTCGTTACTTCTTTTTCGGTTTCGGGTTTTTTTCGGATTTGCGGAATCCACACGATGATAGCTATAAATGTAATGACACCCCAGATGCCGAGCGCACCTTGCCATCCATATGTAGTGTTATTGGCAATGGGTGCAGCGATCCCGGACGCGAGTGTTGCGGATATATTCATGGAAACGGAATACAAGCCTGTCATCAATCCGATATGTAATGGAAAACTCAGTTTCAGCAAGCCGGGAAGTAGAACATTCGCAAAAGCGATGCCTACACCTATTAAAAATGTACCAATTAGTAGTAAGCTGCTAGATCCTACAGAGCGCAGAGTAATACCTGCCATTAGTACAATCAACGAATAAAAAAGAGTGGGCGCCATGCCGTATTTTTTTGATATACGAGGCACGAATGGTGAAACAATAGCAAAAGCGAGCAACGGAATCGTTGTCAAGAAGCCCGCTAGCGAATTGGATATTTGCAATTGGTCTCGAATGGCCCCGATAATAGGTCCTACAGATGTCAGTGGTGATCGAATCGTTGCGGCGATAAATAGAATGCCGGCTAACAGGATCCACTGACTCTTTGGAAAATGTAAATGTTTGTTCGGTCGTACGTTTTTTGAATTCAAAATAGTGAAGCCTCCTATTAATGAAGATCGATCCAAGAAGTATATGGCTATAAGAACAGAAAGGAGATCTCCTAGTGGAATATTTACTCATAGTCTTCGTAAATGTTATCACACCGATGCTAATTTTATTAGCAATTGGGGTTGTTTTGCAAATAAAATTTACTTTTAACGTTAAGGCGTTAGGGAATATCTTAACGTATTGTCTCATCCCGGCTGCTGTATTCATGAATTTATACCATACGGTGATCAATGTGAAAGTCTTGCTGGATGTTTTATTTTTTGTTGTATTATTCAGTACTTCGCTGATTGTCATAGGTCATCTATTCAGTAAAATGCTGCGTCTAAACCGCCAGCAATCCGCAGTAATGAAAAATAGTATTGTCCTCATTAACTCTGGTAACTATGGATTGCCGGTCAGCCAATTGGTTTTCCATGCAAATCCGCTCGGTGTCTCAATTCAAATTGTCTTGATCGTCTATCAAAATCTCCTGACGTATTCCTATGGTTTATATAATCTAGTTTCTGCGACACAATCAGGAGCGGCCATTCTGAAACAATTTATTAAGATGCCGATCATTCATGCACTTTGGCTCGGGGCATTTCTGAACTTGGCAAACATCCAATTGCCTCTCTTCGTTGAATTGCCGATCGAACATTTATCCAACGCATTCATCGCGATTGCACTCATTACATTAGGCGCACAATTAGCGCAAATAAAAGTGAAGGCGCTATGGAATCGACTGATTTTTTTGAGCGCATTCGGGCGCCTCATTCTTTCACCGACTGTTGCGCTTCTTCTTATCATGCTGTTGAAGATTGACGGTGTCACAGCTCAGTCTTTATGGATCGCAAGTTCATTCCCGACGTCAAGGAACAGTTCCACTCTGGCATTGGAGTACGATATAGAGGCTGAACTGGCAGCGCAAATTGTCTTGTTTACTACTGTGATCAGCAGCTTTACAGTCGGCTTGGTGATTTATTTGTCCTCTATCATTTTTGTTTGACAATGGGAAAAAAGCGAGTGGAATAGCAGTCATTGCTTTTTATTACATCTCTCCTGAAGTTATGATACATAATTTTTTTGACAGGAATATGTCCAAGCTCCAAAAGGAAAGGATCCAATGAGTTTAATTGGAAGAATTAAGTATTGAAATGTAGTCGAATCATGCTATACTATTACCATTCAGTTAAATAGAACTCATATAATCGCGGGAATATGGCCCGCAAGTTTCTACCGATCTACCGTAAATGGGTCGCCTATGAGGAGTATGAAAAGCAGATTTCTTTGTCGTTCGACAGGAAAATGCTTTTTCATCTTTAAAAGCGTAGATGCCGCTCTCTCATAGTTTATATGGGGAAATGGCATGTACGCTTTTTTTATTCGTACATTTGAAGGGAGCAAAACACAAGTGGAGTTGTTAAAAGAAAAGATTCGACAAGATGGTAAAGTATTATCGGAAGAGGTATTGAAAGTCGATTCGTTTTTAAATCATCAAATCGATCCAGTACTGATGCAGGAAATCGGGAAGGAATTCGTTGCGCGGTTTAGTGACCAGAACATCACAAAGATCGTCACGATTGAATCTTCAGGAATTGCTCCTGCCACGATGGCTGGCCTAATTTTAGGTGTACCTGTCGTCTTTGCGAGAAAACGAAAATCTCTTACATTGACGGATCATCTCTACTCCGCAAAAGTACATTCATTCACGAAAAATGAATCAAATGATATTTCGGTTTCTAAAGATTTCATTTCCAATGAAGACACCGTGTTGTTGATCGATGATTTCTTAGCGAATGGACAAGCAGCACTTGGATTAATAGATATTGCAGAACAAGCAGGCGCAAAAATCGCTGGTGTAGGTATTGTCATTGAAAAAGCATTCCAACCAGGCGGGGAATTAATACGTAAGGCCGGGATTCGACTGGAATCATTGGCGGAACTACAGTCCTTGCAGGATGGAAAAGTGCAATTCGTCGGGGAGGAAGCCTTCTAATGAAAACTACCTTGCTTGGTTTTCAACATTTACTAGCTATGTATGCTGGAGCTGTATTAGTCCCTCTGATCGTTGGGAACGCTATCGGTTTGACACCAACACAGCTGACGTATCTCGTGTCGATTGATATTCTGATGTGCGGAATTGCAACGATTTTACAAATTTCGCGTAATAAATATTTCGGTATTGGCTTGCCTGTTGTGCTCGGCTGTACGTTCACGGCAGTCGGCCCAATGATTTTGATTGGAAATGAATATGGGATTTCGGCTATTTACGGTGCGGTCATCGCTTCTGGAGTGATTATCTTTTTCATCAGCCGGTTTTTTGGAAGCTTAGTTCGTTTCTTCCCTCCCGTTGTGACAGGTTCGGTCGTGACAATTATTGGAATTACATTGATTCCAGTTGCGATAAATAATATGGGTGGCGGTCAAGGGGCTTCTGATTTTGGCTCACTGACGAATATTGGTTTGTCATTTGGTACCTTGTTGTTTATCGTGCTGATGTATAGATTCTCTACAGGTTTCTTGCAGTCGATTGCGATCTTGCTTGGATTGGTAGGAGGTACTGTGGCGGCTGTATTCTTAGGCATCGTGGACTTTTCAAATGTACAAGATGCTTCCTATGTGCATATGGTGCTTCCGTTTTACTTAGCGACACCAACTTTTCACTTGTTGCCGATTGCAATCATGACGTTGGTTGCAATGGTTTCATTAGTAGAGTCGACAGGTGTGTATTTCGCGCTTGGAGACATTTGTGATGAAGAGATTGATAAAAGTAAACTGGAAAAAGGTTACCGTGCAGAAGGATTGGCTTCTGTCATCGGTGGAATTTTCAATGCCTTTCCATATACGACGTTTTCACAAAATGTTGGTTTAATGCAGTTGTCAGGTGTCAAATCACGCCGCGTCATTTTAGTGACAGCGGTCATGCTGATTTCATTGGGCTTCTTACCTAAAGTTGCAGCACTTGCTACAATCGTCCCGAATGCTGTCCTTGGAGGGGCGATGGTTGCGATGTTCGGAATGGTGGTCGCTCAAGGAATTAAAATGCTGAGCCCAGTCATATCGAAATCTCAGGACAATGCGATGATCGTTGCGTGTTCGATTGGAATTGGTCTAGGGGTCTCAGTTGTACCGGATCTGTTTGCAAAATTGCCAGACAGTGTGCAAATTTTAACGAGTAATGGGATTGTGTTAGGGAGTTTAACTGCGATTTTCTTAAATATCATCTTCAATATGGTGCCTTCGGGAAAGAAGCAGACAAAACAGAAAGCTAGTGAAACGAAGACACAGCCAGTTACGATGAAAGAAGGTCCTTCTTCCGTATTGGTAAGTGCTTCTGCTCAAAGTGAATAAGTGAAAAATGTATAACCAATAAAAGAGGCTGGGACAAAAGGGTTCAAAACGATAAAAAACCGAATGATTACAAAACATTCCAACGAAGTTTTGTAAAATTGTTCGGTTTTTTCTAATGCAAAGGTATTGCAGACTTGGAGCTGCCTATGGGATTTCCGCTGCGGGCAGGGACGCTTTCTTACCTCTAGTCAAGGGTTTTGTTAGAATAAAAGATACGTACTATGATTTACTATCCGAATAGGCGTGTGAAACCACAGCTAGTGAGCACCCCGGGATTTCCGCTCCAGACGGTACGCTTTCCGGGGGGCGTGGCCTTGAGCCTCCTCGTTCGCTTCGCTTCCTGCGGGGTCTCAAGACGCACGCTGATCCCCCAGGAGTCGACCGTCTTCCGCTCCAATCCTATATAGCGAGCGAAAGAAGCCATCCCCCGTCATGATCTAATTGCTTAAACTGAAAAAATTAGTAAAATCTGAGCTTTATTTTTGCATATG